>PKTU01000140.1 GCA_002869005.1 Deltaproteobacteria bacterium
AACGCACCACATAATTTCGCTGACTCTCGACCCCTCGTCACGTTCACTCAGAGTCTCTGACACGATAACCCGTCCGCAAGGGGAGGGTGAGGTGAGCTTTCTGCTACACCGTGGCCTCTCTCCCGAGGTTGAGGGCGGAGAGGTCGAGGAGTTGGCGCAAAGTGAGGAGGACGCACCACCTTGGCGCGCAAAATATAGGGTCAAGTTGAGCGATGGAGCTGAAAGCTTCACCGTAAACTACGGCGGAGAGATTTACCATCCACCCTCCTCGGCAGGCAGGGAGTACGCCCGGGGCTTTAAATCGACGCCGGGAATAATATCTGCGGAGGGCGCGGTGCTCTCCTTCTCAACCCTCTGGCTCCCGCTATTTGACAGAGATGAGCTGGTAACCTTTGAACTTGAGGCAACGCTCCCCGAAGGGTGGGATTGCGTCAGCCAGGGAAGGCGCGAGGCCCCTGAAAAAAATGTAATAGGATGGACCTCAGACGCCGGACAGGATGATATCTGGTTTGTAGCCGCGCCCTTTAATCGTTATGAACTTGCCGAAGAGGGCTTCACCGCAGAGGCCTACTTAAGGAGCCCGGACGAAGCTCTCGCCAATAAATATCTCGATTCGACTGCGCGCTATGTGAAGATGTATGAGGGCCTTATCGGCACCTATCCCTTCTCCAAATTTGCGTTGGTCGAGAATTTTTGGGAGACGGGGTTCGGTATGCCCTCCTTCACCCTGCTGGGCCCGAGGGTGGTACGTTTACCCTTTATTTTGAGGACCTCGTACCCACACGAGATACTTCACAACTGGTGGGGCAACTCCGTCTATATCGAGTATGGCAGCGGAAATTGGGCGGAGGGGCTAACCGCCTACCTTGCCGACCACCTTATGAGCGAGCAGTCGGGTATGGGGCACAGCTACCGGGAGTCGACCCTGCAAAAGTATGCCGATTACGTCGCGGAGCGTCAGGACTCGCCACTTACTTCATTTGTCTCTCGACACAGCGCGGCTTCCGAAGCGCTTGGCTACGGCAAAGCTCTTATGACTTTCCACATGCTCCGCGACCTCGTCGGAGACAAGCTCTTTAAAAAGGCGCTTGAGAAATTCTATTCGGAGATGCTTTGGAAGAGAGCCTCCTGGAGCGATTTGCAACGTGTGTTTTCCGAGGTCTATGGCAGTGACCTGGGGTGGTTTTTTCACCAGTGGGTTGAGCGGCCAGGCGCGCCTTCAATTGAGATTGAAGAGGTGAAGGCGGCGGATGGCGCGGTAAGCGGAGTCATACGTCAACGCCAGGGAGATTTATATGACTTCGACCTTAAAATAGCGGTGACTACCGGCGACGATGTGCTTTATCAAAAGGTGTCCGTTTCGGGTGAGCGCACACCCTTCTCAATTGACGTGAACGGATCTCCCCTAAGGGTCGATGCAGACCCTGAGTTTGACCTCTTTAGATTGCTCGACTCCTCGGAGACGCCACCCGCCCTCTCGGGGCTTTTCGGTTCGAAAAAACTCACATTCATCTTGCCCTCCGGGGCCGGTGAAGAGCTGCTTGATGGCTATCTGGCCTTGGCGGACAAGCTCTCCGCCTCCGTGGAGGGAGAGGCTGTGACGCTCCTCGATTCAGAGGTGGATGGGCTGCCCAAGGATGGAAGCGTATGGCTCATGGGTTGGGAGAACCTGTTCAGGGAGAAATTCGAGGCGGAGGCAGCCCCATACGCTCTAACCCTCAGAGAGGAGGAGAGCGACATGGGCTACGCCACTGTCCCACGAGAAGGACACTCCATCGTCGTCACCGCCAAACGCAGCGACGATTCAGCAAGCTATATCGCACTTTTAGCTGCTGACTCCACCTTGCCTATGGAGGGGCTTGCCAGAAAGCTGCCCCACTATCATAAATACAGCTATCTGGGCTTTGAGGGCGGAGAGCCGGTAAATATAGCCAAAGGCCGTTGGCCTGCGGTGGGCTCGCCGCTGACACATTATTTCGCTCAGGATGCGGCTATAGGCAAGCTGCCGAAGCGCGCGCCGTTGGCTACTATCCCGCCGCTCTTTTCATCAAAGAGGATGCGTGAGTCAGTGGAGCTACTCTCTTCCCCCACCTTCGAGGGGCGAGGCTTTGGCAGCGAAGGTTTGGCCCGCGCCTCGGAGTATCTGGCAGGGCAGTTTAAGGATGCGGGGCTTGAGCCGGCCGGTGACGATGGATTCCTACAGGAATTCACTGAAAGCGGCGCCGAGGGTAAAAAAGGGGCCATTAAAAACGTATTAGGCGTCATAAAAGGTAAAGACCCCAAGTTAAAGGATGAGTATGTGGTGGTGGGCGCGCACTACGACCATCTTGGTTACGGCTGGCCGGATGTCAGAAGCGGCAACGAGGGGCGTTTGCACCCAGGTGCGGACGATAATGCTTCCGGCGTAGCGGTGCTCCTTGAGCTTGCCCGTTACTTCACGGAGGCAGGCAGCGACCGCTCGATACTTTTTGCCGCTTTTGGCGGAGAGGAGATTGACCGCGCGGGCTCCAAATATATGCTGAGGGAGGGCGGCTTCGCCGGTGGCAAGGGCATATATGCGATGGTCAATGTGGATACAGTGGGCCATCTGGGAGACGGCAAGCTCCTGATCCTCGGCGCGGGCTCCGCCCGCGAGTGGGTGCACATTTTCATGGGCGCGGGCTTTGTCACGGGCGTAAGCGTAGAATCGGTCTCAAAGGACTTCGGCTCAAGTGATCAAGCGTCATTTAACGCTGTGGGGGTTCCAGCGGTTCAGCTCTTTACAGGGGCAAACGGCGATTATCACTCTGTCGGCGATACCGCCGACAAGCTGGATTATGATGGGATGGTGGGGGTCGCGCAGGTCGCGAAGGAGGCCGTGGAGTACCTTGCGGGGCGGGCAGAGCAGCTTACTGTGCTCCTTGAGGGAGCAGGTGAACCAAAGAGTCCAACTGTAGGCCATTCCCAGGTGGAGACGGAGAGACGCAGGGTGAGCCTCGGCACGGTGCCCGATTTCGCCTGGGAGGGCGAGGGCGTGAAGGTTGCGTCGGTCTCCGAGGGGTCACCCGCCGAGATGGCGGGCATCCTCTCCGGTGATGTCATCATAGCTTTGGCGAACAAACCTGTTGGTGACCTGAAATCACTCTCGGAGATAATGAAGGCTCTCTCAGTAGGCGAAGAGGTCTCCCTCAGGTGGCTGCGCGGTGAAAAAGAGATGAGCGCCGTCGTACGGGCTGCCGCGCGTTAAGAGCGGCTTGGAATTTTACTCAACGAAGTCCGCTATGAAGATGTCTGTAGCGCGAGGCTTTTGGGGGTTTCTGTTGGCTCCCCATGCCAGCTTTTTTCCATCCGGCGAGAACATGGGAAAGGAGTCGAAGGAGTCGTTATAGGTAAGCCTTCGCAGCCCGGTGCCGTCAATATTTATCATATAGAGCTCGAAATTGTGGCCGAAGCTACCAAGGTCGTCGTGCCAATCGTCCATATTTGAGCTGAAGATGAGCCGCTTGCCATCGGGGTGCCATGAGGGAGCCCAGTTCGTTGCGCCGTTGTCCGTAAGCCGTCTTTTGCCGCTGCCGTCGCTATTCATAACCCAGAGGTCCAGAGGAACGGGCACTATGTAGTTGCCCTCCATCGCATCAGCCCAAAGCTTTTTTTCCTCATCGTTCTCGGGATGCCAACCCCTCCACGCGATCATAGTACCGTCCGGCGACCACCAGGGCCCGCCGTCATAACCGTAAGTATCGGTGAGCTTTTTGACGTTGCCGCCGTCAATATCCATCGTATAAACGTTGAAGTCCCCACCTCGTTTGGAGCCGAAAACGATACGTTTCCCATCGGAGGAGACAACCGGTTCGGCGTCATAGTCAGGGTTGTCGGCGGTGAGATTTTTTCTGGCGGAGCCGTCTGCGTCGGCGACCATTATGTCGTATGGATAAAGGCCCCATACGTAGTGTTTGCCGGGAATCTTTACCCGTTCCGGGCAGCTCTCCGAGATGTCGGCGGTCGATGAGAATACTATCTTATCGTCACCAGGCAAAAAGAAGGAGCAGGTGTGCGCACCATAGGCGGGGCTGACCATCTCTTTGTTCGAGCCATCTATATTCATGGTCCAAATCTTGTCGCAAGCCTCCCCCCCGCGGTTGGATTGCCAAATAAGCTTCTTCCCATCCCATGAGAAGTACGCCTCGCCGTTGTCTCCGTCAAAGGTAAGCTGCGCTACGTTTTTAATGTAGCGCTCCCTTGGGTTGTCGAGGGATACGGTATCGGCTGCGATGGCGGTGGTGAGAAAAAGCGCTGATATTACCGAGGCTGCTATTTTTATCATGACCTTTATGCTCCAGCTGGAATATGACTTTTCAAAATTATAACTGAAAAAGGGGACCGCTTCATCGACGGCCCCCTATAAATCTATCACCACCCGGTTCGGTGGTCTATTCGTGTATAGTCTCTCTTCCGCGCCACTTGGAGAGGTGGTCCTTTGCGATGTCCTCTGTCCATGTGTCGTGGCAGTCGAGGCACGCTTTTGAGTAATCCTTGTCATAGCAGGTTTTCTTGTGTACGAGGAAGTAGGAGATTGAATGCACGTCCTCACTCTCTTCCTCTTCAATATCCACAGAGACCTTCTTGTGGCAGTCGAAGCACTCAAGCTCGGTCTCTTTTAAATGGTTATTGTGCTTGTAGTAATCATCGCCGAATTTGTGGCAGCTCAGGCAATAGTCGTTCTTTGATTTAGGTTTCTCATCTTCCCTTTCGTTATATATTCCGCATACCTCGCATTCGGTGGAGTTCTCTCCCGCGTTGCCCCACCACGCTCTGAATTCTCTCAAGATGGCGGTCTCTACGGCTTCGCCCTCCTCCATCTTCTGTGGCGTGTAGTAGTCGGAGAGTTTCCTGCCGGGAACATATCCCACCGGGAAGTGGTATTCGCCGCTGTTGTCCATCCCCCTGACGTGGCAGGAGGCGCAGATCATCTCCATATCCACCGCCCCCAATTCGTTGGGGTTGATGGAGGGCACCTCGCCGCCTGATTCGGCATGGGCTCGGCTCGGGCCGTGGCATGATTCACACCCTATGGTGTGCTCAACGAAGGAACCGTCTTTGGAGTCATAGCGGGTCACATGGCACCCGATACAGTATTTGGAGTAGGGCATTTTGCGCCATCCCCAAACATTGTAGGCTTCCCAGCGTCGGCTAGAAATTGACCAGGATTTGGGCAAAACGTAGTAGTCGTCGCCGATCTTCTTCATGTATCGCTGGTTCCAGTGGGCGCCGATTGTGTATTCGATGTCCTCTTTTTTGAAGCCTATGTTTTTCTGTGTGAAATCGCCGAGGATGGCGTCGGGGTTCTTTTTCGCATCCTGAACCGCGCTGGAGTGATAAGTCCTCTTCCAGCCGTCATACATCTTTTCGTGACACTTTTTGCAGCCCTCAGAGCCAAGGTAGTCGGAGAGCGGGGGGAGCGGTTCCTCTGCTGCTAAAACGGCAATTGGCAGTAAGAGTAGGAAAGCAAGGAGCAAACGTCTCAAAACATATCCCTCACAAAATCAAAGGCTGCGCTCAACTGCCTGCGCTGCCGGCGGTGATTCCCGCCCAAACCATTGCAAATCCTCCCAGGTTGGAGGTTGCGACATAAATTAATGCGCTGCCCGGCATATCCGCCATCAAGAGGTGCGCTGTCTCAAGCCCAAAGGAGCTGAAGGTAGTGAATGAGCCGAGTATGCCTATAAAGAGAAAGGAGCGTATCAGCGGGGACCAATCGGCTTTCTCACCCATCCCCCACAAAAGTCCTATCACGAGGCAACCAAGCAGGTTTACTGCAAGTGTTCCCCAAGGGAAGTTAGCCCTAGCCGAGGAGGAGATCCACCCGCTTAAAAAGTACCTTCCGGAGGCTCCAATAGCAGCGCCGCAAATTATGGCTATCAACTTCATCCAATGATTATGCCAAAGTAGCGAACATTGTGAAACACAAAAACATACGCCGCAAGATGTTGATCTCTTGCAGAATATGACGTTTTAAGTGCATTAAGGTGTACAAATTTTTCCTACAAAGATCATGCGAAGGAGGGTAGAATTCTACCTGCCTCACAGAACCTTATCGTCAACCACTGGTAAATTCTTCAGGGTCGGTTAAAAATCATGGATAAAGTTAAGCCGTCAAGGCGAAGAGGATGGCTCCTATGGGCACTTCCTCTAGCTCTTATTGTATTAATTGCCTCTCTTATAATTGTTGGCGCTAATAGGGAAAAGCCCGCTCCCCCGCCGAAGGTTAGGCGGCTCGCCAACGTTGAGGTGATGACGGTCAGGCTGCGCCCCTATGATGATGGGCTTACATTGCCCGCGCGTATTGAGGCCCTTCGCTCGGGAGAGGTCTCTCCTAGGTTCGGCGGCATCATCGAGAAATGGTTCGTTTCAGAAGGCGCAACCGTGAAGAAGGGCGCGCCGGTGGCAGCGCTGGATTCAGCTGCGGCGAGGGCCGGTCTTGATGAGCTAAATGCCCGCCTTGATTCGGCGGATGCCAGGGTTGCCGCCGCAAGGGGTGGCGTTGACGCCGCTCAGGCTTCGCTTGAGAAGGCAAAGAGGGATGCCGCTGCTATTGAGCTTGATATAAATTCGGCTAAATCAGCTCGCGACCTGGCTATGGCTGAACTTCACAGAATAGAGAATCTCTTTAACGAGGGCGTTATAGATCAATCCTCCCTGGACAAAGCGAGTGATGGAGCCAGGAGGGCGGAGCTCGCTGTAAAGAGCGTCGAAGACGGACGCGAACGGGCAACTATAGGCGCGCGCGCTGCGGAGGCGGTGCTTGAGCAGGCAAAGGCGAACCTGACCCTGGCGGAGGCGCAGGTCAAGGAGATCGGCGCGTCCATTGAGGCGGCGAAGATAAACATCGACAACCACACCCTATACGCTCCGGTCGCCGGGAAGGTTGAGGAGCACCTTTTTGAGGCCGGGGAATTCGTGCCGGCGGGCAAGGTGGTGGCTCGAATTTTTGACCTTAGCAAGGTTCATGCAATCGTGGATGTGCCTGACAGGTATATTGCCTTCCTCGGGAAAGAGGCGGGCGGTACAAACCTTGCGGAAGCCAAGGGTTTGGGCGCGGAGCCACTGTCGCGCGTCTCCATTACAATACCGGGTCTCCCCAAGCTTACCGGCGGTGCGGGTGAAGGAATTACCCTTGACGCAAAAATAGTCCGAATCGCGCTTTCAGCCGACAAGGGGTCTCACACTTTCCCCGTCGAGATTGAGGCGGACAACCCTTCAAATTCGCTGAAAGACGGGATCGTCGGGCGCGCCGACATAGCTTTCCTCCATTATCCCGACGCTGTCGTCATACCGGTTTCATCGGTGCAGGTGACCGACAAGGGAGCCCGTGTCTTTGTCATAGAGGAACGCGCTGGTGAAAACATAGCTTTATCCAGGCCCGTTGAGCCTATCTCCGTTAGTGAGGATGAACTGCACGTAGGTAAGGGGTTGGCGGAGGGTGACTTAATTGTAGTAAGCGGCTGGAAGGGCGTCGTCTCCGGCGAAGAGGTGAATATAGTCGTTAAGGACGGTGAACTTATGGGCAGCGGCTTATAAAGGGCTGAAATTGATAATTACGCGTTTTTCCCTAAAACATTTCATGGCGGTGCTGGTCCTCTGCCTGGGGATATTTTTAATTGGCGCCTCCACATATATGAACCTTCCCCGTGAGGATTTCCCGGAGGTCACCATCCCAAACGTTATGGTGACCACTGTTCTGGATGGCGCGAACCCGGAGGATGTAGAGACCTCCGTCACCATCCCCCTTGAGACTGAGCTCTCAAACGTGGAGGGGTTAAAGGAGATGCGCTCGACATCTTCCGAATCCCTATCCGTGGTAATGATGGAGTTTGACGCCGAGGTCGAGATGGAGGATGCGCTAAGGCGCGTCAAGGATGCCGTTGACGCGGCGAAGGGTGACTTGCCTCAGGAGGCGGAAGAGTCGATTGTCGAGGAGCTCTCCCTGGCCGAGCTCTTTCCGATCCTCATCTACAACCTTACGGGCGATGACAACTTGGCGCTCTCAGAGCTCAAAGACCTCGCTGAGCGCATACAGGACGAGCTGGAAACTCTACCGGGGGTGCTCGACGTCAAGGTGCACGGCGGCAGGGAGCGCGAGATACTTATTGAAGTAGATCCCGAGCGACTTCACTACTACAACCTTACGCTGGCGCAAGTTAAGGGTATCTTGCGGGGCACAAACAGGAATGTCTCCGTAGGCGCTTCCGACCTCCCGGAGAATAGGCTTGTGATGCGCGCCCCCGGCGAGTTTAAAAACGTCGCTGACATTTTCAACCTCGTTATAGGTGTCGGGGCTGACGGGACGCCTATCTTCATGAAGGATGTGGCGTTGGTCCGCTACTCCTTCGAGGATGAGGACTCGCGGGCGAGGCTCTATAATTTCCAGGCGGGCGACGGCTCGTCAATCGGTAAGTATGTTGAGCCCAAGCGTGCGATTTCAATAATGATCTCCAAGAAGACCGGGGCAAACGTGCTCGACCTCGTTGAGCGCTGCAACAAGGTTGTAGATACCTTCGAGCTTCCTGATTCCGTTGACATGGTTATTGTGCAGGACCTCTCCAAGGAGGTGCGCGATACGGTCGCGGATTTGGAGAATGGAATTGGGACTTCTTTGCTGCTGGTCCTTGCGGTGATCTTTGTTGGCCTGGGCGTTAGGAATGCAATCCTGGTCGCTATGGCGATACCCTTTTCCATGCTCCTCTCCATCATCGTAATCAATTTGATGGGCTATACCCTTAACAACATGATCCTCTATTCGCTTATTCTGGCGCTTGGCATGCTGGTCGATAACGCCATTGTCATAATAGAGAATATTTACAGGCATCACGCTATGGGTATGCCCAGGGTAAAAGCCGCGCTTCAGGGGACCAGCGAGGTCGGGTGGGCGGTTATCGCTTCCACGGCGACTACCGTTGCGGCTTTCGCGCCGGTAGCGTTTTGGCCCGGCGTCATAGGCGAGTTTATGAGTTACCTGCCTATCACAGTAATAATCGTCCTCACGAGCTCGCTCTTTGTCGGGCTGGTGATAAACCCGACGCTTGCATCTCTCTGTATGAGGGTAAAGAGGGGGGCAGGCGAATTCTCCGACCCGGAGACGGAAAAGCCGACATACCCTCTAGCCCGTATTTACGGAGTTTTCCTT
Organism: Deltaproteobacteria bacterium; assembly: GCA_002869005.1. Classification (GTDB taxonomy): domain Bacteria; phylum Desulfobacterota; class Deferrisomatia; order Deferrisomatales; family BM512; genus BM512. The sequence continues at coordinate 9,164 of PKTU01000140.1, forward strand.
GACGTAATACTTGCCAGGCCTGTTTGGACGCTGGTAACAGCCTTTTTAATGCTCATCGCGGTTGTGGTAACGCAGGGGCTATATGGTAAAGGGGTCGAGTTCTTCCCCTCTTTGGAGCCGGACAGGTTGGTGGTATCCATTACGCCCCCTGACGGTACTTCCCTCTCCGCCAACGATCATTTCGCCAAATTGGCGGAGGAGCGTATCCTCGGCGCTCCCGGAGCGCCGTTTACCGGACCCGTAGAGAATTTAAAGCATGTGGGCGTAACCGTGGGCCTCAAGGCGGGCCAACAATCGGGACCGGCCTCGCTGCGAATCGAATTCGTGGACCGAGGCAAACGCACCGAATCGTCAAACCTTACAATGACTGCAGTAAGAAACAGGATCGAGGGGCTTGACGCCTCCGGCAATAGGGTCGCCAGCCCACTCTTCGGAGCTGAATACGAAGTGATTCAGCCTGAGGATGGCCCTCCGACGGGCAAGCCGGTGGCGATTGAGATTTTCGGGGATGATTTCGGTGAGATGACTGCGGTCGTGCGCGATATGAAGACGCTGATGGAGGAGACCGACGGCGTAGTCCGCCCCTTTGACGACGCTGCCACCGCCCAGCCGACTATTGAGTGGGACGTTGACAAGCCAAGGGCTGCGATGGTCGGTCTGGATCAGGCTACGGTATCCTCTTCGCTGCAAATGGTGGTCGGAGGCCTTAAAAGCGGAACTTTCGGGCATGGCGATGACGAGCAGGACATCGTTGTCCGCCTGCCTGAAGAGTACCGGCTGGATACCAGGAAGATAAAGTCGGTTTCAATTTCCAACGGCATGGGCGGCTCGGTGCCGATAACATCTGTGGCTACGGCGAATCTGGTTCCGGGACCGGTGCAGATAAAGCATCTTGACAGAAAGCGTGTCCTAAAAGTGCAATCCGATGTGGAGCCGTGGGTAGTCGCCGATGCGGATGTGAGGCGTGCCTTTCAGGCGAAGGTAGCTGGTTACACCTTCCCGCCTGACGTTACACACCGTTTCAGCGGTGCCGCCGAGGAGGAGGATAAGGCGACGGAATTTCTCTCCAATGCCTTCATAGTTGCGATCTTTGCGATATGTATGGTTCTGGTGGTGCAGTTTAACTCCATCGCCGTGCCCTCAATAGTCATGTGCTCAGTGATTCTCAGCTTCATCGGTGTCTTTTTGGGCCTTTTGATCTTCCAGAAGCCTTTCGGGATAATCATGAGCGGTATAGGGGTTATTTCTCTCGCAGGTGTCGTCGTAAACAACGGCATTGTCCTTTTGGATGCTATTCGCCAGTTCCAGCGAAAGGGCCTTCCGGTCAGGGAGGCTGTAGTCACTGCATCGATGATTCGTCTGCGACCAGTCCTCCTAACCGCTATCACAACTGTCCTAGGGCTTTTGCCGATGGCCCTAAAGTTCAGTTTGGATTTTGCCAACCTTACATACCAATACGACTCCCAATCATCACAATATTGGCAGTCAATGGCGGTAGTAGTAATTTTCGGCCTGGTGGTTTCGACAGCTCTTACCCTTGGGGTGGTGCCGACCCTTTACTACCTCTATGAGCGGCTGCGGGTAAAAATTGTGGGCAGATATACCGTTGAGCCGACCAGGGAGCTTGACGCGTTGGAGTAGCGGAGTTGGTAATAAATGCTACTCTTGAAAAAGCTCTTGGCGGTACTCCACAAAGAGCTGTGGATAACTTGTGGTGTTTTCGCTATGCTGCGGCATTCAACGTGGCCGGATAGGGGTGAATGCCAATTTGAACAAATTTTGTGCAAGCGAATAACCCCTGTTATTTCAATAGCTTATGCGCGGACGCGAGAAAATGCTTTGCCTGCTGGCGGTTTTTTGATTGACGACTCAAGTTCTCCACAATGCTCACTTACAAAGTAAGAAATAGAGCTCTCTATTTTACCTTTCCAGAACTTTGAAGCGGCTACGTAGTTCAGAGGTGATTTTAAATATTTGGACCTCCCTTAACGACAATTTCAAGTCATCTGAATTAGCCAAATTGGCACGTAGGTTGCAGAAACAAGCTGAGACTTTGCAGCACGTATATGGCGGCAGCCTCGCCGAAACGTTTATAGCCTGTAAAACAAGGGATTTTCGTGGCGGGCGCTGTGCTGGAAAGCACAAATTAATTTTCAAAAGGTTACAATATTGTAGTTCAAACTCTGCGGTAAATACAAAAATGTATTTACTCGAAAACGGTCAGTGACCAAGAAGGAGAGAGGCAATGACAAAGGAACAGATTCTTGAAATCATCGAGCGGGATAACGTCTGCTTTTTCCGCCTTCAGTTTGTGGACATCTTCGGTTTTATGAAGAACGTCGCAATTCCGCGCAGCCAGATCAACAAGGCTCTGGATGGTGAGATGATGTTTGATGGTTCCTCCATCGACGGCTTCGTACGCATCAACGAGTCTGACATGTACCTGAAGCCCGATTACAATACCTTCACCGTGCTCCCCTGGCGCTCAGTCGACGGCCGCGCCGCAGCACGTATCATCTGCGACGTATACCGCTCAGACGGTAAGACCCCTTTCGAGGGTTGCCCCCGCGTCAACCTCAAGCGGGTCCTGAAAGAGGCCGCCGACCTCGGCTTCCCCTCCTTCAACGTCGGTCCCGAGTGTGAGTTCTTCCTCTTCGAGATGGATGAGGGCGCTCCCACCACCATCACTCACGACGTCGCAGGCTACTTTAGCGTCGACCCCGAGGACAACGGCATCGCTTGCCGCCGCGAGATTATAGAGACTCTGGAGAAGATGGGCTTCGAGATTGAGGCTTCCCACCACGAGGTCGCCGAAGGCCAGCATGAGATCAACTTTAAATATGCCGATGCACTAACCTGCGCCGACAACACCGTCACTTTCAAGTGGGTTGTCAAGACCATCGCACGCAAGTACGGTCTTCACGCGACCTTCATGCCCAAGCCCGTTTTTGGCATCAACGGCTCCGGCATGCACTCCAACCAGTCCCTCTTCAAAGCTGACGGCTCCAACGCCTTCTTCGATGACAGCGCAGAACTTCAGCTTTCCGAGACCGCGCGCCAGTACATCGCCGGCATCGTGAAGAACGCCCGCTCTTTCGCGGCGGTCACAAACCCCCTCGTAAACTCCTACAAGCGCCTTGTGCCCGGCTACGAAGCGCCCGTTTACGTCGCATGGTCAGCGTCAAACCGCAGCGCTCTCATCCGCATCCCCGCCGCCCGTGGCATGTCCACCCGCGTCGAGGTCCGCTGCCCCGACCCGACTTGCAACCCCTACCTCGCTTTCGCGATGATGCTCAAGGCAGGCCTTGACGGTATCGTCAACAAGCTTGAGGCGCCGCCCTCAACCGACTCCAACATCTTCGCGATGACCCCGGACGAGAAGGATGCCGCCGGTATCGCCTCGATGCCCGCCAGCCTCCGCGAGGCTATTGACGAGCTCGTAGCTAATCCCATAAGCCGTGAGGCTCTGGGCAATCACATCTATGAGAAGTATGTAGAAGCCAAGAATAAAGAGTGGGATGCCTACCGGATCTCTGTAACCGACTGGGAGCTTGACGAGTACCTGCGCGTCTACTAGGTATTTAAAGCCGACGATTAAAAAGACCGGGCATTTTTGCCCGGTCTTTTTTTATTTCCGGTGGTGAGAAATTTAAATGGTTCCCTTTACCTGTTCAAATGAAACGAGCCCTTCGACAGCTTTTGTCGCAGCGTCATAGTGTATGAGGTTTATCCCCTCCCTTGCCGCCAACTCCCTTACCTTGGCATCATCCATCTCCTCCATGATTATCTTTTGGAGCAGCTTTGTATTGGTTATCAACTCAAAGGTTGCGATTTTGCCAAGTTTCCCGGTTTTAGCACATTCTTTGCAGCCTGAGGCTCTCATCAGTTGAGGTGAGGATAGACCGGTTATCTCTTGAAGCTCTTCCTTGACCCTTGTGGTAGGCACGTAATCTCTGCTGCAATGCGGGCACAGCCGGTCGAGCAGACGCTGGCCCATGATGCCCACTATCGCTGATGCCATCAAAGTTGGCGAGATGCCGGCCCTTGCCATTCTCAAGATGTAGTTAAAGGGGCTGGTGTCTTTGGCGCGAGCGAGCACCAGAGCACCGCCAAGCGATGCCTGTATCGCCGCGCGCATGGCTTCAGGCGAGGAGATGTCTCCTATGAGGATAAGGTCGGCGTCTTGAGATAGTAGCACCCGCAACCCCTCCACAGGGTCAAGGTGAGGTGTTTGAGAGGGGTCTATCTGGATCACCCCTTCCAGGAAGTCTTTCACTGGCGCTTCGTAAGCCATTGCCAAGCCAAAGCGAGATTTTACGTCGTTAAGGGTAGCGTGCATCGTGGTGGTTGTGCCGCTTAAAATTGGGGCTACGTAGAGAAAGAGGCCGTAATCTCTTTTTAGCGACCCCCTGTACGCGGCGAGCATTTTGGAGGTCATCCCGAGGTCTTTTAGCGGCAGGTCCGGCCCGTTCTTAGCCCTTGAGAGCTCCAGGACTATGTGCTCTCCTCCCTCAACGGGCATGCCTGAAATGCTGACGCTGAACCATACCTCGCCATGGTGGATCCTGAATGTTCCCTTGAAGGGATCCCCTTCGCGGGTGAGAACTCCTGCCTTTGATTTTATGAATTGAAGCAGATCCATGGCAGGATGCACAGGGGGCTTGAAGGAACCCTCAAGCCTTCCGCTACGCCTTATCTTCACCGTAATCTGGCTGCCGTTCCTGAAGAAGTGCAGATGGCTGAATCGCCCTGAGTCCGCGGATTTCAGTAGGGCGTTGAGCGCGTCTTTTTTTGGGAGCGAACCAATACCGGAAAATATCTCCGGGAGCTTTATATCGGCATAGCTTTTATAACTTCTGGCAAGTTTGACTTCCTTGCCCTCTTCTAGCTCCTCTTCAAAGCCGTCGGTCGGCTCACCATAAAAGCCGTTGATCGCCTCCTTTAAAGAATATATCGCGGCAACCACGGGGGAGATACGCTTGCCGGTCATAAAACCAAGCTCGTCGATTATTCTAAAGTCACGGGGGTCCGCCACCGCTATGGTCAGAGTCTTCTCTTTTAATGAAACCGGGACCACGAGATTTTCCCGCACATACCATTCGGGAATGAGCGAAAGCACTTCTGGGCTGGGCATGTAGTTAGCCAGGTTTAGGGATGGGGTAGCGAACTGCCTGGAGAGCACCTCCTCTATATCCTCGACTTTAAGCAGCCCCCTGCGGATGATAACGTCTCCAAGTTTGGCGCCGGTGTGTTCCTGCTCCACCATCGCCTCTTTGAGCTGCCCGGGAGTCAGGAGCCCGTGCTCAAGTAATAGTTCTCCCAGTTTTTTTACCATAACGGCGGCCTCCAAAAGCACCAACATGCGGAGCTTTACATATTAATTTTCACATATAGCCCTATGTTAACGGTATTGCACACAAAAACAAGATAATACCCATAATGATCAAATCCCTGGACTCAGTGTTTCTCCTGATGTACCCCCTTTTGATATAATGGCGTATGTATAAAGAGGCTGCTGCTTTTACGGAAGATATTCTTTGCTGTATTTTTGAACATTGGAGGCCGTATGCGTTCAGGTGATGTCGAAACCCTAATGCTCTTCGCTGACCTTGAGTTAAGTGTCGGTGACCTTTACCGCGCATTTTCAAGGCAGTTCGTGGAAGAGGAGAACTTCTGGGTGGACCTTGCCCACGAAGAGGACCAACACCAGCAGTGGATATTGGCGCTAAAGGAGGGGGTTGAAGAGGGGAATGTAAAGGTGGACGCCACCGGAATTGACCCCGAGCAGATCAGGCAGACCATCGAGAAGCTCAGCGAACTGAAAGCTATGGCAGAGGAGGGTGAACTTTCACTTCGAAGCGCACTTGAGGCTGCGCTAAATCTTGAGACCTCATTGATAGAGGGTAAGATATTCAACCTCTTCCTGAAGCATAGCGACAAGGGGGGAGAGGTCCGTGACGAACTGCTCTCCGCAACTAACACCCATGCGCTCAAAGTAAAGGTTCGTATAGAAGAGATCTGGGGTGAAGACGCTGTTAACCCGCGCCACCGCGCTTTCTTGGAGGAGCAGCCGGCAAACGGTTCAATTGTAGCCGCCTGCGGGCTTGTCTGCTCGGCTTGTCGCTCATTCCTTGATGAAAAGTGCAAGGGGTGCAAGGAGAACGTAAAAGCAACATGGTGTAAAGTCAGGGAGTGCTGCGCTTATCTGGATTATCGCACCTGCGCTGAATGCGTTGAGTTTACGACCCCCCGGGATTGCGGCAAGTTCAACAATTTCTTTTCAAAGCTCTACGGGTTTTTCCAAAACTCCGACAGGGCCGCGTGTATTCTTCAAATTCGTGAGCTTGGAGTAGAGGGACACGCCAAAAAAATGATGAAGAGCCACAAGAAGACAATCCCGAGACATTAATACGATATTAACTTGCCTTTAATACTGGCGGGTTATATAAATAAGAGCCTGAAAAAGAAATTACAGGATTTTAAATGACCAACGCGTTTAGCTACTCCTTTTTTAGCCGGTTTTATTTTTGGGGCTTCTTTATGAAGTCTGCCAGGCCGGTGGAGGTGTAGCCAAAGAGCGTTAAATACATCAAACCACAAAGTCAAACGGCCACTGGCAGACGCGAGAGCAGATGCAGTGGCCGTTTTTTTGTGTCTGCATCCCGCGCAACCGTCAAGAGAGGAGCAGAAGGTGATTATCATTTTGAAAGAGGGCTTCAAGCCCGGAATGCCGGAGATGGAGCAGCTTGAAAAGGTCGCGACGCGTTATCCCGACCTTAAGCTGAGCCCCCACAACGTCAAGGGCACTATCGAGACGATCAGCGAGGTCTATGTATTTGGGCCGACGACCCAGGTGCCCCTTGAAGCGTTTGCCGAGCTGCCCTTCGTCGAGAAGGTTTTCCGCGTAAACTCCAAGTATAGGATAATCGGCAGACATGATGGGCAGACCGAGGTAGGGGGTTTTGAATACAACGGGGTAAGGTTTGACCAGGATAACCTTAACGTCTTCGCCGGGCTCTGCGCGGTCGACACCCGTGAGCACGTTGAGATGATGCTGCGCGGGTTAAAAGCGGTCGGCCTCAAGACGACGAGAATGGGCGCCTACAAGCCCCGCACCTCGCCCTATGACTTCCAGGGCCACGGCGCGAAGTGCTTGCCTTACGTTTTCGAACTTGCGGGCAAGTACGATATCAAGGTTATAGCTATGGAGATCACACACGAAAGCCAGTTGACGGAGATATCCTACGCGCTGGAACAGTCGGGCAACCCCACCGGGGTGATGGTGCAGATCGGCACGAGAAACGCGCAGAACTTCGAGCTTCTAAAGCACGTAGGGGCGCAGCGGGAGTTTCCGGTGCTATTCAAACGCGGGATGGGCATCACCCTTGAAGAATCCCTCAACGCCTGTGAGTACATAGCATCAAATGGAAACCACAACATCATCTTCTGCCTGAGGGGAATGAAGACCAACCTGGGCGACCCACACCGCAACCTGGTTGATTTCGCACATGTGCCGGTGGTCAAAAGGCAGACGCGCTTGCCTGTCTGTATAGACCCTTCTCACTCCGTCGGAAAAAAGGTGCTAGCGCCGGATGGCCTCCTTGATATACAGCACGCGGCGGCGCAGGGGATCATCGCCGGGGCCAACATGATCCTTGCCGACTTTCATCCAAGGCCGGAAGCAGCTCTCTGTGACGGCCCGCAAGCTCTTCTTATGCGAGAGCTTGAGCACTTTCTTGAAGATATACAGATCACCAGAGAGGCATACCTGAAGAGGCGCGAAGGGGCCAGAAGGTTTGCGGCGTCTTCCCATTAAGGGTACGCGGCAGTGTGGGTTTGTTTTGACTTGATACATGGGTTATAATTCAGCTGCGGCAATTTGCTAGATGGAGGTAAAAGCCCCATGTTCGAGGCCAAACGGCGCTTCCAACGAATCAGGACAGATGCAGAGGCTAAAATTTCCGCACCGATAATGGGGGGCGTGCCAGAGAGGGCCAGAGTAGGTGAGCTGGGCCTCGGCGGGTGCCTCTTCTATACAGAAGAGAAGATCGGTGTGGGGCGTATGTTTATGCTCTACCTGAACCTTAATGGACGAGAGGTCAGCGCTGTAGTCAAGGTGCTGTACGACTACGTAAATGATGAAGGGAAGGTTTGTTCGGGCGCTGAGTTCCTCGATGTGGAGGATGAAGATTTAGCTGTACTCTCTGGCTTTATCGACAAGCATGTTTCAGGGTCGCCGGCTTTCCTCAATTAAATAAAATTCAAAGGGCCCCTTTAAGGGGGCCCTTTTTATATCAAGTCATAAAGTGATTAAGGGGAAGCCCCTCTTTTATGGCATTAAAGAGGCTCCCCACTTCAGAGGGGTAGCTCATTGCAGCCTCTCTTAGCGACTCCATGGTTCCAAGGTCGGACCAGCCCGTTTTAAGTTCAAAGCACCTTTTATCGATAGCCCCCTCAAGTACCGCGTTGTCAAATGAGACCCCTTTGCATGCCGCATACGCAGGACGTAAGATGGGTTTGGAATCGTGGGAAAGCGCGGTTCTTACATGACCAAGGAGTTCCGGCAGGTAACTCTCCGCATAATCAAGCAGCGTGGACGCGCTAAAGAGCGCGATGCCGGAGTTTATAAAATATCTCCCGCTAGAAAGGTACTCTTTAGCGACGTTTAGAGAAGGCTTTTCGTGGAAAGCCCGCACCCTGAAAGAGGCTCCCTCTCTACCGGTCTCGCCGCGCTCAATATAGCCGAATCCGGTCTCAGCCCGTTTTGGCAATACCCCGAAAAGAGAAACTTAGCCAACGACGGTTTCCAGAGCGGCTACCTTTAAAATCTCAATAAATATCTCCAAGCTCTCAATGTAGTGGTCGGCCGGTAGCGCCAGGAGGAGGGGGTTCGCCTTGTTTCGTGAAGCGAGGAGGGCGGCGGTTATAAGGGGCGGGCACGTTGAACGGGCTACCGGTTCGGCCATCAGGGTAAACCGCGCTCCCGCTACCTTTGCCGCATCGGCCCTTACCAGCGCCTCAGTGCGGTTGGAAGTTATAAGAAGCGGCTCGTTGAATAATGCATCATTTGAGACTCTAAGGATTGTTTCTTGTAGAATTGAGCGGGCACTCCACCCCTTTAGAAGATACTTTGGCCGCTCAGGAGAGGAGAGTGGGGCGAGCCTTGCGCCTTCGCCGCCGCAGAGAATGACCGGCGTAATCCTCTTAATGGGGGCTTTCTTAGTCACCTTACTATAAGGGACGCGTCGCCGGAAGCCACCTCGCCAACGATTGCCGCCCCGGGCGTGCCTGTGGATTTTATCTCTTCAAGTAGGCGTTCCGCCTCTTGAGGCGCAACCGAGATGAGGAGCCCTCCGGAGGTCTGCGGGTCCGCCGCGTAGAGCAGCGTTTCCTCAGGGTTCTTTGCCGTAACCTCGACTACACCCTGCCACCTTTCACGGTTGGCGTAAGCTCCGGCGGCGACCATCCCCAGTGAAAATGCCTCTTTCGCCCCCGGCAATAAGGGAACGCGCTCCCACTCGAAGATCAGCGATACTTTGCTCTCCCTCGCAATTCCCGCCGCGTGGCCGATGAGTCCGAAGCCGGTTATATCCGTGGCGCACCTGACCCCCACTGCGGACATCGCTTCTGCGGCCTTTTTGTTTAGGGTGGTCATGGATCTGACCATTTCAGCAGTATGTGAAGGTGAGGCCATGCCGCCCTTGACCGCCGTCGAGACCATCCCTGCGCCTAAAGGCTTCGTGAGGATGAGCTTGTCGCCTGGGCGTGCGTTGGCGTTTGAAATCAGCTTTGCGGGGTCGACGAGACCTGTAACGGAGAGACCGTAAAATAGTTCAGGCGATTCAACGGTATGCCCGCCCAAAAGAGCGCCCCCCGCCTCCGCGACTTTATCCGCGCCGCCCTGAAGAATCGCAGTGACCTCCTCCCGCGAGAGCTCCTTGCAGGGGAAGGCGAGCACGTTCAAGGCGGTTATTGGAGCGCCGCCCATTGCATATACGTCTGAGAGCGAGTTTGCTGCTGCTATCTGCCCGAAGGTGTAAGGGTCATCCACGACGGGGGAGATGAAATCGACTGTTTGGACTAGCGCCGTCCTCTCGTCTAAAAGGCGCACCCCTGCATCGTCGCCGGTGTGTAGCCCGATGAGCACACTGTCGTCGACTGGAATCTCCAGCTTCAAGAGCAGCCCGGCCAGAACCTCCGGCCCCGTCTTAGCGCCTCAACCTGAAGCGGCGGAAAGTTGGGTAAGTCTCTTCTTTGTCATCTGACCCCTATCTAATCGTTGTTACGCGGTAACCCTCGGTCAAAGTCTCGACGGTATCGAACATGTTTGTCACTGCGCCAACCTTTAAATCATCTTTTTTTCCGAAGAAATCGAGACAGGTGCCGCAGCTTAACACCTCCACGCCTAATACGGCCAATGCTTCTATATCCTCAATAGCTTCGGAACCCTCTGCGGTTAGGAGTACGCCGGAATTCATAAAGAGCACCTTCGCAGGCGGCATGGTGGCCTTGGAGAGTGTTGAGAGGAAAGCTCTCATCAGCACGTCTCCCAACTTGTCGTCGGCGCCCATTTTGTCCGAGAGTATGAGGATGGCCGTCGGGAGGTTTCGGGCTTCGGGAGAGCTCCCCGGCATTGTATCGGGCAGCTCGCAGCCATACCCCTTGGCTATGGTCAAATCCCAGCCTTCACCCGCCGCCTTGGGTGATACCGTGCAACCCTGGCCTTCCGCAAAGCGGGTTACGTTCTCTTTCGCTGCCATGTTATCTACAATCACTGTAATCACCCCCTCCTCGATTGAGTCAAGGGCGGCTTTTGTTTTTAGAACCGGTTCGGGGCAGGCGAGCTTGTTGCAATCAATAACTGTCATGGCAAACCTATTTTATAAGAGAGTTTTCACCCTTATATCACAATGATAGCGCTCCGCATACATGCCTGCCATCGTAGTTTGGAATCCAAAAAGGGTGCGCCATCTTATTTCCCGATAGAAAAAGGGGAAAGGCTAACCGCCGTTTTTTAAAGGTGCTTTCATAGAGAGGGCGGCAGCGAGGAGCTCCTTTGTATAATCTTCACTGGGGTGCTCGAAGACCTTGCTCGCGGAACCCCGCTCGATAATTCGTCCTTCCCGCATGACGATAATCTCATCAGAGAGCGCCCGAACAACCTTGAGGTCATGGGAGATGAAGAGATACGTGAGATTGTGCTCATGTTGGAGTTTTCTAAGTAACTCAATGAGCCTGGTTTGCACGGAGCGATCCAGCGCCGAGGTGGGTTCATCCAGAATAAGCACCTCAGGTCTCAGCACCAGCGCTCTTGCTATGGCAATACGCTGCCGCTGCCCCCCCGAGAATTCGTGTGGATACCTGAAGCGGCTATCGGGGTCCATACCAACATCCCGCAGGGCTTCGACCACCAACGCATCGCGCTCATCTGCGCTCTTGCCGACCTTGTGTACGAGTAGCCCCTCCTCGACGATCTGCCTCACGCTCATCCTTGGGCTTAGACTCCCGAATGGGTCTTGAAAGACAATCTGGATCCTTCGCCTGAGGGGTCTTAGCTCCCCTTTGGCAAGGCGGGAAATCTCCTTGCCCCCCAGGCTTATCTCCCCATCGGAATGTATAAGGCGCGCAAGGGCGAGGGCCAGAGTTGTTTTGCCGCAGCCGGATTCGCCCACTATTCCCAAGGTGCGCCCCCTATACGCTTTCAGATCGACCTCTTCGACCGCCTTCACGTACCCCGAAACCCGCCTAAGGAGGCCCCGCTTGATAGGAAACCATACCTTTACCCCTTTGCCTTCGATGAGGGGGTCGGCATCCGACTCAACCTTAACCGCCTTTGGCGTCGGCTCGGCTCCGAGAAGTTTTATCGTGTAAGGGTGCCGCGGGCGCCCAAAGATCTCCGCCGTTGAGCCGCTCTCGACGATCTCTCCCTCCGTCATGACGCAAATTTTATCCGCGTACTTCTCAACTATGGAGAGGTCATGTGTTATCAGGAGCACCGCCATATTAAATCTAACCCCAAGCTCTTTAAGCAAGGAGAGTATCTGCGCCTGTATCGTAACATCCAGGGCGGTGGTAGGTTCATCCGCGATGAGCAGATCAGGCTCGTTGGCGAGCGCCATCGCTATCATAACCCGCTGACGTTGTCCGCCCGAGAGTTCGTGAGGGAAGGCGTCGAACTTTTCAGCCGGGTCCTTAATTCCCACCATTTCAAGGAGCTCAAGGACGCGTTCACGAGCAGCCTCCTGGCTAAGCCCTTTATGTAAAATAAGCGTTTCGGAAACCTGCCTCCCAACCCTGTGAAGGGGGTTCAAAGAGGTCATAGGCTCCTGAAAAACGATTCCGATTCTCCCGCCGCGCACCTCTCTTAGGGTGGCGCCCGACGCTTTCATCAGCTCGATGCCGTCAAAGAGTATCGACCCCGAGGGGTGGCGGGCCTGTTGGTAGGGTAGCAGCTGTAGTATTGATAGGGCGCATACGGATTTACCTGAACCGGACTCTCCGACCAGCGCTACCGTCTCCCCGCGATTTACCTCGAATGACACCCCCTTGGCCGCCTCCACGTCGCCGTAGGGAGTGGAGAAGGTGACTGAGAGGTCACGAACGCTGAGAAGCGTGCCCTTCATCTCAAACCTCTTCGCTTTCGTCGCTTGTTTCGGCCACAGGCGCGGGAGCGCCCTTGCGCGGGTCGAAAGCATCCCTTGCAGCTTCACCGATGAAGATGAGAAGGGAGAGCATGAGAGCCAGGACCAAGAAGGCGGTGAAGCCAAGCCAGGGCGCCTGGATGTTTGACTTGCCCTGATTTAAAAGCTCGCCAAGCGAGGGCGAGCCAGGCGGCATACCGAAGCCTAGGAAGTCAAGCGAGGTGAGGGTGGTGATCGACGCCGTAAGGATAAAGGGCAGGAAGGTGAGAGTCGCCACCATCGCATTTGGCAGCACGTGGCGAAACATTATCATCGGATCCGAGACCCCCAATGCCCTGGCTGCGCGAACGTAGTCGAAGTTGCGCGCACGCAGGAATTCGGCCCTTACCACGCCTACGAGGCCCATCCAGCTGAAGAGGAGCATCAGACCGAGAAGCCACCAGAAATTGGGGTCTACAAGCGCGGAGAGGATTATCAGCAGATATAGAATCGGCAGCCCCGACCAAATCTCCATGAAGCGTTGAAAGATCAAATCGACCCTTCCGCCGAAGTACCCCTGTATGCCTCCAGCCAACACCCCAACTATTGAGCTGACCACCGTAAGGGTCAGGCCGAAGAGCACGGAGATGCGAAAACCGTAAAGCAGCCTTGCCGCTACGTCACGGCCCTGATCGTCGGTGCCCAGCCAATTGTTCAAGGTCGGCGGCGAGGGAAAAGAGAGGCTGAGGTCGGTGTTTTGGGTGTCGTAACTATAGGGAATGGGAGGCCACAGTATCCAACCGTCGGCTTCGATCGAGTCTATGACGAAGGGGTCCCGGTAATCGGTCTCCGTCTCGAAAATGCCGCCGAAGGTGGTCTCCGGGTACTCGTTGAAGATGGGAGCATAGAGCTCTCCCGAGTACCTTACCAGGAGCGGTTTGTCATTTGCGATGAACTCGGCGAAGAGGCTCAGTGCGAAGAGGATTAGGAATAGCCAGAGGGACCACCAGCCGCGGCGGTTGGCCCGGAAATTCGTCAGGCGTCTTCTGGTAAGCGGGGAGACGTTTTTTAAGATGCTTGGCGCCATCTACCCCTCTCTCTTTTCAAAGTCTATACGCGGATCAATGAACATCAGGGTTACGTCGCTAACGATGTTCATGACCAGTCCGAGGAGGGTATAGAAGTAGAGGGTCCCGAACATGACAGGGTAGTCACGGGAGAGCGCGGCCTCGAAGCCCAAAAGCCCCAGCCCGTCGAGTGAAAAAATAACCTCTATCAAAAGGGAGCCGGTAAAGAAGATGGATATGAACGCCTGGGGAAAGCCGGCCACCACGATTAGCATCGCGTTTCTGAAAGCGTGCTTTATCAGAATGGCCCTCTCCGTTAAACCTTTAGCGCGCGCGGTCACTATATACTGCTTGTGTATCTCATCCATAAAGGAGTTCTTGGTGAGCATGGTGAGCCCGGCGAAGCCGCCGATGACCAGCGCCGTTACAGGCAGAGCCATGTGCCAGAGGTAGTCCAGGGCTTTGCCCAAATAGGAGAGCTCCGCCCAGTTGTCGGAGACAATCCCACGTAAAGGGAATATGTTGAAGTAGCTTCCGCCCGCAAAAAGAACAACCAGCAAAACCGCGAATAGAAAGCCCGGCACGGCATACCCGATGACGACCGCCAGAGAGGACCATACGTCGAAGCGGCTCCCGTCTTTAACCGCTTTTTTTATGCCAAGCGGTATCGATATCAGATAGATGAAGAGTGTCGACCAGAGCCCCAAGGAGATGGAGACGGGGAGCTTGTCCTTTACCAATTCAACCACCGAACGGTCGCGGTAAAAGCTGTCGCCGAAGTCGAAGACAACGTAATTCTTCATCATCTTAATGAAACGCTCGTGTAGGGGCTTGTCGAGGCCGAATTGGACCTCAAGCTGCTTTAACAGGGCTGGGTCCACTCCTCGCGCACCCTTGGATTCATCTGAAGCGCCGCCTCCCGACCCCGATGCTTCCATACCTGAGGAGCCGCCTACCCGAGCGGTCGCGCCCACGCCGGTGTGCTTTAGCTGCCAAATGAGTTGGTCAACGGGGCCGCCGGGGGCTGCCTGAACAATGATGAAGTTCAGCAGCATAATGCCCAACAGCGTTGGCACTAGCAGCAGAAGCCTCCTTGCGATGTAGTTTAGCAAGGCGCCGTTACCCCTTCTATTCGCCTGCCCGCAAGGACCACCAGGCGTCTATGGGCAGGTCGTAAGGGGGAATCACGTCGGGTATGCCGAATTCGTTCCAGTAAGCTATCCGCCAGCTGGCTATATGAAAATGCGCAATGACGTAGTGGCCCCAAAGGAGGACCCTGTCAAGAGCCTTTGTTCGGGCCACCAGCGCCTCCCTTGAGGGGGCCGATATAACGAGTTCGACGAGGTCGTCCACCACGGGGTCACGGACGCCCATGATGTTTCTGGAGCCGTCCACGTCGGCAACCCCGGAGGACCAGAAGTCTCTCTGTTCATTGCCGGGAGAGAGGGATTGGCCTATGCCTACGACGATCATGTCAAAGTCGAATTTTTCAACCCGATTTTGGTACTGGGTCGTATCTACCGTGCGTACCCTGGCTTCAATACCCAGCCGCTCAAGATTCTTGGCGAAGGGCAGCGATATCCTCTCGAAGGCGGGGGCGTAGAGCATTATCTCGAAGGAGAAGGGCTCGCCCTCTTTGTTTTTCAACTTGCCGTTATCCACATTCCACCCCGCCTCCTTCAGTAGGTCGCGGGCTTTCATGAGATTACGCCTGAGAGAGGTGTTTACCTCCTTTGGCGTACTACCCTCGAAGGTCGGAGGTGCATATACCTTGCTGAACACTTCGTCGGGGACCCTCCCCCTGTAGCGCTCCAGTATCTCAAGCTCTTCACCCTCGGGAAGTCCCGTGCCCGCCAGCTCCGAGTTGTCGAAATAGGAGTCGGTGCGGGCGTAGGCATTGTGAAAAAGCTGGCGGTTCGCCGACTCGAAATCGAAGGCGTAGGATAGAGCTTCGCGAACTTTTGGGTCAGCGAATATCTTCCGGCGGGTGTTGAAGGCATAGCCCTGCATGCCGGTCGAGTTGCCGTGGGCAATATTTCGCTTAATGACGCGCCCTTCATTTACGGCGGGGAAGTCGTACCCGGTAGCCCAGACCTTGGCGGTGTTCTCCTGACGGAAGGTGTACTCTCCCGCTTTGAACGCCTCCATAGCTACTGTCTGGTCGCGGTAGTAGTCGACCTTTATCGTATCAAAATTATATTGACCCTTGTTTACCGGCAACTCCTTAGCCCAGTAATCCTCAACCCTCTCATAGGTTATCGAGCGGCCCGGATCCACTGATTTAACTCTGTAGGGGCCTGATCCAAGGGGGGGGTCAAGAGTGGTCTTCGAGAAGTCTCGGTTCTCCCAGTAATGTCGCGGGAATACAGGCATCTCGGTTATTATTAGCGGAAGCTCCCGGTTGTTGCCGCCTGAAAAGTTGAAGCGTACTCCATTTTCCCCGACCTTCAAAGCCTCCTCCACGGAGCCGTAGTAGGCTCTGTAGAAGGGGTGCCCTTTGCTTTTCAGGGTTTCAAAGGTCCAGATGACGTCTTCCGGGGTTACGGGCGTACCGTCGTTGAAGCGGGCGTGCTCATTAAGCTCAAAAGCCACCCATGAACGGTCATCAGGGGTCTCGACTGTTTTGGCGATCAAGCCGTACATTGTAAAGGGCTCGTCGGCGGATTTGACCATCAGCGTGTCAAATACCCGTCCCATGCCCGTAGGGGATATACCCTTTAGTATAAAAGGGTTGAGCGAATCGAAGGTCCCTATGTCGTAGAGCTTTAGCTCTCCACCTTTGGGCGCGTCCGGGTTTACATAATTGAAGTGTGTAAAACCTTCGGCGTATTTAGGGCTACCATGCATCGCGATCGCGTGGCTCTTCGCCGCGAATGCCTGTGGTGCGAGTAAAGACGCCGCGAGCGCCAGCGCCGCGAGGTTGGTTAATTTCATCTTGTAAGCTCCCTTTTATTGCCGAAAGAACGGTAGTGTTATTTTCACGTCACCGCTCCCGTATGTAAAGGGTGGAGTTGTCTTAACGACGCAATAAGGGGCCGTTAGGGTTTAGTGATGTCAAACACCAATAACTACTTGAACTTTCGCTTGCAACCAACCTGGGTTTGGTGAAATAATTGGCGCCTTCAACCCCAAGGAGTAAAGATGCGCCCAACAGAAGATGTACACGTAAAGTCCCTCACGCCGATAATCGCGCCGGATTCGCTCAAACAAGTCTTCCCATCGCCGGATGGGGGCGTGGAGCTGGTGACGGGAGCTCGAGCGAAAATATCAGATATAATAAACGGCAAAGACGACACGCTGCTGGCAGTCGTGGGACCCTGCTCGATCCATGACCCAGACGCCGCCATCGACTATGGAGAGCGTCTTGCCGCCCTTGCGGAGGAGCTGTCGGACCGCCTCCTTATAGTCATGAGGGTATACTTCGAAAAGCCAAGGACCACGCTGGGCTGGAAAGGTCTAATCAGCGACCCAGATCTAAACGGCACCAACCGCATATCCAAGGGTCTTGGCATTGCTCGCCGGGTCCTCTGCGGGATCACGGAGCTGGGGTTGCCGATAGCCACGGAGACGCTAAGCCCAGTAAACCCACAGTATCTGGCAGACCTCATCAGCTATGGGGGGATCGGCGCGCGCACAAGCCAGTCGCAGACCCATCGCGAGATGGTTAGTGGCCTCTCCTTCCCGGTTGGAATAAAGAACCCCACAAGCGGCGAGCTTGCTGTGGCGATAGACGCTATAAAGGCGGCCCGCTCTCCCCACTCCTTCCTCGGCATAAGCCATGACGGACGTACAGCTGTGATTGAGACTGGCGGCAACAGTGACGTCCATCTGGTTTTAAGGGGGAGCGACAAGCGGCCCAATTATTCCAAGGAAGATGTTGAAGAGGCGAGCCACGCCCTCTCCCAAGCAGAGCTGCCTCCCGGTATTGTAATAGACTGTAGTCACGGCAACTCACGCAAAGATTATCGAAAACAGGAGATGGTCCTTGACGGAGTACTTGAGCAGATACGTAGTGGCTCCAATATCTGCGGTTTTATGCTGGAGTCCTTCATCGAGGCGGGCAACCAGAAGCTTGAAGATGACCTTTCAAGGTTAAAGTATGGGCTCTCCATAACTGATGCTTGCATAGATTGGGAGACCACCGAGAGGCTTTTGAGGAAGGCTTGGGAGGCAAAG
>PKTU01000141.1 GCA_002869005.1 Deltaproteobacteria bacterium
ACTCGAACCCCCACGGTTGCCCGCTGGATCCTAAGTCCAGTGCGTCTGCCAATTCCGCCACTCTCGCAATTGGTTTCTCCAGGTCGCGTTTTACCATGCCACGCGGGTTGTTTGCAAAGAAAGCGAACTATAAATTCGCTTTTCTTCCCTGTCAAGGTTCGGCGTGATTAAGAGCAAAATAATCTTCGCGAAGATAAAAAAATTTCATCCAAAAGAGTGATGTGCCTGTATGTGCCGTGTCATAAGATTTCATATAAACAGTACATATTCATTGTGCAATAAATATATAAAATAATTACATGTCAAATTAAATAATATTAATAAAAATATTAAAAGTTACGTATTGTGGTTTTAGAAAAGTTATCTTGTTGAACAGCTATATTATTTATTATTATAGAGGCGTCGGTGTGTCCTTATAAATTAAGTATTTTTGAACAAACTGAAAGGTCAATATCTGAGTTGGTGCGGCTGCGCTCCAAGGCTTCGCAGTCATACGCGGTTATAAATGATTTTTATGCATATTATTCTCTGGAAGCTCCAGGAGATAACGGGGTACGTAAAGCTCTTTACGACTATTTTGGCGACAATGAGATGAGAGGTGGTTTTGAAGAGCTAAAAGTGCTGAGCCCTTTAACGGCTACCGGTGAAAAGTTCGATTTATTGATTTCCCCTTTCTCTGCGCTCTCTCCTCTTACCGCTGATAACGAGTGGATAGCGCTATTGTCAGGGGCCGCCAAATACTTAAGAGCAGGCGGGCGTTTTGTCTTCGATTTAGAGCCATTGCGGCGCATGGAGCGAGGGTGGGAAGGCGCTGTCAGGGTTATCGGGTCGACTCGCGATGATGATGGGGTTGAGCTCGTCGTGAGCGAAGTTTTGACGCTTGGGTTTGATGGTGCGCTAAGGGTCCGGCTGGCGCTTGAGAGGGTAGGCGACGGGGGCGTTGTCACTTGCAAGGGTTACCACAATCTCCTGCTTGGGATAATTGATTTTGAACGAATGGTACAGCTGGCAAATGAGACAGGCTTTGCTGTAGAGGAGCACATTACAAGTTTGGGGGCGCATGAGCGCGCGGGGTTTTGCGAACTATCCATATGGATCTTAAGAAAGAAAAAGGGGGCGGGAGGTGACGAGGCGGTTCCCGGAGGAGCTGATACCTGAAGATTTTCCGCTGGGAGAAGAGGCGCTTGCCAAATGCGCCGCGCGTTTCGGCACGCCGCTTTACATATATGACGGCAGCGTCGCGAAGAGCAGGGTCGCGGCATTAAATGAAATGCTCCCGGATGGAACCAACATAAGTTACTCACTTAAAGCAAACCCGGCGACTGAACTGGTTGAGCTGTTCTCCAGCCTGGGATGCGGAGTGGAAGTTTCCTCGCGGGGAGAGTTCGAGGTGGTGAAGCGTTTAGGTCTGACGGGAGAAAGAACACTTTGGGTTGGGCCTGGAAAGAGTGATGAGGAGCTTTTAGCTGCGGTAAGCGGCAATTGTATTGTAGTCGCCGAGTCTTCACGGGAGGTGGAGAGAATAGGTGCGGCGGCGAACCTTTGCGGCGCTAAAGCGCGGGTCGCGCTTCGCATAAATCCCGGTATCCGCTCAGGGGCGCTCTCAATGGCCGGCATCACACAGTTCGGCATGGGGTTCGATGAGGCGCTTCATTTGTTAAGGGGCCCAAGGGACAACCCTTTGGAGATATGCGGTGTGCACGGATTCTTAGGAACCCGGCTGCTTGATGCGGACAAGCTGGCCGACAACTTGTCGATAGTCCTCGATATCTCCGCCCGTCTTCAAAGCGAGAGCGGACGACGTTTTGACTTTGTGGATGTGGGTGGGGGATTCGGGGTCCCTCTATATGAGGGGGAAGCGCTGTTGGACGGCAAAAAGCTTAGGGGAGTCCTGGCTGGGCGCTTTAGGCGCTATAAAGACATTCACCCCTGGACGCGGGCTGTTGCAGTGGATTCGGGGCGGTTCCTCTCCTCAGAGGCCGGGGTGCTACTGGTAAAAGTTGTGGAGGTCAAGGCGGTGCACGGGGCCCGCTTCGCTATTGTGGATGGAGGGCTTAACGTTATTGGCGGCCGCGACGGATATCTCGGGCGCAAACTGACCCCAATGAAGATTCTTTCTTCAAAGGGGAGAGATGAGGGACGCTATACGATCTGCGGCCCTCTCTGCACGCCGACAGACAGGCTCGCGGTGGATGTGACGATGCCCGAGGTGTTTGAAGGCGACATTGTCGCCATTTATCAGGCAGGAGCCTATGGCGCTACGGCGTCGCCCGGGAGATTTTTGGGCAGAGGTTATGCAAGGGAACTTTACCATTTGGAGGGCGCTTTCAAAGAGGTCTTCGCTGGGGGGATGATTTGATTGACGACAGGTTGAAAAATGTCATAGTCGAAGTTGCCGGGGGCAGCGTAGAGCCGTCGGAAGTTGTTGAGGGGCGAAAGCTAAGGGAAGAGCTTGGCTTTGACTCGGTGGCGCTGGTGGACCTCATTGTGGCCCTGGAAGCGACCTTCGGCATCTACGTGGACCCTTTAGAGGTGGATTTAACAAAAGTCTTCGAGAGCACCACGACTCTAAGGGAATTTCTTCAAGACAAAAAGGGGAGGGGGTGAACTCATGCCGCGTTGATGCGGTGGGGGCGATCGTCATCCCAAACCATTATGAATTCAATCTATTATCATACGGTTTAGCCTCTGAAACCGGCCTCTCATCCCTCGCAACCGGCTCAAGAGCCCTAACCGATGCCGCCCTTTTATGGGGTGGGGATGGAAAGAGGGTTTATCTGCCTGGCGGCTTTTCAGCTGAGTGGGTTCAGTTTGTAGCCTCCTTTATGGGCTATAGGAGGGTGGAGGTGCTCCCCGTCGAGGGTAAAGGAACAATCTGTAGGGAGCTTGCCTTATCTAACGAAATTAAATGCTTTAAAGGCAATGAAAAGATTCTAGCCTGGGGAGCCACCCCGCAACTACATGCTCTTTTGAGCAGCTTTAATGGTTCGAACTCCTTCGATATAACCGATTTTGCGGGTGTAAACGCTCTGCCTGTGGCGCGCTATCTGGATTCAAAGGGGGGTTGCCGCCTCACCTTTTCACGAAAAGATATGGCTCCGATTGAAAATTTAGCCTTAAAAATGGCAGAGGGATATCTCTTGCCCGACCTCGAAAGCGCGGCAGCGGCAGCGGCGGAAATATCATCACGTTACGGCTATGCGGTGGTAAAGGCGAACCATGGCGTCGGCGGCTTGAATGTCGCCATCCTCTCCGGTGAGGGTGAATCTATAGCGGGGCGTTTAGCCGCCCTCTCGCGTTGGGACCCCCTCTGGCGGCAGACCCCACTTATTGTAGAGGCGCTGATTGGCGGCAGGAGCATAACGGCGGATTGGTTTCTCTCCAAGTGCGGGGCTGCCGAGCTGGTCGGAGTCGGCGAGATGCGTATCGAGCGTGGA
The DNA here is from genome assembly GCA_002869005.1 of Deltaproteobacteria bacterium. Taxonomy (GTDB): domain Bacteria; phylum Desulfobacterota; class Deferrisomatia; order Deferrisomatales; family BM512; genus BM512. The sequence continues at coordinate 3,438 of PKTU01000141.1, forward strand.
AGCCGGTATAGAGGAGTATTCTCAGGGCGCGGGGTGATATCAGCGGAGACCTTAAAGATGGTCTCTGTGGCCGGCAAGGCAATTACTGATAAGGTTTACCGGAGGGGCTATAGCGGCTGGGTCAATGGAGACTTCATCCTCTCTGATGAAGGGAGTCTTTATCTGTCGGAGATAAATATGCGGCGCAGTTCACCTACGCATGCATTTGAAGGGGCGCGTCATCTAAAGGGGGCCGGATGGGCCGAAAAGACAGCGCTAGCCACCGACGAACACCTCGCTTTCATTGGCGGCCCTCCTGAAGCGGAAGCAATAATCCAAGCCTTCGAGAGGTTTAATGCAGGAGCTTCCTTTGGGCAGGGGGCGCTTTTGACGCTTCTTAATAATTCACTAAAATGCTCGCCGCCCTATATAGGCTTTGCCATCTTTGCCGGCGCCGGCGAGGAGCTTCCCTCGCTTGAGGAGGACCTTCTCTCGATAATCAAGAGTGAAACGGGCATTGGCGTCAGGCCTGCCACCCCCTTTAAAAGAGGCGGCCTTTGAACACTCCGGGGGTGGTTGCCTTTGGGAATGTAGCCGAATACCACAACGCTACAGAGCTTTTTGGCGATAAGGCTGCCGAGCCCTGGATTAGAAACGCTGCCGCGATTTCCCCGCTCTCTCTCTTCTGGAGCGGCTGTGATAGCCTCGCCATTGTTGAGGAGCCGCAACCAGCCCCAGTATTTTCCCGCCTAAAAAAGCTCTTCCCCTTACGTAACTTTGAGATGATCACGACCGGCGGCCACCCGGAAAAGCTTTCTGAAGCGATACTGTGTGACAGCATACTATTTAAACGTCTGGCGGCTTCTTTTCGCAGGGGCGCTTTTTTTGAGCCTTGGGGGGGGACCTCCAAGCTGGAAAAGCTACTTGTCGCCTTTGAGGAAGAGAAGGCGCTTCCTCAAAATTTCAACCCCCTAGCTTCCGGCCAATCTTGGCGCCGCAGCTATTTGGGCGCAAAGAGCGGCTTTAGGGATTTTTCCACCAATAGGGGCTTTCCCCTGCCTGAAGGGTGGGTGTTCTCGTCGCTCGACCTGGCGATTGGCGCTGCGGCAAATTGCGCTTTAAGGGGTGAGGGGGTCGTTATAAAGGCAGAGCGGGGGGTGGGTGGTGCATGTCAGCTTTTTTCTCCGCCTTCCTCCTCCTCAGACAAAACGACTATTGAGGGCCGCCTTGAGTTCTACTCGCGGAGGGTGCCGGAGCTTCGTCGGGGAGCGGTGGTCGTTGAGCGTAGGATAGAAGGGGGCCTTTCCCTCTCGGGGCAGGGTTTTTGCGACGGCAAGGGTGGCTTCAGCAGCCATTTTCTCGCCAGACAACTTCACTGCGTATTGCCGGGAGGGGCCATGGTCGGCAAAGGGACGCTGAGGTGGGCTGACAAGAGAAAATTGTCAACTCTTTTAAAAGAAACGGGCCGCGCCGTCTCCCGCTTCGGCTACCGCGGGGTGCTGGGCGTTGATTTCGTCACTGACAGCGAGGGAGAGGTGTATATGGTCGAATTTAACCCCCGGCGCACGACTCTTTCCCATGCGGCCCCCCTTGCGTGTGGGTTGTTGGGAGAGGGCTGGCAGGAGCGCCGCACTTTACTGATTCCCGCGCCGATAGAGGTCTCGTGCTCACCCGAAGCGCTTTTCGATAAGCTCGAAGGCTCCTTGTTTCTTAGGGAGAAAGGCGAGGGCATACTGGTTACTTCATTTACAAAGACCGGCCTTATAACAACCGCAATATTCGGTTGCGGGCCTGAGCGGTGTGTAGAGCTGTCAAGGGCGTTACCCGTAAAGGCCGACTTCTGCTCCCTTGCTCTATGCGGTGTCACGCCGGGCCAGAGTTTTTTTTGACATTAACTTTGGGCAAATGACGTAATGCGAAGCGAAGCGGCGAGTTGTTTGGTATTATTTGAGCGTCTTTAAACCTTCGCAGGTGAACACCCTTGGAGCGTGTGTCATGGACATAAAGCAAGAGCAGGCGCGGTTATTCAATACGATAGAAAACGATCTGGACAAGCAGGCGCAAACCTGTTTGTCAAATTTGAAATGGCTGCACGACAACGTTCATCCCTACTTTTTTATAACCATGGCCGACGAACGCCCTGCGCTTGTCAGCCTGGCTTCAAATCTGCACCGCCTGGCTGAAAACAGACGTATCACACTTAAAGACAGCAAACACGAACTCATAACGGCATCCATGGATCTACCCGGATCCCTTTATACAAATCTGCTGGACCTTGAAGGTCGGGCAATCTCTTACGCGGAAATTACACACTCCCTTAGCCAGCACCCCGCAACAGGTAGCGAGCTTGAGATAATGCGCTACGAGTTCGACAGGAAAACGGCTGCGGAAGTTACTGCTCCTGCGCCTCCCCCTCCCCAAAAGGCGATGAAGGCCCCCTTGGCGCTTCTTCAGAAAATTTATCCGAAGGGAGACCGGGGCCGTTTGAAAAGAGCCTTTGAGCTGCTGTACCGGAACAATCCTCGTTACGTCAGCATTTCGCCGCCGGAGCGGGTGGCGCGTGTGCTCTGGCTTTACGAAAAGGCAGTAGAGTCAAAGGGTCTTTTCATGCATGCGGAGCCCGTCCTGGACGTGGTGAAGCACGCTGAGACAAGGGTGCTCTTCGCGGTGGGCAACCCCCCGGAAGGCGGTTATCTCGCGCAGGTCGTTGGGGTCTTCAATCGTCTGGGGCTTGGGGTTAGGCGAGCTTATTGCCTAAATATCAACAATGGAATACACCCCTATCTGCTATGCACATTTTATGTTACCAAGCGTGACGGCACCACCTTGGACCCTGAGTCCGAGATGGTGCGTGACCTGAAAGCCGAGCTTTACAATACCCAGATTCTGGACCGCAACTCCCGCATATACCGCGATCACGTAAAGGATGGGCTGCTTACCGGGCCTGAGGGAACACTGGTCAATGCCTTTATAGCCTTTTGCCATACCAACCTGGCGCACACCGACCCAGACAGATTCGATCTGACTGAAGTCAGGCGGGTTTTTGACTCCAACCCCGCTATCTCAAAGCAGCTCACGGAGCTTTTCAGGTTCCGTTTCGAGCCGGGGGTAGCCAACAGGGAGAAGAGTTATCTCAAGAAGCTAGGTGAAGTCGAGGCGCATATCGAGCAGTACAACACCGGGCATCGCCATCTGGATATGATCCGCCGCGCTGTATTCAAGTGCGCTGTGGCGATGGTTAATTACACCTTGAGGACGAATTTCTACGTTCTTGAGAAACACTCCATAGCGCTTAGGCTGGACCCTGCCTACCTTGAGACTTTGGGGGCCGAGTTCACGGCGGACCTCCCTGCCGAGCGGCCATTTAGGGTGACCTTCTTCTTCGGGCGTCACGCAGCTGGTTATCACATAGGCTTTTCCGATATCGCCCGGGGCGGCTGGCGGTCAATCATCACCCAGACGCCGGATGACTTCACCACTAACACCACAACCCTCTTTCGCGAGGTTTTCGTCCTCGCGCACACACAGCACCTTAAAAACAAGGATATCTACGAGGGAGGTTCCAAACTCGCCATAGTGTTGGACGCAATCGGTCTATCAGGAAAGGAGCTTGTAACTCAGCGGCTATATAAAGAACAGTTCGGGTTGATAAATGCATTTCTCGACATATTCGTGACAGGCAAGGACGGCAAGGTTCTCGACCCTCGCGTAGTGGATTACTATGGAGAGGAGGAGCCGATTGAGCTTGGCCCCGACGAAAACATGCATGATGAAATGGTCGAACTCATAGGACGCTTGGGCAGACAGCGCGGCTACCTCCTCGGCAACGGCATAATTTCAAGCAAAGAGGTCGGCATAAACCACAAGGAGTACGGAGTAACCTCGCTTGGCGTGGTCACCTTCGCCGAGATCGCGATGAAGTCGCGCGGAATCGATATGAAGCGTGATGAGTTCACCGTCAAGATAACAGGCGGACCAAACGGTGACGTAGCCGGCAATGCCATGCGGCTTCTCTATGAGCGCTCCAAGCGGGTAAAGGTCGTTCTTGTTGTTTCCGGCACCGGAATCCTCTATGACCCGAACGGCCTCGATAAACGTGAGATGAAGAGGATTATCCTAAAGGGAAATATCGACTCATTCAGGCCGGAGAAGCTGGGAGAGGGGGGCATGGCCCTATACTCCCGCATCAAAAAGAGCGAGGGGCTGCGAGAACTTTATAAAAAAGTCGTGAAGCTTGACGGTAAAACGAAGGAGCTCTGGGTTACCACGGACGCTTTTCACCAGGAGTTCGACAATATGATTTTCACCGTTGACGCTGACCTCTTTATTCCCGCAGGGGGGCGGCCTGAGACGGTGGATGAAAACAACTGGCAGAAATTTTTCGGCGAGAACGGAGAACCCAGTTGTAGGGTTATAACAGAGGGCGCCAATTCATTCTTCACGCCAAAAGCCCGCGAAGAACTCCAGCGGCGGGGCATAATGGACATCAGGGATGCTTCGGCCAATAAATGCGGCGTCATCTCCTCATCCTACGAAATAATCGCCAACCTCCTTATGGACGATAAAGAATTTTTGGAGCACAAAGATGCCTATGTAAAGGATGTGCTTGCCATTCTCGTTAAACGGGCGTCATCTGAGGCGAATCTTATACTTTCCCGGCATCGCGGCGCCGGAGAGGTCCAGCCGCTTTGGACCGAAATTTCGAGGGCTATATCGGATGAGATAAATTCACAGTATGCGAAGCTGTTCGAATATTTCTCAAGCAGACCGGAGCTCGTTGACGCCAAAATCTTCAAAGGCGTTTATGAGGCTCACCTGCCGCGCTTTGTGAGCAGGTCGGTGAAGTTCAGGCGGCGGATAAAGGGCCTTCCTTTCAAGGTCCGCTGTGCAATACTCGCCAGCGAAATAGCCACGACGCTGGTTTACGAAGGAGGCTGGGAGAGCGATTTCGACGCGCTCTTGAACCAATATGTAAAAGAGCACTTTTAAAGATGCATTGACAGCTTAGACAGCGTGGTGTAATCATCGCTTTACAATTTGTCAGCATACGACGGTGCCCGAGAGGGCCATGAGGGAAGTGAGGTGTGAAACCTCCGCGGACCCGCCGCTGTGAGCGATGACGAAGGGCTTTTAATCCACTGGCTCCGACTGAGCCGGGAAGGTGGCCCCGAGGTTGAATCGCGAGCCAGAAGACCTGCCGAACCGTATGCCCCACCTACACCTCTCCGGGTAATGGGAGGCAGGGATGTTGCCGACGCTTTGAATACGGAAAGCCCGCGCGTTATTCGCTCGGGCTTTTTTTGTCGGTTATGCCTAATCCCCTCCGGAAGTGTACTCAAAGCCATGGGAGGGAATACCATGCAAAATGCTAAAGTTGTTTATCTGACGCAAGCCGACAAGATACCCGCCGAGGTTGTCGAGAGGGACCTGATGGTCGATTCAGGGCTGGATCCCGAATGGACGGTCCTCGCTTCGACGGCTATGGGGTGGCCGAGGATCCATGAAGCGCTCCTTGAGCTAGTTAAGAGGGGGGCTTCCAGCGTTGACCTCGTAGCCGCCGGATGGGACGGAGAGCGGACCTTGACCCCCGTTGGCATGACCTGCCATGTGTGGGGCGTAATCTGATTAGGAGATAATCATGAGAGGCTTTATGGCCGCAGCAACGACAATGCTTCTTATCGCGTTTGTTTCCACGAGCGCATCGGGTGCGCAGACTATGACACGTACCCACAAAGACCGTCCGGCAATCGTCCTCACAGCTTTCGGCACCTCTACAAAGGCGAAGGTGACATATGATGCTTTTGAGAGGCAGGTAAAGGAGGCCCTCCCTGATTATGAAATCCGCTGGGCCTTCACCTCCGAAGTCATCCGTGAAATTGTGAACAGAAGGCTTGAAAAATCCGGCGCTTCAGAGCGACTCCTGAGCCTTCAGCAGGTACTCGCCAACCTGCAAGCCGAAGGGTATACCCGCGCGGCGGTGCAGCCTCTCCACATCTTCCCCGGCGAGGAGTATGAGGAGGTTCTCTCAATAACCGGAGTTTTCCCCGGAATCACCGTCGCAACGGGAGAAACCCTTCTTCAGCGCTGGGAGAAGATGCACGAAGTAGTAGAGATAATATCGGCGGATTTTCTCGCCCCGGGAGAGGGCTGCAACGTAGTCGTATCACATGGAACCCCTACGACTAATACAGCATCAAACATGGCTTACATGGGCCTTGACCGCTACTTGAAGGTAAAATACCAGAACGTATTTCTAGGAGGGGTCGAGGGTGTCATTACACGAGAGGAAGCTCTTGGGGCGGCAAAGGGGTGCGCTGTCAAGCGGGTTCGCTTCATACCCCTTATGTTCGTTGCCGGCGACCACATTATGAACGATATCGCCGGTGAAGCATCGGCCGATGATACACCCTGGAGCGTCGAGCTGGAAGATGCCGGTATTTCAACCGAAACAACTACCCTGGAGGTTGAGGGGAAGACTTTTTATAAAGGGCTGGGTTTTTTCCCGGAGGTCAACAAGGTATTCATCGATAGTATAAAACACATCCTTGAAGAGTTGTAAAAAAGGCCTGCCCACATGAACAGAAAGGACCCCATATTTGAGGGGTCCTTTTTTTTTGATTTTTTTTTAATTTCACCCTTTGGAGTGATGCCCGGGTAGCGATTGCCCTGTAAAAAGGTTGTCAAGACAAGAAAGCGGCGGTTGCCAAACCGGCGTAATCTCCGGGGGGGATGCGCCAAGGCCCCGGAGTGTAAGCTCCGGGGCCTTTACTTTTGCTTGTCATACGGGTTGCAGTCGGAGGCCGGGGCTGGCAACATTTCAACAGTGGCTGCTTTTTAACTTTATTTTCTTTGGAGTCTCTATGTCAGCTGACCAACTTCACCCACTATTGGTATCCGGGATGTTGCTCATTTCGGGGTACATGGTCTCATGGCTCGCCACGTATGTGGGTTTGCCAAGGGTGAGCGGCTACCTTGCCGCGGGCATACTCCTTTCGCCCTCGGTTAGCGGCCTCATATCAACCCCAGCGTTGGAGAATCTCTCTATAATTAGTGATATGGCGCTCGCTGTAATTGCATTTTCCATAGGCGGCAGCCTCCAATACTCCCGCATAAAAAGACTTGGGAAGGCTATCCTTACAATAACTTTATTACAGGGGATGTTAGCCACCACCATCGTTATTCTCGCTCTTTTTTCTTTGAATCTCTTCTCGCCTATCCCAGGTGCGTCAAGCGGCACCCTGTTGATAGGAGTCCTTATGGTTCTCGGAGCTATCTCGGCAGCTACCGCACCAGCCGCGACACTCGCGGTCGTCCATGAAGAACGGGCGAGCGGGCCGATAACCACAACTCTCCTTGGCGTCGTCGCCCTCGATGACGCGCTAACCATTATCCTCTTCTCGATTGCTTCGGCAACCTTCTTGGCTCTAGCCGGTGGCGGGGCTGATTTCGCTCCTGTTTATGGTGCTGCAAAGGATGTCGGAGAGGGGGTCCTCATGGGTCTTGCCTGCGGCTTTGTTCTGGCTAAGCTGCTCGAAAGGCAATCAACCGCCCAGATAAACCTAGTCATAATGATGGGCGCGATACTCTTTGTTGCAGGGCTCTCGGAGCTTGTAGAGTGCTCACCGCTTCTTTCAAATATGACAATGGGTTTTACGGTGATAAACAGGATGAAGCATGGCGACGAGGTCTTCTCCCAGCTGGATCTCGTAGAGGAGAGCATCTTTTGCCTATTCTTCTCCTTGGCCGGGGCGCATTTTGACCTGGTATCGCTTAAAAGCGCCTCATTTCTCGGCTTAGCGCTATTTTTGGGAAGGGCGGCAGGAAAGATTTCGGGGGCGGGCCTTGGTGGGGCTGTCTCTGGTGCCGAGAGCGGGGTAAGGCGCTATCTAGGTATAACCCTATTGCCTCAGGCGGGTGTCTCAATCGGCCTTATTTTCCAGGCACGGGCTCTCTTTGGAGAGGAGCTTTACACGTTAATGCTAAACGGCGTCCTGGCATCGATAATCATCAACGCCGTTATTTCTCCGCCTTTGATCAAATTTGCTTTGAGACGTTCAGGCGAAAGCAAAAGGACCAGCCATGAAAGTTAAAGACGTCCTAGCACATCACGGTGGCCGCCCAATGCCCTCATGCGGTCTCGAAGACACCGTAGACGCTGTAGTAAAAAAGCTAATCGAGGCACCTGATTCCAGAGTTGTATATGTCCTTGACGAAGGGGGCCATCTCGCTGGGATTGTAAGTTTAGGTTCTCTTTTGCGGCATGCCTACCCGCACAACTACCAGGCTCAAGTTCATTCGCGCGGGATCTTGAGAAAGATCACCGCGCTAACGGCAGGCGAACTCATGGACCGCACGACTACATTCGCGAAGATGAACGATGATGTGGAGGATGTGCTTGCGCTCATGGGCAGCGTAGGAGTTAAGGAGATGCCGGTTGTCGACGAGGATGGCGTGGTGAAGGATTACCTCACGGCAGTTGATTTGCTTTGTTGTCACTACCTTAAGGGTGAACTCCATAGCGATAAATAACTCTTAACTTGACGCGTTGTTTCAGCTACTATCTGCCGCCGCTAAAAAAAACTCACTTTCAAAGGAACTGCTGTGGCTAAAGAATTCATATACGTAATGAAGGGCTTGGGTAAGGTTTATCCTCCCAAACGCAAGGTTCTTGATGATATCTGGCTCTCCTTCTTTCCGGGAGCCAAAATTGGTGTGCTTGGCTTGAATGGAGCCGGTAAATCCACGCTGCTCAGGATTATGGCAGGGCTCGACGATGATTTCATCGGCGAGGCGTGGGCCGCTGAGGGAACTCGCATCGGTTACCTGCCGCAGGAGCCTGAACTTGACCCTGAGAAAACCGTTGCCGAGGTGGTAGAGGAGGGGGTGGCGGAGACCAAAGCCCTTTTGACCCGCTTCGAAGAGCTATCCATGAAGTTCGCCGAACCTATGAGCGATGAGGAGATGGATAATCTCCTCGCAGAGCAGGGAAAACTACAGGACGCTATTGACGCCGCCGGCGCTTGGGAGCTTGACAGGAAACTTGAGATTGCAATGGACGCCCTTCGCCTGCCGCCTGCCGACGCCTCTGTTGCCCCCCTCTCCGGCGGTGAGAAGCGCAGGGTTGCTTTATGCCGCCTGCTTTTAAGCCAGCCGGATATGCTGCTGCTGGACGAACCCACCAACCATCTGGACGCGGAATCGGTAGCATGGCTGGAGAGGTATCTTGCTGATTATCCCGGCACAGTAGTAGCCATAACCCATGACCGCTACTTTCTCGATAACGTGGCTGGCTGGATACTTGAAATCGACCGCGGCCGCGGAATCCCCTGGGAGGGGAATTACTCATCCTGGCTGGAGCAAAAGCAAAAGCGCCTTGAACTTGAGGAGAAACAGTCTCAGGCGCGCGCCAAGACCCTCTCCCGTGAGCTTGAATGGATCAATATGGCTCCGAGGGCAAGGCAAGCCAAAGGTAGAGCACGTATAAACGAGTATGAAAAGCTATTGTCTCAGGACAACCTCGGCAAAGTCGAAGCGGGACAGATAGCCATACCACCTGGCCCACGCCTTGGAGATGTGGTTGTTGAGGCGGCAGGTCTTTCAAAATCCTTCGGAGAACGGCTCCTCTTTGAAGGGATCGACTTTCGTCTGCCTCCCGGCGGCATAGTGGGCATCATAGGTCCAAATGGGGCGGGCAAGTCAACGCTGCTTAAGATGCTTACAGGGCGAGAATCGGTTGAGACGGGGAGCCTTAAAGTGGGTGAGACGGTAAAGCTTGCTTACGTCGACCAGAGCCGGGATGCCCTTGACCCCAAAAAGAGCGTTTGGGAGGAGATAACGGGCGGAGTCGAGTTCATCGACGTAGGCGGCCGTAAAATTCCATCTAGGGCGTATGTTTCCTCCTTCAATCTAAAGGGCGCTGACCAGCAAAAGCGTGTCTCCGACCTCTCTGGGGGTGAGCGCAACAGGGTGCATCTTGCAAAGATGCTTAAGAGTGGCGCGAACCTTATCTTCTTCGACGAGCCTACCAACGACCTTGACGTTGATACCCTGCGGTCGCTTGAAGAGGGTCTACTAGACTTTGCCGGTTGTGCCGTTGTGGTCTCCCACGATAGATGGTTCCTTGACAGGGTAGCCACTCACATACTCGCTTTTGAGGGAGACTCAAGGGCCGTATGGTTCGAGGGCAACTATCAGGACTATGAAGCCGACAAAAAGAGGAGGCTTGGAGGCGACGCCGAGCAGCCCCACCGAATCAGATACAAAAAGCTAGTTCATTAACGGCGTTTAAGGTCAAACGGCGGAGAGTCAAAAGCTGGTATATTGAAGGGGGTGAATTAACCGCCCCCTTCATCTTAGTGGACATCTTGACAAAATCAGCGGTTAACAGCTAGCTTTGGAGGGGGGAACGCTTATAGATGCTTGTCGCTATGACGGGCGGCCCAGATTAGGGGTTTGTGTTTGAAAGCTAGAGTGGAACTTTCCATAAAAACGTGGTTTTATATTTTTAGCGGCAAGGTAAGGGGGGCGGTTAAGCTTGCGGGCTTATTTGGACGCGCCGCTATCTTGGCCTTTACCCTTACTGCGACGTTTTTTTGCTCACAGCTTTATGCCGGCGAGCTTACGGTAGAGCTTGGCGCACCCTTCCCTGACCTCGTTTTTTCCGGCCTTTTAACTCCTGAAGATTACGGCAAGCTGGGCCTCCCTGTCGGCGGAGAGGTGAATATTTCCTCCATTCCCGGCGATTTCCTCATTATAGAGTTCTTCAACAAATCATGCGTTCCCTGCCAGACGCAGGTGCGCGAGATGGAAGAGTATTATGAGAAGCTTAAAAAAACGGGAGAGGGTAACAGTATAAAGGTCCTGGCTGTCGGTGTAGGCAACAAAGCAAAATATCTTCCAAGGTTTATAGAAAAGCGTGGGATGAGCTACGCCGTTGCGGCCGACCCTGATTTTGAACAGTGGCGGCGTCTCGGCGATCCTGGCAGGACGCCCTTCATCGTTTTTTTGCGCAAAGTTCAAGAGGGGTGGATTCTTAACAATTACACGGTGGGAATACAGACCAAGGATGAGCTGGCACTTCACGGTACCATGCTTTTAAAGGGGATCAAAGATGGTGGGCCCCGGCTTGAAGTAGACAGCGCCAGAAGGCATATGCGGATGCCCCTAAGCGATGATGAGGTCGAAGCCTCGGCCAAAGAGATGATCAATGCAGTAGTTGGGAAAGCTGTTCAAATAGAGAAGGTTTTTGACAAAGATGACGGACTCTTCTTTAGGGGATGGGATAAGGCGCGCAGCCGCTGGGTTTATGCCCATGTCGCTTCCCGTGCGCCGGTATGTGAAGTCTGCCACGCCGTTCATTTCCTATATTGTTTTGACGATAGCGGCCGGATACTAGGCTTTTCACCTATTTACGTTACTAAATACGGCAATCAGGTTTGGGACGAAAAGGATGTCGCCTACATATCAAAAAGGCTCGGCGGGCGTGAAATCAAGGGGCTCGACTTCGACCCAAGCGTAGATGCCGTCAGCCAGGCGACCATGAGCTCCGCTTTGATATTCGATGAAATTCGCCGCACACTTCCCGCTTTGCAACGGCTTAACTCGATGAAATAAAGCTAGATTTAAACAGCTTTCGTTTCCTCGAAAAACAAATTAATCAGTTTAAACGTAGCGAGCCGTCCCAAGTGGGGCGGCTTTTTCACTTTTACAGCTATAAACAATGGATTAAGCTGGCTGTAACAAGAAAATTCAGAGCTTATAGATGATAAATTTGTCAAGCTGTACAGCCATGAAAAAGACTTGGGAGTGGCTCAAATGGTGGATGGATTCAACAACTATGAACTCGAAGGCTTCTTCGACGAGATGCTCGACAACTCCTTGGAAGCGCGCCCCAGCGCCTTGGCGCTCCTTGAAAAGTTGGATGAGCTCAACTGGGATGAGCTTAAAAGACGCCAGAGCGCCGCTGAGAAAGCACTGTTACAAGCTGGCATAACTTTTAACGTTTACGGGGCGGACGGTGGCACTGAGCGGATATTTCCCTTTGATATTATTCCACGGATAATCTCCGCTGAGGATTGGAAGCAGATTGAGAGCGGCTTAAAGCAGCGAGTGCACGCGCTTAACCTCTTTATCGACGATATTTACCATGAGCAGCGGATCGTAAAGGAGAAGGTGGTCCCCGAGGAAATTCTGAAATCGGCCGGTTCCTTCCGCGAGCAATGCGTGGGTATAAATCCACCCAGAGGCATATGGTGCCACATAACGGGCACAGACCTTGTGCGCGACGCAGACGGCAGGTTCTATGTCCTGGAAGATAATCTCCGCTGCCCCTCAGGGGTCTCCTATGTGCTTGAAAACAGGCAGGTGATGAAGCGCACCTTCCCTCAGGTCTTCGAGAGCTCCGGCGTAAGGCCGGTTTCCGATTACTCAAGTCACCTCCACCAAACATTGGAGTATCTGGCCCCCGACTCAGTCCATGCGCCGACAGTGGGCGTGTTAACCCCCGGAATCTATAATTCGGCATATTTTGAACACTCATTTCTCGCTAAGCAGATGGGCGTCGACCTGGTGGAGGGGCGTGACCTGATTGTTGATGATGGCTGGGTCATGATGCGAACCACTAAAGGCTTCGAGCGGGTCGATGTGCTCTACAGAAGGATCGATGACGATTTCATTGACCCAAGAGTGTTCAGGAAAGATTCAATGCTAGGGGTGCCGGGGCTGATGGAAGCCTATCGTCGAGGAAGGGTAGCCCTTGCTAACGGGCCTGGAACAGGGGTCGCCGATGACAAGGTGATCTACGCTTACGTTCCTAAGATCATTGAGTTTTATCTAGGGGAAGAGGCTATCCTCCCCAACGTACCGACCTACATTTGTTGGGATGAGAAGGAGCGTGGATATGTCCTCGACAATCTCGACAAGTTGGTGGTAAAGGCGGCAAATGAGTCGGGAGGTTATGGCATGTTGGTCGGCCCACATGCAAGCGAAGCGGAACGTGAGGAGTTCGCCGGTAAGATAAAAGCACAGCCGAGAAACTATATCGCCCAGCCCACCCTTGCCCTCTCCCGGGTTCCGACCATCGTCGGCGACCACTTTGAGGGCCGCCACGTGGATTTGAGGCCCTATATCCTCTATGGGGAGGATATCTACGTTATGCCGGGTGGGCTTACCAGGGTTGCGCTGAAGAAGGGCTCTCTTGTCGTCAACTCCTCGCAGGGAGGGGGTAGCAAAGATACGTGGGTTCTTTCAAATTGAACGGTAACAACAACTGCTCTGCGGAGAAGTTTAAATGTTAAGTCGTGTAGCCGATTCGCTTTACTGGATGAGTAGATATTTGGAGCGCGCGGAAAACGTGGCCCGCTTCATAGACGTTAACTATCACATGTGCCTCGATATCCCTGATGCCGGGCCGGATCAGTGGTCTCCTCTCATCAACGCGAGCGGCGACATGGAGGATTTCAGCCGCCGTTATGGAGAATTCAGCAGGGAGAACGTTGTCCATTTTCTAACGCTCGACATGGAAAACCCGAATTCCATCTACTCCTGCCTTATGATGGCGCGTGAGAACGCGAGGTGGATCAGGCAATTCATAACACTGGAGATGTGGGAACACCTAAACGGCTTTTATCTTATGATGAAGGAGTCCAGCAAGAAACCCACGGAGTCCGTAGCCGGCCACGAGTTCTTCATGACAGTTATGACCTCCTGCCAGCTATTTTTGGGTATCCTAGATGGAACCATGTCAAGGGGTGAAGGTTGGCACTTTTGCAGGTTGGGGCGGATGCTGGAGCGCGCGGACAAGACTTCGCGCATGCTCGACGTGAAATATTTTCATCTGCTGCCGGAGGTCTCCTACGTCGGAACGCCCTATGACGATATACTCTGGGCATCCGTGCTTCGTTCGATGAGCGCCCTTGAGATGTATAGAAAGCGTTACCATCAGATATCGCCATCCCAGGTAGTCGAATTTCTGGTGCTTGATCGCTCTTTTCCAAGAGCGATACACCACTGTATAATGATGGCCGATATATCTTTAAGGGCAATATCCGGTACACCTACAGCCACCTTCCACAACAAGGCTGAGCAGCGCCTCGGCAAATTGCTGGCCGAGCTTGATTATAGCAACATAGAAGAGATACTTGAGTGCGGCCTCCATGAGCTGCTGGACGGCCTACAGAAGAAGCTGAACGCGCTGGGCAACGCCATCTCTGAAACATTTTTTGCCATTCAGCCCTTTAAGGTGGCGGGTGGCAGGAGCAATACCCAATGACCTTTTGTCTTGGCATGAGGGTTAAGGACGGCCTGGTAGGGATCGCCGATACGCGAGTCACCTCCGGCAACGAAGTCATACAGGCTCGCAAGGTAAGCGTTTACCATCAGGATGGCGGCGGCATGTTCCTGATGACATCGGGACTGCGTTCAGTGCGGGACAAGGCGCTTACCTACTTCGATGAGCTGATTGAAAGCCAGGAGAGGCCGTTCAGCAGACTCTTCAAGGCGGTCAATGCTTTTTCCGAGCAGCTGCGAAGAGTGGCCGCCGAGGACCGCGAGGCCCTTGGCGCGGGCGGGCTCAATTTCGATATCCATTGCATAATCGGAGGTCGCATGCCAGGCGATAAGGAGCATACCCTCTATCTTGTCTACCCGGAGGGCAACTGGGTTGAGATAGGCAAGGGAACGCCCTATCAGATAATTGGAGCATCGGGCTACGGAAAGCCCATCCTGGACAGGACACTCGCTTATGAAGATCCGATCTCCTTTGCCCTGAAGGTGGGATGTCTGGCGTTCGACTCAACAAGAATCAGCGCTGCAGACGTGAATTTCCCAATCGACGTGGTAATTTTCAGGAATGAAAACAGCCAAATCGTAGAGCATCGTTATGACAGAAATGAGCTCGGGCACATTTCCGATTGGTGGGACGATCAGCTTCGCAACTCGATAAAGATGTTGCCCTCCGAGTGGATAGAGACGGTTATGAGTAAACTTGTCCCTGCATAACGATGGCTTTGCGGACAAACAATGAAAATCCGCATAGATCACAAAACTTCATACATCTATTCCAAACCGGTTTTTCTGGAGCCGCACTTCCTGCGCCTTCGCCCAAGAGAGGACCCGTCTCAGCATGTAATAGACTTCTCTCTTGAAATAACGCCTACTCCCGCTGGAGAAGTCCAGGGGCTCGACCCGGAGTCAAACTGGCTCACCTCGTTATGGTTTGATTCCGAAACCGAGGCCTTGGAGGTCACCAGCCACGCTATTGTAGAGACCTTTAGGGACAATCCGTTCGACTTTATATTGACATCCCCGAAATTTACCCGCGGAGGCTCCCTCTATACCGAAGATTTGAGGCAGCGGCTGGGGTGCGTATTGACACCAATCGGTGGAGATGCCGCCCGCGATCTAGCCCGCTCGGTAACGGACGGGGGCGGACTAATGGAGTACCTGATCGGGCTAAACCGTCTGATAAAGGACTCATTTAAGGTCGTTTTCAGGGAGCTGGGAGATCCGTTAACTCCGTCTGAAACAATTAAATCAGGGGAGGGCGCTTGCCGTGACCTTGCAGTGCTCTTTATCGAGGCCTGCAGGAGTGTGGGGGTCGCTGCTCGTTTCGCCAGCGGGTACTTAGCCGCAAGTGATGTTCCCGAAGATCATTCGCTCCATGCCTGGGCGGAGGTTTATTTGCCGGGCGCAGGATGGAGAGGGTTTGACCCCACGCTTGGACTCTTGGTCGCTGACGCCCATGTCTCTCTGGCCGTTTCCAGCCTGTATGTGGGGGCTGCTCCGCTCACAGGTTCTTTTAGGGGAACCGGGGCAGACTCCCGAATGGAGACCTTTATTGAAGTTGAGCGGCTTGACTGAAATTTATGAGGTATTAAATGCAGGAATCATTGTACGTGATGGAGTTTTGGAATATAGCGGGCAGATTGGCAATGGCGGTGCTTGCGGGGAGCGCCATTGGGTTTGAGCGGGATATCCATGGGCGCGCGGCAGGCCTTAGGACACACCTGCTTGTCTGCCTTGGCTCGGCCCTCTTCATGATTGTTTCGATATCTCTGGGCTCAAAAACCGGCCTTAACTCCGATCCCGCCAGAATAGCGGCACAGATTGTAACTGGAATAGGTTTCCTTGGAGCCGGAGTTGTGCTCAAGCACGGGATAAACGTGCGCGGTCTTACCACTGCGGCATGCCTCTGGGTCACTGCGGCTATCGGCATGGCGTGTGGAGCGGGCATGCCGATACTCGCCACCTCCGTAACGACAATCACCGTTTTTTCACTGACTTTTTTAAGCTCCCTTGAGCGCAACTTCAAGCGTGACAATTACAGACACTTGAGGATTGAAACCGCGCTCAACACCGACACGGGTGCGCTGCTTGAGGCCGTCCGCTCAACGGGGGTCATAGTCATGGCCTGCGATATCGATTTCAATCCCGTCGAAGAAAAATTGACCCTTGATATTGATATCAAGATGCACCATAAGGGCACCACGGATCCAATAGCCGGAATGGTTTTTTCAGCTTTGCAAAAAAACGGCTTGCTGGTGGAAAGATTTACCTGGCGCAGGTAGGAATTACCTGTTTTGCAAGAGGGCTTCGGAGTCCAAATGTCTAACGCTAAAAGCATAAGCAACCCATCCTCAAGAATTGAGGTGAGAAACGCCACGCCAAAAGACGTGTCGATGATTGTCGACCTTTCGGCGAAGGCCTATGAAAGCGCCGGGCTCCTGCCTTACTCCGACGGCGAGGTACTTGGGCAGATAAACAACTTCCCCGAAGGCCAGTTTGTTGTCTGCGTGGCCGGTAAGGTGGTCGGCTATTGCGCGACTTTCAGGATCAGCGGGTCCATCGCGTTAAAGCCTCATACATGGGACGAGATTACCGGAAACGGCTTTGCATCGAGGCACCAGCCTGATGGCGAGTGGCTCTACGGAATGGAGGTCTGCGTTGACCCTGACCTTAGGGGGTACAGGATAGGGCAGCGTCTTTACAACGAGCGAAAGCGCCTTTGCCAGTCCCTTGGCATGAAGGGGATAGTCTTCGCAGGGAGGCTCCCCTCTCTCTCCAAAAAGATAAAGCGGGTCGGAAGCGCCGCAAAATATGTTGAAGAGGTGGTGGCAAAGCGACAGCGCGACCCCGTGCTCTCCTTTCAGCTTCGTAACGGTTTCGAGGTCATAGGGGTCATAAGGGGATATATTCCGGGTGATGCCCAGTCACTTGGGTATGGAGTGCATCTTGTCTGGAAGAACCCAAAGGTTGCGGATGAAGCGCCCCTTAAAAAAGGGAGAGGGAAGTCGGGGGTCAAGGGCAAGGATTATGGAGGAAGGCTCCCGGATACGATAAGAGTTGGCACCGTACAGTATATGCAGCGGCGGGTTAAGTCCTTCGAGGAGTTTTTAGAGATTGTCGAGTATTTCGTAGACGTAGTCGCCGATTACAAAGGCGATTTCGTCGTATTCCCGGAGCTCTTTACCCTTCAACTCCTCTCAATAGCGGATCAGGAGCTCTCCCCGGCTGAATCGATGGAGGCGTTAACGGAGTACACGCCAAAATTTACGGCCGCCATGCGCGATATGGCGATGCGGTACAATATAAACATAATAGGTGGTTCACACCCTACAAAGACTGACCGCGGGCGGGTTGAGAATATCGCCTACATCTTCTTGAGGGACGGTGTAGTGCATGAGCAACCGAAAATCCACCCCACCCCCAACGAGGTGTACTGGTGGAATATTGAGGGCGGTGATTCTCTAAAGGCAATTGAGACCGATTGCGGCACCATCGGAGTTTTGATCTGCTACGACGCAGAGTTTCCCGAGCTTGGAAGGCATCTGGTCGACCAGGGCGCGAAGATACTTTTCGTCCCCTTCTGCACGGATGAGCGCCAGTCTTATCTGCGCGTTAGATACTGTTGTCAGGCGAGAGCTGTCGAGAACCAATGTTTTGTCGTCATGTCCGGCAATGTCGGCAACCTCCCGAGGGTCGCGAACATGGATATTCAGTATGCGCAAAGCTGCATTTTAACGCCTTGCGATTTCACCTTCGCAAGGGATGGGATAGCGGCTGATACCACCCCCAATGTTGAAACGGTCGCCTTCGCCGATCTGCGCCCGGAGACCCTCAACATAGCAAGAAACAGCGGGACGGTAAAAAATCTCAGAGACCGCCGGCATGACCTTTACGGGATAAAGTGGCGCAAGAGAGCGCCATCCCCACCGGGTAAATAGAGGCGGCGTAAGATAAACCGGTGTGGCGCGGAAATAAAGTTGATTTGAAAAGCTAAGGTGGTGACCCATGAAGATAGTCGTCGACCCGAACAAATGCACAGGTTCTGGCGAGTGCGTTAGGATCTGCCCAAGAAAAGCAATCTCCATAGAAGATGGCCTGGCTGTAGTTAATCATGAAATTTGCGATCTGGACGGCATCTGTATTCCGGCATGCCCCCAAAAGGCAATAGATTACAGGGCTGACGAGTAGCTTCGCATACAACAGGAAAGACGCTTCGCGGGTAGGGGGGACAAGGGGCCCATGAAAAATAAAGAGTCAAAGCCGCTTTTGGGATTTTTGGGTAAAAAGCAGGAAGCGCCGGGGCACCTCAAGGGGCTGAGCACCTTCATAGGGGTGTTTACGCCTACGATTCTTACCATCCTCGGCGTGATCATGTACCTGCGCTTTGGCTGGGTGCTTGGTCATGGCGGTTTGTGGGAAACGCTTATAATAGTCTGCCTCGCTAACGCAATAACCATAATAAC
Source organism: Deltaproteobacteria bacterium (assembly GCA_002869005.1). Lineage (GTDB taxonomy): Bacteria > Desulfobacterota > Deferrisomatia > Deferrisomatales > BM512 > BM512. The sequence goes on from PKTU01000141.1 coordinate 22,163, forward strand.
CGCTCTCTCTCTATCCGCTGTCGCTACCAATGGAAAAGTCGGTGTAGGTGGCGCGTATTACATAATCTCACGAAGCCTGGGGATTGAACTGGGTGGGGCAATAGGCTTCCCCCTCTTCTTGTCGCAGGCCCTCTCCGTTACACTCTACGCTTATGGTTTGGCGGAGTCTCTCAGGATAGTCTGGCCCGGGGTTCCGCTTCTTTGGGCCACAATCGTAATAATCTGTTGCGTTGCCGCTCTTGCGAGGCTCGGGGCCGACAAGGCTTTGAAAGCGCAGATTCCGATTATGGGGTTCATAGCGCTTTCAATTTCCGTGCTATGGATAGGCGCATCCAGTGCTCCCGTGCCAACTGCTCTTAGAGCTTCTACGCCAAGCGGCGAGTACTCGTTCTGGGCGCTTTTCGCAGTCTTCTTTCCCGCCGTTACCGGAATAATGGCTGGCCTTGGCCTCTCCGGTGACCTTGAAGACCCTGAACGATCTTTGCCCAGGGGAACAATCCTCGCGTGTATGGCAGGCTTTCTAACCTATCTTGCAATACCCTTCATCCTCTGGTTTGGGGCTGACGCCGCGACCTTGAGAGGCGAGCCGATGGTCTGGTCGGCGATTGCGCCTCTTGGCTCCCTCCTTATCCTCCCTGGCCTTTGGGGGGCTATCTTCTCCTCCGCTGTGGGGTCTGTACTCGGCGCGCCGCGCACACTCCAGGCTCTTGCCAACGACCATGTAGTCCCCGGCGTTTTGGGACGCACTCCAAAGGGCAAGGGTGAGCCAGCGCTTGGAATGGCTGTGACAATGGCAATCGCTCTCGGCGCAGTTTTTCTCGGTGGACTTAACACCGTCGCGACCGTGGTCACCATGTTCTTTCTCACGGTTTACGGGATGGTCAACCTCGTGGCGGCGTTGGAGCAGTGGAGTCAGGACCCCGCGTGGCGGCCGACGATCAGGGTCCCTTGGCAGCTTAGTTTGGCTGGCGCCTTTGCCTGTTTCGGAGTAATGCTGTTAATAAGCCCATTTGCCAGTATGGTGGCGGTTACCCTTGAGGCGGTGCTTTATCTGGTGATCTCAAGAAAAGAGCACCGCGCGGACTGGGGCAATGTGTGGCACGGTATGTATGAAGCCCTTGTGCGCTGGGCGTTGTTTCAGCTCTCAAGGCGCAAGATGTCTGCGCGCAATTGGCGGCCCCACATTATAGTATTCGTGGAGAAATTAGAGGAGCGCCTCGGCGTAGTGCAGTATGCCGACTGGTTCAGCCAGGACCGAGGTCTCGTGACGGTCTGCGAGCTCGTAGTAGGGGATATCGCCGAGCTTAGCGAAGAGATATCCGAGAGGCGGACATTTATACAAAATACCCTGCGAAACGAGCGCCTTCCCGCCTTTGGCGAGGTCGATGTAGTGGAGCGGTTGGATTCTGGGATATTGACTGTCGTTCAGGCTAACGGGATGGCGGGTATTGCCTCGAATACAGTTATGCTCGGCTGCCCGGAAACGCCGGAACGCCTGGCCGTCTTCCTCGGCATTCTCAGGAGGCTGGAGCTCCTGGGCAAGTCGATGATTATCGGCAGAATCTCCGAGAGGACGCTTTCAAAATCTATCTCCGAAAGGGAGGTCCACATCTGGTGGGGTGGCCTGCAACGAAATGGCGACCTCTTATTGCTGCTCGGCTATCTTCTCAGCCGTAACAAGGAGTGGCGCGGCGCAAGGTTCAGGGTGCTCTCCATAGCGTCAAATGAGCTGATGAAGAATAATACCGAGCATGCGCTGGGTGAAATAATGCCGGAGCTTCGTATGGACGCTGAGGTCGAGGTAATCGTAAAACCTCAGGATTTGCATGTCGCCGATATTATTAAAAAGCAGAGCGCAAACGCTGACGCTGTCCTCTTCGGACTCAACATCCCCGAGAAGGGAGAGGAGGAACAGTATGCGGTGCGGTTGCTTGAAATGGTAGAGGGGATCGACAACTTCTTTTTCGTGAGAAATGGCTCGATATTCACCGGCGAGCTCATTTAAACGTTTGCGCCTTTGAGCTAATTTATTTTTTGCGTGTCAGGTTGACCTCAAGAGGGGTGATGCTATCAAAGTGTATATCCCTCTGGGGGAAGGCTATTACGACACCGGCCGCCTTAAACGCCTCGTCAATTTCATATCTGAGTTCCGACTCAATTATTCTAAGGTCCATCGGACGATTTATAGGAGCCCAGAAAAGGGTCTCAAAGAGCAGCGCATCGTCGCCGAAGTTTTTAAATAAAATTTCCGGTAGCGGCTTTTTCACGATTTTTGGGTGTTCGCCCACCAACTTTTTAAGAATGCTCTCCACAGCCTTTGCATCTGTTCCGTAAGCCACGCCAACTTCGACCTTTCCTCTTACAAGATTGTCGTCCAGGGTCCAGTTGACAACCTTTTGCTCTAAAAAATGGCTGTTGGGGACCAGAATGTTGGCTCCATCCGTTCTGCGGATCAGCACCATCCTGCAGCCTATTTCTTCTACCAGTCCCTCTTGTCCATCAATCTCCACCACGTCGCCTGGCCTAATCGGTTGCTCAAAAAGGATGATGAAGCCGCTAATGAGATTATTAAATAGGTTTTGCGCGCCAAAGCCGACGCCTATTGCCAAAGCGCCGCCCAGAACCGTGAAGATCGTAATTGGAATGCCCGCAACTGGTAGGGCCACCAGCACAACAACCAGCAGTAGAAAGTAGTGGGTCGTGCGTTGGATGAAATAAGCGGTATGTTTTGGGATATGCCCTAAAGAGACGACCTTTCGACCTATCACTCTAGCCAGCAGCTTCGCGAAGAGCCCACCGATGATGACTATTATGAAAGCGATGACAAGCTGGTTTAGGCGGACTACGTTGTCGCCGCTTTTAAAGAGCTCAAGGGACCAGATCCCTTTGAAGTGATCCGCAAGATATTTGACGTAATCTGAAAACGTTTCCATCGCCTGCGATTACCCCTTTGGAAGTACCGTTGTTCGCCGCCCACTCCCGGCAAATGAAAGCCGGATGACACACCTTATAAAATTAAGGCAAAAAACGCCATCATGCAAAGCAACTTGATGACGTCCTGATTTTTGGATGAAGTGCCGGAGACAGCTTTGGCACCGGCAAACTTTTTTAACCGACTCAATTCTTAAGTTAAGAGGAATCACCACCTTTATATATGTATAGAAGGTCTCTACTGACTTCTCTGCCCTCTCCTCGAACTCGCGGCGCGCAATTTTCTTGCTCCAAACAAAAATAATTTGATTTTGGGAACAGGTTGGGCCTTGACAATCTTTATATATACTTATATGTTCTTAAGCATATATTAAATATGCGAGATATTGCCCCCTCTATGGATAGGCTCACAGATAAAAAAGCTTTTTGTTTGCGGACGATTTTTTGAAAAACAGGAGAAGAGAGATGAGCATCCGGGATATCTACAACGGCGTTATGGAGTTCGATGAGGACACGGTTGCGAGTGAAGTTAAGAAAGAGGTCGATGCCGGTACTGACCTCGACTCCATCTTGAACGAGGGGCTCATCGCGGCGATGGATGAGGTCGGCGCGAAGTTCAGCGAAGGAGACCTTTTTGTTCCGGAGATGCTTATGGCGGCACAGGCGATGAAGGCCGGACTAAATATAGTAAAGCCCCTCCTCGTCGATACCGACACCAAGCCATCCGGTAAGGTTGTAATCGGCACCGTTAAGGGCGACCTTCACGACATCGGGAAAAATCTCGTGGCTATGATGATGGAGGGTGCAGGTTTCGAGGTCATCGACTTAGGCGTCGATGTCGACCCTGAAACATTCATCGCAAAGGCCAAAGAGGTTTCGGCAGACGTAATCTGCATGTCCGCGCTCCTCACCACAACGATGCCCTCAATGGAGGCCACCGTAAAAGCGATTAAGGAGGCTGGCCTTCCCTTCAAGACTATGGTGGGCGGAGCCCCAGTTACCAAAGCATTCTCTGACACAATTGGCGCGGACGGCTATAGCGACGACGCACCCGGCGCGGTAGAGCTCGCCCGTAAGCTCATCGCAGCGGAGGGAAGCAAAGGTAATACGATGATAGTAGTAGGCGAACTTATTAACGCCAGCAGGAAAGCGGTAGGCGGGTACATCGAAGAGAAGAACGCTGAGGAGATACAGAAGCTCGCGAAAGAGCAGTATGAAGCGGGCGCGACCTTCATCGACGTCAACGCCGGAATCTTCGTCGGAAAAGAGCCTGAATACCTGACCTGGCTCACCGAGACTGTGCAGGCCGCGGTGGACGCGCCCTGCTCCATAGACTCTCCCGACCCCAAGGCCATAGAAGCCGCCCTCGCGGTGCACAAGGGCACGGCGATGATAAACTCCATAAGCCTTGAAAGGGAGCGCTACGACGTGCTTTTGCCCCTCGTGGCAGGCACCGACCTGAAAGTCGTCGCCCTCTGCATGAGCGATGACGGGATGCCGGAGACCAGCGAAGAGCGCCTCGCCATAGCGGACAAGCTGGTCAACGGGCTCGTATCGAATGGGGTCAAAGTGGAGAACATCTTCGTTGACCCGCTGGTACAACCGCTCTCCACCCGCTCCGACTTCGGGGTGGAGTTTTTGAAAGCTGTCGAGGGCATACACAAAGCGTTCCCCGGCATACACACGATGTGCGGGCTCTCCAACATCTCCTACGGGCTCCCCGCGAGGAAGCTGATGAACCAGACCTTTGCGGTGATGGCTATAGCGAAGGGGCTCGACGGGCTGATAATAAACCCCCTGGATGAGCGGATGATGGCGCAGATAACCGCCGCAGAGGCCCTCGCAGGGCGAGACAACTTCTGCATGAAGTACCTGAAGGCGTACCGCGCCAAAAAGTTGGAAGTCTAA
>PKTU01000023.1 GCA_002869005.1 Deltaproteobacteria bacterium
CGGTCTACGCTCCCTCTGCATTGGTTAGAAAGCCTGTGCTGGAGAGCTACCCCAAGATAAAGGATATCCTTGAGCCAATCTTCGCGACACTGGACAGAGCAACCCTCCAGACGCTAAACGCAAAGATTCAGGTTGAGGGCCGTGATGCGCGTAAGGTGGCAGCCGAGTATCTCAAAGATAAGGGGCTCATAAAATAAGGGGCTGGGCAAGCATCAAAGACAAAAACAGGAGCGCTCCTGCGCGGAAGATAGCGCTCATTGCGGCAGTTGGGTCGGCGCTCTCCCTGACCATGGGCAACTTCGTCACTTTCCACGCAAACCGTATTGTCGCCGGAGCGCCTTTCACTATATTTGAGAGCGCTGGCACCATGGTTGCGGCCGCGCTGCTTCTTTTGTTGGCGGCAATTATCTGCGCCTCCCTCTATTCGGGTGGCGGCAAATGGCGCGATTATGCGCTGGGAGCGCTGCCGCCAATAGCTACAGCGCTCCTCATTTACACCGCGGGGCATGCGGCGAGAGCGCTATCCCTTGATGCTACGCCAATAGCCAGGGTATCTCTGGGCAGCGGTTTTTGGATACCCCTCCTGCTCCTGCCCGTCATCTACTTTGACTCGATACAAAACAACGAGGGGTTGCTGGCGCCCGCCGCTGCGGGAGTTCTCTCGACGGTTGCGGTTGCGGTGTTTTTCGTCTACGGGTTTATGGATGACCTCTCGCTTATGAAGGAGTTCGCCAACCGATCGGACCGGTTCTTTTCGGAGCTCTCGACGCACCTCACACTCTCAGGCGTGGCTGTTTCGCTGGCGGTCCTGATAGGAGCCCCGCTCGGCCTCTTGGCGGAGCGAAGAGAGCGCCTGAGCGGCCCCACATTCTTCACCCTAAACGTACTACAGACTATCCCGAGCCTCGCCCTCTTCTCTATCCTGATTCCGCTGATAGCCGCGCTACTGGCGCTCTTCCCCACCTTGAAGGAGGCTGGGGTCGGGGCCATCGGCTCGACTCCCGCGCTAATAGCCCTAACGATCTACTCAATATTGCCGGTTGCCAGAAACACCTACACAGGGCTAAGAACCGTGGACTCAGCGATAATAGAAGCTGCCAGGGGCATGGGGATGACACCGCTTGAGCGCCTGCTTAAAGTGGAGCTGCCCATTGCCTCTCCAATCATCCTGGGGGGGGTGCGTATCGCGCTTGTGCAGGCTATAGGATTAACAGCCGTGGCGGCGTTGATCGGCGCGGGGGGGATGGGCACATTCATCTTTCTCGGCATAGGCCAATCAGCGGATGACCTGATACTTCTCGGCGCGTTGCCCACGGTGCTTGTTGCGCTGATAGCCGACGGCGCTATGCAGGGGATGATAAAAATAGTCAAACCCAAGGGGATCTAGATGATATCACTCAGCGGAGTGACAAAAAGATATGGGGAAACCCTGGCGGTCAAAGCACTGGATCTGTCCATTGAAAGCGGCGAATTCACAGTGCTCATCGGCCCCTCAGGGTGCGGCAAATCCACCACTCTCAGGATGGTCAACCGCCTGATTGAGGCGACTGCGGGGAAAATCGAGATCGATGGAGAGGACATCGCCAGCTACCGCCCCGAAGAGCTTAGAAGGCGCATAGGCTACGCGATTCAATCCGTGGGGCTCTTCCCCCACATGACGGTGGAGAAAAATATCGCGGTGGTGCCGACGCTGCTTAAGTGGGATGAGGCGCGCATAAAGCATCGAGTCGGAGAGTTGCTGGAGCTGCTCTCCCTCGACCCGGCGATTTATAGCGAAAAATACCCTTCACAACTTTCCGGTGGTGAAGCGCAAAGGGTCGGCGTGGCGCGGGCGCTTGCGGCCGACCCGGCGATCCTCCTAATGGATGAGCCCTTCGGCGCTCTCGACCCCATCACGCGTGAATCGCTGCAACGCGAGTTCCTGCGGGTACAGCGAGAGCTGAAAAAGACCATTCTCTTCGTCACCCACGACATCGATGAGGCCATGGCTATGGCGAGCAAGATAGCCATTATGCGCGATGGCAGCTTAATACAATATGCGGCTCCCGAAGAGATTCTGGAGAGCCCGGCAGACCGCTTCGTAAGGGAGTTCATAGGGGCGGACAGCGCCCTGAAGCGCCTCGCGCTTCTCAAGGTGGGGCCGCTTTTCAAAAGAGCGAAATCAATCAAGGAGCGTGAAGGACTTGTAGCAGCCAAAGAGAGGATTGTAGAAGGAGAGAACCTCTGGCTGACAGATGAAAAGGGTGTGGTCAAGGGCTGGATCAGCCCCAGAAGCCTCACCGGTGCCGAGGACCTCACCGAAGCGACCACCTCTTTAGACCCTCGCGCGGCGGGCATAGCGAAAGATGACAACCTCCGCGATGCCCTCTCCACAATGGTGAAGTTCGGCTTTAGGACCGCGCCGGTGGTGGATAAAGGCGGAATCCTGCTCGGCGAGCTCTCCCTGTCGGCTATTCTGGAGGCTTAAAAAGATGGTCTTCGACAATGCCGCTAAGAGAAGAGCTCTAAAAGCGCTGCTACTGCTTTTACCGCTCTTTGCCCTATTGACCCTTTCAACCTCCCTTTGGGAGAGTGCTTTCGGCCCCCTCTTCCCCCGGCTCGAACAACTGGTCTACCCGCTGGCATCCTTCCCCCTCCTCGTAGGAGAGCACCTACTGCTCGTAGGGCTCTCAAGCGGCGCAGCCATACTCATAGGAATAACCCTGGGCATTTTAGTGACGCGCCCATGGGGGAGAGACCTACTCCCGGCAGCAAGCTCTCTTGCGTCCATGGGACAGACCTTCCCGCCGGTAGCCGTGCTCGCCCTCGCGGTGCCGGTCGTGGGCTTCGGCTTTGCCCCGACCTTCATTGCGCTCTTTCTCTATGGGCTCCTGCCCATTTTGGCGAATACCATATCAGGGATGGAAAGCCTCGACGACGGCATCCTCGAAGCTGCACGGGGAATGGGTATGACCCGAAGTCAGTGCCTTTTTAGGGTTGAGCTACCTCTGGCAGCGCCGGTCATTCTCGCCGGTGTCAGGATATCCACGGTAATAAATACCGGCACAGCGGCGCTTGGCGCGACTATAGGGGCCGGGGGCCTGGGCAAGCCAATAATTGCAGGACTCATAGGCGACAACCCGGCATACATTTTAGAGGGTGCGATTTTGGTTGCGCTTCTAGCCATTATCATCGACACAATACTTGGCATGGTATCCGTGGCTAGAGTTGAAGGGGTTTAAATTAACCATAAAAATGTTGAGCTTTTTAAGCGTGTCCCCTTTATCCTTGAAATTGGCGCCTTAAACGCAATAATTTATTGGTATTAAAAACGCATTACCAAAAGGGCGTGCCCAGACAGGTGGCAATATGAAAACCAGCGAGAATATAAAAATCATTAAGGAATCCTCTGTCCTGAAGATCGTCATAGATCGCCCGGAGGCGTTGAATGCGCTGACTTCGGAGATGTATGACGCAATGAGCGACGCCCTTGAAGAGGCAGACGTGGACCCCGAAGTGCGCGCCATACTAATTCACGGCAATGAGAGCTGCTTCACCAGCGGCAACGATCTTCTAGACTTCAAAGAGCGCCCGGAAGATGCTGCAAAGTCCGCCTTCTGCTTCATGGTTACGGTTAGCCAGTTGACAAAGCCGATAGTCGCTGCCGTAACCGGACCCGCCGTGGGCATAGGCACCACGATACTTCTCCACCACGACCTTGTCGTAGCGGGTGAATCAACCAGCTTCATGCTCCCCTTCGTCAACCTCGGAGTCTGCCCCGAGGCGGGCGCCAGCTATCTCCTGCCCAGGATGCTTGGTCATGTCAAAGCCGCAGAGCTACTTCTGTTGGGTGAGCCGTTCAGCGCCACTGCCGCGCGTGAGATGGGGATTATAAACGAGATAGTCCCGGACAACGATGTCTTCACCCGCGGGATGGAGCTTGCTTTGAAGCTGGCCTCAAAGCCGCCGGCGGCGCTCAGGCTCTCCAAATCGCTTATAAAAAAGCACTCTGACGGGCGCCTCAATGACATAATAAAAGATGAGGGCGATCTATTCCTCAGCCTACTGACCGCTCCTGAGGCAAAGGAGGCATTCGCTGCCTTCGCCGAGAAGAGGAAGCCCGACTTTTCAAAGTTCTCCTAAAGCGCCTACGTAGGCAGTCTATAATGAGTAGTGGAGTATTTTGAGCCCACGCTCAGGGTCCGCCTCTGGATAATCGTCGCCGGAGTAATGGCGTCCGGCAAGGTGCGCCCCCGGCAGGTGGGTTTCGAAAAGCTCCTCCAAAAAGGAGGCGGGAAGGTGCGGCGCGTTAAGCGCTGCCACAACCTCACCGCCCTTTCCCAGTAGCCCCGGCAGCCGTGAGAGGAGGCGAGGCCAATCACGTTCTGCGCTAAATGATCGTCCCTGGCTCGTAGGGGGGTCC
>PKTU01000107.1 GCA_002869005.1 Deltaproteobacteria bacterium
CTGCAAAGCTCTCCTTTCTGCTGCCAATTATGCAGGAAAGCTCCAATTTCAGGCGGGACTATTTTAAGGGAGGGTTACAGGCAGGGCAATTCTATAGTTGGTTTTTATAGGTCGGGGGGTTCTTCGGATCAATCATGAAAAGAGGGGCTGGGCTATGTGCCCAACCCCTCCTTGCTGACAATAAATTCTATTCTACTGAAAGGGTAAATTCCACTTCCGGGGAGTCGAGTGTGCAGTAACCCATATCCTGTTCCACCTTGTTAGTGAAGTCGATCATTAAGGTTCCGCTAGTGGCCCCTCCTTCAACGATCTCAATTTTACTCGACATTGGGATTATCTGATTTGGGCTAAGTTTGCTGTTGGCGCTTAGCGCAGCATCAGGGTCGTATGGGAAGTAGAGGTAAACGTCTTGCTCAACGTGGTTAGCTCGGTTGCCTTCGGCCGCCACCACCTCACCTGTCGATGGATCGTACCATTCCTCAGAGTTTTCGCCGCCATCATACCAGAAGATGTCATGACCGTATTCCTCGGCGCCACATTCTGTTATCGCCGCGACAGCTTCGGCATTTGGCGTGAATTTAATTATGTCAGAGGCTTTTATAACCATACAACCGTAGGTACCCGCGGCGGTATCGGAATCAAAAAGAACTGGATTGTCGGCGAACTCAACATAGGATACAGATTCGCCGTTATCATAGTTCAGCTGGATATCGGTGCAGTTGTTGTTGTCTCCTAAATACAGAGCGTAGACCTTCATTTTTACGGATGATGGAGAGATGTTCGAGAGGTCGGGAAGCTCAACTAACCGGCTAGGCGCCTGGGGCATCAGTCGTGTCGCACCATTTACAGTGAAAAAACCAGTTGAGTCACTTCCACCACCGCCTCCGCAAGAAGATATAAGCAGCAGAAGACCTAGCGCCACGATTACTTTTTTGAGCATGGAAAACTCCTTCTGTTGAGAGGGGGTTTATGAGAAGCCATACTCTATCACATTAAATTCATATGTAGTTGATATAAATAAAGCGACAATTTGGTTATAGGGGAAATATTTCTTTAACTGAATGCTAAAAACGTTTTGTTATGGGCCGAGTCTCCCACGATTGAGCAGGATCGTCAAAAACGACTGATTCTGCGGCTGTTTGGGAACTATTGTCCAAGAGGCTTCCAGCTTCTCAGAGACAACATTGGCTCAAGGAGCACCTTGCCAGTCCCTTCGCGGTCCATGCCGTCGATGACAAGGGTGCTTAAGTGAGTCTTGGCTGTGTTACCCCACCAATTCTTACGTGCGTCCACCTGCTCCAATTGATGCGCTCCCAACTCAAGGTCTGTGTTGTCGTTTTTAAAATAATTCGACCGCAGCACTACATTTGTTACGTCATTTGAAATTAAAAGTCCAACAAAGTTATTGACAAACTGGTTGCGTTCAATTTTGGGAGAGTCAAGGTCGGAAATATTTAGCCCCACCCTGTTTTCCCTGAAAATGTTGTCAACAAGTTCCAATCTTCCACCCGTTATTACCACGCCTTTATTCCCTTTGGAAAATGAGCAGTGCTCTAGCCTCAGGTTGGAACTGTTGGCGTTAAACACGACATCACCCCCAACAAAGTGAGTGTTCAAAAAGATTGCTTCATAATTGTTCACAACGCTGATGAGAGAAGAGTCATCCCTGCAATTGGCGGACGCCTGAATGATTCTTATAGGCGAATCATCTTTACCAATGGCTATCACTCGCCCAAAGAGTTGCAAATAAGAGGGTACAGCCACATCGCTTCCTTCCGGTGGAGCACACTCTACGTACAGGTTTGTTCCAGGGTATATCGTTAAGGTGGTTTTTTTCGTCATCGTTATAGGTTTGGTAATATGAACATTCCCCTCCCACGCAATATCTTTGTAGGTGGTTCCGCTGATATCTGTAACCTTGGCATCTGTTGGCCTTTCGCCGGAATACTTTGCCTGTGTGGAAACGCACCCGTATATCAAAAAGAGTGCGATAAAAATCGTAAATAATTGTTGCATGATAAAACTCAAGACTTCCTCTCGGCCCTGGCCTTGTGTTCAAAGTTAAATTAGCGCCTTTTAATTTCCTTGCTATTAAATTACACAGTATTAGCGTGAATAAATCTACAAAAATACAAATTTTGTGCGGATATTCCTTGTTTGCCGAAAACATCTGCGTATATGTCATGAAGAGAGTTGTAAGAGGGGGGGGTAATAACGTTCACTTCTGACACGGAAAGCCACCCCAGCGGGTGGCCTTCTCATATACGCCCGATTTCAAGTAGCAGTCATTTTAGGCGATGGACGGCATGAAGGCTGACTTTTAAATTTTGATGGAGTTCTCATAGGCGAGCATTCCTACCACTTTAAGGTGCCGATATCGAGAAAATCAGCAGCTCTAAGCTTGCTTTTTCATTCTTCGGATTATACTAGATTTGATAAGGCATACTAATCCCGATAGCTCTTTAGCGATAGAACATGTTGGGCTTAAACGCTAGTGAGGTAAGTCATAAACAAAGTTCAATTTACCTTAGCCTTGGTAGGGGCCAAAAAATAGGAGGTGTTAATCATGGAAAATAAATTTTTCAAAAAGTTTTTCCGTTCACTTCTGCTTCTTATAACTCTCGCCAGCATTGGAGGCGCTTCGGCGATGGCGGACACTTTGAATGATAGGCCGATTATGCCTCTTGGCGATGCTGACCTACAGGTGATGTTTTCCAACACCAACACTGACTCTCCACCGGGTATCTACGCAGGTGGAATAGTTTACGATGCAGTTCTCATGCAGAGTCCACAAGCGGTTTTCTCCTCAACCGGCTCAGGAGGCTCCATAAGTAGGCTTTTCCTTCAAAGCACTCCCCTCTCTGGGTTAAATGAAATGGGCATTTATGATGTTACCAATCCGTCCCGGAAAATCACCCTCTTTGACGGTTCCGCAACACTAGGCGATCAGGCTTTGGTGTCGTTTTTAGCCGATGGAACACTCGTGGTAAACTTGACCTTGCCGGGAGTGCCTGGTTTCAGTGGGAACTTCGGCTTTTATCTTGACGTATACGGCGCTGATGGTAATGACGCCACCCTCGACTACACCATCTATACGGAGGACAGCCTGAATCCTAGCGGCGCTGCCCAAGCGCTCATTTACCAGGGCAACGGGCAGTCGCTGATACAGATACCTACCTTCCCGGCGGGCGCATTCACCGAAAATGAATGGATTATCGCTTTCGAGGATGGAGTCGGACCCAACTCGGACTACGACTTTTCCGACTTCGTATTCATTGCCGAATCACTTGCTCCCGGATTTGTGGAACGCCAGACAATAGGTTGTCGCGTTACGGCGGGGGGAGTTGACGAATTTGGCTACTGGACAGGTGAATATGAAGAAGGGTTATCTTACTGGATTGAATTCGATGAACCCGACCGCTACCATTTCGGAGGGCAGGTCGGCGCCAATACTGCACTACCGCCTGACCCCGCCGGGGAATGGGAGCACCACCAGCAAAAAGGACCAAGCGGTAGCTTCTCCTTCCATGGGGGAACCAACAGCGCCCCAGCCGGAACCAGGATTGTAGAGATTCGATGCTCGGATCCTGGAGGCTGCAGCCCCTCTGGGAATCCGCCCTCGCCTAACAAACAGCTCGACTTCGACGGGATCGGAACTTTCCAGAATATTGGAAATGGAAAAAGCGCACCTGTCTGGCTTGTTGCAGATCCCAACGTAGCCAAAGAACCCAAGGGCAATAAAAGCTTCGCTGGGACCTTCCACTGGTTCGAGGTTAACCTCGACGATCTGGGCGAGCCAGGCAACTCAAACTCCGAACTGGCAGACACTGAACTGTGTCCCATACCGGGCTTTGGTGAAAAGGGTAGTCTGCCACTCGGTGACTGTGAATGCCCGGACTTCTACAGGATCACCATCTATGATGGAGTCTACGCCTCGGATGTCACCTGGATAGACGGAGAGATTGACCCCGCATCACTAAACAAGACAGACGTAATCTACGAAGTGTGGGGGTATATAGATGGAGGAAATATACAACTCCATGACCTCACAGGGTTCGACAAATAGAGCACGCCTACTTACAACAAATGAAAGGGGCGACTATGTCGCCCCTTTCATCATCCCGCAAATTGACTTGGCATTAGCACAACTCAAAAAAGTTCAATTTTGAAATCCTACCATCCTAAGCAATCTCAGGCCAGCAGCGACGCTTTCATAAACCTATGCCAAAGTTATTTTCTTTTGGGAAGCTTTTTTGAGGGGGACGAAACGGCAATTGCGACCCTCCGAAAATGGCGAAAACTTGCGAGGGCGATTTTATAATTTTCTGGAGGTTACGCACAGAAGGGGGCTGTGGGGGTACTCCACAACA
>PKTU01000162.1 GCA_002869005.1 Deltaproteobacteria bacterium
ATAGAAATTATGTGGTGCGTTTTAGCCTCGTAAATCTCCGAGGAATGCGCAAATAAAGGAACAAGCAACGCTGCTATAAGGAGTTGAGAGCGCTTCATCTTTTGCCTATCTCACTTTGCAGGAAAAATCCAGACATAGAGGGTTACCGGCTCTTTGTGGATATGGAATCTCAGCTGGGTTTTATCGCCGCTGAAGGATAGCTGAAGGGGAATTTCAACAGATTCAGGCAGTAGCCTTACATATTCGCCATTTTGCTCCTTAACATCGGCTGAGGAGATATAACGCAGCACGTCACCCTCACCCACCTGCCCCAGAGCTACCCAACCCTGCTTTTCAAGGGTGACCCTCTGTGCCGCTCCCCAGCGGCCTTCGTACCACGCCACCGAGGCTTTAGCCACCCTATCTCGTCCAGCCCATTTCACGGCTCTGTGGATGATTCGCCCCCTAAGCGTCTCGTCCTCCACTTTGGAGGAAGCGTCAAGGAGGAGGTCGCCGGCCTCGCCCGACAGATCGGGGTCATAAAAAACCGCACTCGACAAGAGTGAAACCGCAAGCTCGGCCCTACCTTCGCCAAACTTCTCCCGCGCAGCCGTCATATACATTTGGGCCACCTTGTCGTTAAGTGCGGGAGCCACCTTTATCGCCTCATCGAAGAGCTCTCCCGCCTCCATATAGCGGCCGCTCTTGAGAAGCGCACCCGCCTCATCGAAGAGGTTACCTCCGCAAAGAGCGGCGGCGGCGCAAAGAATCAGCAATAATGCGAGATAAATCCGGGTACTCAATCCTTCCCTCTCCTTTAAGGCAATGGCTGGTTAGAGTGTACCAGCGGCGGAGGGTAAGGTCAGCGTAAAAGGGTCTTGTTTAGCCAAGCGCGAGCGCCCAAGAGATAAAGACGAGCCCTATGGCGGCCGCACCGGCTATCGATTGGCTTATAACCCTCCACGCCACAGGCCTTTCAAGAAATTTCCCGGCAGGAAACCCTATGATGAAACCGGCAGCCAGCCCCATGACATGTGCCGTGAAATCCACTCTCTCGCCCGGTCCGCCCAACATCGCAAGGAGCGCGGCCCCCGCCCCCAGGGGCATTACCCAGCGCCGCCAGGGCATATCGCGTCTCCTGAGCACGGCAAAGGCGGAGAGAACCCCGATGGTCCCGAAAAGCGCGGTGGAGGAGCCCACGGAGATGTGCGGCATCCCCTCATAGAGAACGGTAAGTACGTTGCCTACCGCGCCCACCGCGAAGAAGAGCAGTAGCCCGAACCCCGCCCCGGCATCCTTGACCAGCCAGGAGAGAAAAAATACGCCGACCAGGGCGTTGCCCCCGAGGTGCCTGAAGTTAGCGTGAAGAGTCAAAGCGGTAACAGAGCGCCACCATTGACCCTCCCACAACATCTTAACGGCTGAAACCCGGCCCGCCTCTGCTATTTCAGGGAAGCTGCCTTGGGATAGGTCCAGCAGAACAGCTAAAGCACCGAAGATTGTAATCGCGATCAGAAGTTCGTCCCCGCGCGGCTTGGTAGTCTCAAATACGGGGGGCCAATCTGCATTTTCATCTTCGTACAGTTTGAGCTCGCGCTCTGCCCGTTGGAGATCTCCTTGCCTTACCGATATCATTACCATTCGCCCGATGTGCCTCAAACGGTGGGTCACACCACGTGAATTTAGAACAAGCGCCCACTCTCTGGCCTTTCGTGCGGGCGCTTGCGCCACCTCAACCCAGCCGCTTGCAACTTCCGGGGCTGTATTTTCAGGAATTTCACTCAATCTTTGCTCTTCCGGCTAATGAATTGACCGGCGCAGCAAGCCGGGTCTGGTACAATGTAAGCACCATTGACTCGCTGTCAAAGGTCCTCTTCCAAATGTGCCGTTAACCTCTTCAATAGTTCTTCCTTTAAAAGCAGCTTCGAGAGGACCTCGCTTATGCCGAGTTTTTTGAAACCGTCAATTGCTTCGGGCAGGGCAAGCGAGGTCACCGCGAAGATCGGTACGCCCGGCATGTCCGCTGTAATATCTGAAACCAACGACCTCGCGCCCGCTCCGGGAAGAATCAGCTCCGTAATAACTGCGGCGGGCGGGCGTGAAAGCCCCCTGAAAGTCTCTTTAAACCCAGCCCCGTCATGTAACGCGGAAACCTCCCAGCCGCCATCTTGAAGGGCCATCACAAGCTCAGCCCTGAAAAGCGGGTCAGGTTCGACAACTACTACATGGCGTGATTTTAAGGAAAATGTCAGCGTAAATGTTGCGCCGCGGGTTGAATTATCCGTTAAGGAAACCCTTGCGCCGTTTAGCTCGGCGAGGGTTGCCGCCATCATAAGGCCCAACCCTGAGCCACCGGAATCCCCCCTTGTCGTAAAGGCCTCCTCAAATATCCTCTCCTCCAGCTCGGGAGGAACACCAGGGCCATTATCTGAAACCGAGACCCTTGATTCGCCCCGCTCTCCTTCCAGCGAGAGTACAATTTCGGGGTCAGGGATGCCCGCAAGCGCCTCCCGCGCGTTGATAAGGAGGTTCATGATTATCTGTTCGACGTGGGTCCTGTTTGCAAATATCCCAGGCAAACCCTCCTCTACGTCAACCTTAAGAGAGATATTCTTCGGCAGCGCCCGTTCCATCAAGGCTCCCAAAGAATCTATAACCTCGGCAAGGTCCAAAGCAGACCGACTAGCGGCAGCTGGCGGCACCCCGGGGACTCTCCCGGAGGACGCGGCTAAAAGCTCTTTTGCAAGATCACCGCCCCTTAACGCAGCTGCTTTGACATCTGAGAGGACCCCTCCATCGCCTGCGTTGTCGCAACAAGCTACGATAGTCTGGAGGAGATTTCCTAGGTCGTGCGCCGTCCCCGCGAGACGAGTAACCTCCCGCTGAGCCGGGGAGCCTCCAAACTCTATTATCAGGGAATCCCTACCCCCCACTATGCGCCTCTCGGCTCTAACGATATTTTTTACTACACCTTTTTCGGTCAAGATGTCGGCGTCGAAGGTGTGTGGCCCTGCGACGATGGCTTTCTCCACCTCCTCTCGAAAGCCCTCGAAACCACCCGGCTGGGCAACGCTCCAAAAATGATCCCCCACCCTGGCAAAGCCAGCTGCTCCACTATTGACCTTTTTTATGAGTCCGCTGACCGGATCGGCCGCCATAGCTGGGACGCCAATATTTTTAAGCAATTCGTCTTCAGGGTCGGGTGCGCCTACTTCACCCTCCTTGTGGTAATCGATGATGAAGAGAGTCCCAAGATGCGACGGTTCCCTTGAGAACTCCACGGTCACTCCAGCGCCCTTCAATCTGAAAGTTGCGGTTTTTTTAGAGGAGTCGAGCCATTCATTGAAGCGTTCCCTCTCCTCCTTAGCGATGAGAAGCGCTGGGGGCTCGCCGACAAATTTAGATGGCGGACCAACTCCTTCGATATTCGAGATATAAACCAATCGCCCTGAGGGGTCGCTTAGAAAGGCGCCTTGAAAACCGGCTGTGATGTTGGAGAGCTCTTCGCGTCCTCTCTCTCCCAGGAGAAAGCTCAGCATAAAGGCGAAGATCGCCGCCCATAATATTGGCGAGTAGCCAAAAGGGGGCAAGGAAGTCGCCAGATGGGCGAAGGATATTGCGAGCATCACAAGTGAAGAAGCGAGAATCAGGATGAGCTCACGGGAGCGCCCCCCTCGCCAGACTTTTACAGCTGCCGACAAAATAGCCGCCGTTATCGCTATAAATAGTGGCGTAACGCCTGTGATGCGGTCATAACCAAGGTATGCCGCAGCGGGAATCCATCCGAAGAAGGGAACAAAATAGAGGAGAACAATAAACGATGGGCGACGCCCAGCTGCGGCAGCACACCCCAAAGCCACAAGCAGGACTCCAAAATAGCCGAAAGAGAAGGGGTAAGACGCATAGATATACCCTTTGTACCCCAACATAAAGGCGTCTAATCCATGCCGCAGTGAAACTACGAATAGCGCAAGCGCCCAAATTTTACGCGCACTTGTGCGGCCGCCAACGGATAGAAGGGTAAGGCCTCCGCCTACCAGCGCCAATGCGTATGTCCACTGTAATCCTTCAGCCCAATTCACGCTGCCCCCTCTTTTGGCTGGTTGGGCACACACTGCTTCGTATGCTCAAGATAAAGAGAATACATCTTCTCTCTCTTTTTAGGGGGGGTCAAACTATCAGGGGGTATGGAAAAAAATTAACCCCCGTCCCCGGGTGAGGGACGGAGGTTTTAGGAGGGGAGTCGAAGTCGGAAAAGGGAATTAAACCGATTCGACGAAAGCTAAGATGACGAGTCCATTTATTCGGTTACAAAAAAAACAAAAAAAAGCCCGTTCCGAAGGAGGTGAC
>PKTU01000110.1 GCA_002869005.1 Deltaproteobacteria bacterium
ATAGCGCCGCCGGGGCAGTTGGATACGCAGTTTGGCGGGCCCTGACCGTCGCGCACGCGGGGCCAGCACCAATCGCACTTTTCCGCCACCCTCCGGGTGGGGTGAATAAAGCGCATCGCGTATGGGCATGCCGCCATGCAATACCCGCAGCCGATGCAGCGATGCGGGTCGATGACCACAATGCCATCTTCGTTGTGGTAGGTGGCCTTGACCGGGCAAACCCTCGTGCATGCCGCGTTCTCGCACTGGTTACACAGCATCACCATCGGGTGGCGCTTTACGAGCGGGTAGCTCCCCTTCTCGACCTCCTTTACCCATGTACGCACAACGCCGGAGGGCACGTCGTTTTCAGACTTACAGGCAACGGAGCAGCTTCGGCACCCCACGCAACGGGTAAGGTCCACGAGCATCGCGTATTTGAAGTTGGTCTCAGACATATCTTATTCCTCCTCGCCGCGAGTGAAACGGGCGGAGAGCCAGAGGAAGGCCGCGCCGAGAATTAACGCCGCGATGCCGCCCCAGAAGGCGATGTTGTAGAGCCACCTCACGAATACCGCGAAGGGCTGCTCCATCGAGGCTGGCATGATGTGAAAGCGCGTAGCCTGCGAATGGCTCGCCTCCTCGCCGGAGTCATGGCAGGAGGGGCACACCTGACCTGTGATATTCGTTTCGCCGTGCGCGGCCTCACCCTGATGGCAACTCAAACATACGGTTACCGAATATTCGTTCCTGAGGTCTCCCTTGGAGTGCCCTGCCAGCCTGAACCTAGCCAGGAAGCCGCCGGCGTCGACCTCAGAGGCCTGCCCTTCGTGGCAGTCGCCGCAGGTCTCGCCCAGATTCGCCATGTTGACGGAAGAGGAGGAGTCCTCCGGGCGCATAATGTAGTGCTCGGTGTGGCAATCATTGCAAAAGGGCGCCTTTGGGTTGCCGGAGAGCCAAGCCTTTGCGTGTTTGCTCTTAAGCCACTGCTCTCCATTGCGAGCATCCTTCGGAGGAGGCTTTATATCCCGTTCGCCAAGCACCTTAAGCGCGCCGAAGGGGAATATCGCCTCGGAGGGTTCCTCATTGTGGCACGCGCGGCAGTCGACGTCGGTGAAGCCCTCCCGCGGGTGGAAGTTTGGGTCAGCGCCCTGATGGCAATCGATACACATTATGCCCGCAGCGCCGTGGACCGAGGCCATGTAGCGGCTCAGGTCGACGCTAAGGTTTAACGCTTCCCCGCTCTCGCCGCGCCCCTCGAAGGTCGGGAGGCCGTGGCACTTTTCAAGGCACTTGTCGTTAGTATAGGGCTCCTCGATCTTCTCCGCCGGGGCGATGAAACCAAGCTCGGCAAAGGCCGGCGCGGCGAATACTGCGAGGAGGCAGAGGACCAAAAGTGCGTATTTAAATCTCATCGTCATCTCCTCACACCATCGCCTTCTCGACGATTTCGGCCATATCGAGGACAGATACTTCCTCCTCCTTCTTCTCGGCCTTGACGCCGTCGCCAATCATCGTAAGGCAGAAGGGGCAAGCGGTGCAGATGGTGTCGGCGCCGGTCGAGAGCGCCTCCTTCGTGCGGTTGACGTTGATTCGCTCGCCCTCTTCTTCCATAAACATCTTGCCGCCGCCTGCGCCGCAGCAGAAGTTGTTTTCGAGGTTTCGCTCCATCTCGGCGAGGTCCTTGACGCCCGCATCCGCGAGGACCGCCCTCGGCGCATCGGTGATGCCCGCGTAACGGCTGAGGTAGCAGGAATCGTGGAGGGTAAAGCGTCCGGGAAGTTCGCCGTTCAGCTTTATCTTGCCGCTGTCGATGAGGCCCTGGATGAACTCTGAGTGGTGGATAACCTCGTAGTTACCGTCAAACTGCGGGTACTCCTTGTCGAGAGTTTTGAGGCAATGTGGGCAGCTCGTCACGATCTTGGTGACTCCG
Organism: Deltaproteobacteria bacterium; assembly: GCA_002869005.1. Taxonomy (GTDB): domain Bacteria; phylum Desulfobacterota; class Deferrisomatia; order Deferrisomatales; family BM512; genus BM512. The sequence goes on from PKTU01000110.1 coordinate 1,913, forward strand.
AGCTTATCCATCGCGGCGATGTTCTCCATCACCATCGACTGGTAGAGGTATTCGTTGCCCGTTGAACGCGCGGGGTCGCCGCAGCACTTCTCATCAATTCCGAGGACTCCGTAGGAGACCCCCGCCTTATCGAATATACGGCATACCGAGGCTACAACACGCTGGTAGCGGTCATCGAAGGAGCCCGCGCAGCCTACCCAGAAGAGAACATCGAAGCTGGGGTTCTCCTCTTCGCTCAATATGCGTGGGCTGACGCCCCTCCTCGTCATCCAGTTGTTCCTGTCGGACCAACCTACGCCCCAGGGGTTGAAGTTGTTCTCCATATTTTTATTGAGGAGTATCAACTCCTCAGGCATCTGCCCCTCCATGAGGACCATGTAGCGGCGCATATCGACGATCTTGTCGACGTGCTCGATCTCCATCGGGCAGATTTCCATGCAGGCGCGGCAAGTGGTGCAGTCCCAAATCTGCTCCTGGCTGACGCCGCCGCCGTCGATCATTGGAGTCTCGTAGGAATCGCCCTCGCCCTTCTTTATAGCCGGAGCCTTGGCGACGAGGTGGCTTTTGAGGTCCTGTATAACCTGCTTGGGGTTCAGCTCTTTGCCAGTGTTGTGAGCGGGGCAGCGGGATTGGCAGCGGCCGCAGCGCACGCAAGCCTCAAGGTCGAGGAGCTGTTTCCAGGTGAAGTGCTCCACCTGGCCCACGCCGAAGACCTCTGAGTTCTCAATGTCCAGTGCGGTGAAGGCGCCTTTGGGCCCGCGATTTCTGAAATAGATGTTCATCGCGCCGAAGATTACATGGGACAACTTGCCGTAGGGCAGCAGCGCGATGGTCGTTACTATAAGCAGCAGGTGTATTCGCCAAACCCAACCGACCAGCGCCGCGGAGAGCTTCGCGGGCAGTATAAGGCTGATGAGGAAGCCTACCGGGTGCCAAAGGTTCCAGACGTCACCCGCTACCGCTATGCGCATCCCCGTAAGCAGGAGCCCTGTAGCGAATAGCAAAATGAGGAGGAGGAGTCCCCAGGAGTCCTCGGATTTCTCATCCAGCCTGTCGGGCTTTTCGCAATAGCGGCGCTTGGTCAACAGCAGCAAACCAACGAAGCCCAGCAAGCCGAGGATATCCACGACTAGCGCGATTGGCCCGGCGATCCACCAGGGCAGTGAGATGGGGAGCTGCGCTACGGCGATGATAAGGAGCATCGCCAGGAAGGCCAGAAAGAGCCAGTAGTGATTCCGGCCCTCTACCCCCTCCTTCCTGATCTTCTTGTGGCCCAGCAGGGCGGAGAGAAGATAGGAGCGCCGCTTGGCTGGCGCGTCGGAGCGGTCCTCCGGAGCGCCGAGGCGTATACGCCCCCACATCCGGTAAAGTCCGCCGACACAGAGGATTAACGCGAGCGTGAAGATTGCTGTGTCAATTGTGTTCAACATGGTTTATTTGCCCGTCTAGTTGATTCGCCGTAAATGAATCGCGAAAAATTTACTCAGCAAGTTCCAATAACCGTACGCTACTGTCAAGGCTTTTCGTGCCAATCTGTACAGTTAGCCTTGAACGATATCAATTCAAACGCTTCAAAATAAAATGCCGACCTACGGAGACAAATTCACCAATAAAATTATATGTATATGTATTCAAACTGCGGGGCGGCGGCCCACTGTTTCCGCCATGTTTCGGAGGTCCTTTTCAATCTCCAAGGAAACCGGCCGATACTACTTTATAAAACCCGCGCCACCGGGAGAACTCAAAAAGCACTAAAACGCTTGCGTGGTTACGTAGTGCTTGCTATGAATGGCAGATAGAAATAGTACATACTCCCCACTATGTCAATAAGGCATTGCCCTTTCCCCACAAATTTTAGGGGGTCGCGGCGTTAAAGCGGAGGTAGCCTAGGTGAAGAAGAAAAACGCCCTGGAAAAGCGCAGCGAAGAGACGAGAAGAAAACTTCTCTCCGCCGCAACAAAGCTGTTCACCCTTCGCGGTTACCATAAAACGACTGTCAACGACATCGCCAAAGAGATTGGGATGACGCAGGGCGCGTTTTTTCACAACTTCGCCAATAAAGAGGAGCTGCTCTACGCAGTAGTGGAGCGCCTTGCCAGAGGCTTTGAGGAGTACCGCACGGTGTTAGGTACCGCCGACTCCACCGAGGCTTTAAAAGAGCTCAGCGCGATGATGATGGCCCACTACAACAACTCCCCCGAGGCTACAATATGCCTCGCGGCCTTAGCCGCCGAGTTCGCGGGAACTGGTCACCCCATCCTTCAGGAGATTCTGAAAGCCTACGATACCTTCATTATCCCCTTCACTACCCTCATGGCCGGGCGGGAGGGGGTCGATAATCCCAGAGCATCGGCCATAGCTTTTATAGGCGCTTTTCAGGGTGTCGCGATACAGGGGCTTTTGCGTGGGGACGAGATATCTCCCGACGAGCTCTCGAACGCTCTCGCCAAACTGATCGGCTTTAAATAACCGTCCAGAACTTTATCCTGCGCTTTTGGATAGGCTCTCTTTTAAAGCTAGGATATAGCCCTTGAAGGCACGCAGCCTTATCGAGGCGCGCTCCCCTCCCCCGGCTATCGCTTCAAGAACTTTGGCAAACTCAGCTTCAAGGTCTTTTGCCCCCAGACGCGAATGGGCCGCGTCGCAGAGAAAACCTAGGCATAGGGTGGATTTGAGCTCACCCAGGGAGCATCCCCCATCACCCAACCAGCGGCAACCGGCTCCTCGCTTTATCTCGCCGGTAACCACGTCGCGGATGACGAAGGCGGTATTGTTGCGGCCAAGCGACTCGTCCCTCGCCCCAATGATTTCAGCGACAAGAGCTTCGGGGAGGTATTCGGACTCCTCGTCCTGAGAGCTGCGGAAATCTTCCGATACCCCCGCCTGGCAGCACCCCGGAAAGACACCCTCCACCAGCTCCATCCTCGGCGTTGCCCTCCTTGGGGCAGCTCCATAGAGCGCTTCAAGACACCCGGAGCATAGCGAAAAAAGATGTTCCGCGAAGAGGCTGTTCATAGCTCGGGCGGCCTCTCGGTACTGCGATGCAGCCAACTTAGCGTCAAAGTCGCTCATACTTTGCCCCCGCTACGCTTTTTCAATGTCGCAAGGTAGACCACGTGCCGCAGGCCGCCCCTGCCGGGGCGGGAGGTCTCAACGTCGAATCCGCACCCTCTTAGACGCTTTAGAAAACCGGGGTCCAGATACTCCCCCCACACGGCGAAGCGGCCGTTTCTCTTCAGCGCCTTTTTTGTATTTAGGATGGCGCCGCGGCCATAGAGCGGGTCATCCTGAGGATCGTGCCCCGCATCGGGTCCTATATACAGGTCTACCACTATGGCGTCGTAGGGTTCTTTGGCTCCGGCCATTATCGCGTCAGCCACATCACCTATGTATAGGTTTACCCGCGGGTCTCTCACCGCGTCGGCGCTAAGATGTCCTATATATTCCTCACACCATCTTACGATTACCGGGTTTAACTCCGCTACCGTGACGGAGGCATCCGCGGGCAACTTATCCAGAACCGCGCGCAGCGTGTACCCCATGCCCAGACCGCCGACCAACACGCGTGGAGCCTTTACCCTCTCAAGCCCCTCGCACGCAAACTCCCCCAGCGCTAGCTCGGAGCGGTTGGCGTGGCTGTTCATAAGAACGCGGCCATCCACCATAATGAGGTAATCGCGTCCGTCTCGCACTCTGAGCTCCAAGAGCCCCTCGCCCGAGGGGTGCGTCGCAATGGTGTTCCAGGGTTTTGCCATCTCTGATTTCCGGGGAATAAAAAGGCGGGCCCGCCAGGAACCCGCCTACGCCGCAATAATTGGTAGCAGTTTAAAGTTGGATTGCGTTGGAGGGACAGCCCTTGGGGCCATCGACAATATCAAATTTCACCGCAAGGGTTTGACGTCGTTACAGTCCCTTTACGGTTGCCCTTTGACGCGAAGCGCATCAAACATTATGAAATAATAAAATGAATGCTTGAGATGAGCGCCGTTACGGGGGCGGAAAGTACGATAAAACTACAAAAATTGCAAGCGAAACAGACCCTTCGGCGAAAAGACGTAAATGGTTTTTATGGGCCTTATAAAACAAGCTGGATTTAGCTATTTGTTACAGCAGCGGGTAATGTTGTAGTGTCTGAACAGTTGGGATTTCACGTTAAACCTTAACATCATTGAACAAAGAACATGACTGAACCAGAAAATACAGCATTGGGCGATGAAACAAAAAGCTGCGTTGAGCGCTGCAACGAGTGCGGAGTTTGTGTAAAGCGGTGCGCCTTTTTACAGAGGTACGGCTCCCCAAAAGAGATCGCTCTTAATCACCGCAAGATGGGCAGCAAGATGCCCTTCGAGTGCAGCCTCTGTGGTCTTTGCACCGAAGTTTGCCCCGAGGGGGTCGACCCGGCCGGGCTAATGCTTGAACTTCGCCGCGATGCGGTCAAACGGGGAGTTGGGGACTTTAAAGAGCACCGCCCCCTCCTTGCCTATGAACGAAGGGGCACCTCGCGAGCCTTTACCCTCTACGGTCTGCCCCAGAGGTGTGAGCGAGTGTTATTTCCCGGCTGCGCCCTCGCGGGGAGCAGAGCGGGGCGGGTTGAGGAGCTCTATGAGATATTGAAGGCAGCCGACCCCTCCATGGGGATTGTACTCGACTGCTGCTCAAGCCCCTCCCGTTCATTGGGCCGCGAAGAGGAGTTTATAAGGGTATTCACCGACATGAAGGAGCGTTTGTTAAAGGAGGGCGTACGCGAAGTCCTCGTGGCGTGCCCCAACTGCTATAAAATTTTCAGCGAGTACGGCGGCGACTTGAAGGTGAAGACCGTATATGAGGAGCTCACCGAACTTGACTCCCCCGCAGGCAAGATTGAAGGCGATGTCATGGTCACCATCCACGACCCCTGCGTACTAAGGGATGATCCTATTGCGGGCAATGCGGTCAGAGCGCTTCTTCAGAGGGAGGGAGTCCGTATTGAGGAGATGAAGAGCTCCGGCAAACGCACCCTCTGCTGCGGCGAGGGCGGCAACGCCGGAGCCATAGCCCCCGAGTTCGCGAAGGCATGGGGCAAGCGGCGTGAGGAGGAGGCGCGGGGGCGTCACATAGTCACCTACTGCGCCGGTTGCGCAAACTATCTTGCCCACTTCGCGCGCACTAGCCACATCCTTGATATATACCTCGACCCGGAGGCTACCCTGACGGGCAAGCTGAAGGCCGCGCGAGCCCCCATTACATATCTAAACAGGCTGAGGCTAAAGGGCAGACTCAAAAAGAAGCTTTTCAACGCCCGCATCGGCGAGCGTGACGCAGCCATCGATACCCCCCCCAAGAAGAAAGGACCATCACGGGGAAGCAGGCTCAAGCTCCTCATCTTCATCGCCTTTATCGCTGCGGCGCTCTTTCTCGCCAAGGCCGGAGGTGTCGGTGAATATCTGGAGGAAGCCCGTCTGCGCCAGGCGATTGAGAGCTATGGGATCCTGGCGCCGCTGGCGTATATGCTCCTCTATGCCATCGCGCCCCCGCTTATGCTGCCGGGGCTCCCGATCACAGTGGTTGGAGGTGTACTGTTCGGGCCGCTGTGGGGGGCTGTCTATGTAACCATAGGCGCCAATATAGGCGCGAACATCGCATTTCTCATCGCCCGCTACCTCGCCAGGGGCTGGGTTGAGGAAAAGCTGACCGGCACGAAACTGGGCACGCTGGACGAGCAGGTGGCTAAAAGCGGCTGGAAAGTTGTCGCCCTGACGCGGCTGGTTCCCCTCTTTCCCTTTAACCTGCTGAACTATGCCTTCGGGCTCACAAAGATTCCCTGGTCCAAATACGCCTTGACCTCCCTGATCTGCATGACACCCGGAGTTATTGCGTATGTCACCTTCTCCTCCTCGCTGCTGGACCTCGTAAAAGGGAAGGTCTCTTCCGAGCTCTTGATCGGCGTTGGTTTAGTCGTCATCGTATCCCTCATCCCCATAATATATAAGCGGCTCAAGGCAAAGCGCGCCAATCTGGAGAGCTGATATGAAAATACTGGGAGCAATCGCGGGGGACATAATCGGTTCAACCCATGAGTTCCGCCCCTTAAAGTCAACCGAATTCGACCTCTTCAATGAGGATAGCTTCTTCACCGACGACTCCGTCCTCACTGTGGCAACCGCGGACGCGCTCCTCGGCGGGCGCGACTACGGCGAACTTTATAGGGAGTATTTCAACAGATACCCGCACGCCGGGTATGGCAGGCGCTTCGTCAAATGGGCAAGTGAAAATTCGACGGAGCCCTATAACTCTTTCGGCAACGGCTCGGCGATGCGCGTATCGCCTGTCGGCTGGTGGGCCAGGGATATGGCTGAATGTTTGAAAGAGGCGAAGAGATCAGCCGAGGCAACCCACAACCACCCCGAGGGGGTGAAGGGAGCACAAGCGGTAGCCGCCGCGATACTGATGGCGCGGCAGGGAGCCTCCCGGGAGGAGATAAAAACTTTCTGCGAGATATCATTCGCCTATGACATCTCAACTCCCATCGCAAAAATTCGCCCCTCGTATTCTTTTGACGTCACCTGCCAGGGCTCTGTGCCACAGGCGATTCGATGCTTTATCGAATCCACCGATTTCGAATCCGCGGTGCGCCTTGCGGTGAGCCTCGGCGGCGACGCGGATACGCAAGCAGCGATGGCGGGCTCCATAGCCGAGGCATATTATGGAGAAATCGGCGAAGCTATAACCCTCGAAACGTGGACACGCCTTGACGACTTCCTGAAAATCAAGGTTGAAGCCTTACGTAAATTCATCACTAAGCGCTGAGGTCAAATAGAACCTGCCACCGGCGGCGATTTGGAAGGCTACGGTTACACGAAAAAAAGGCCGCACCTTAAAGGGCGGCCTTTTTGAATATCTGGAGCGGGAGACGGGACTCGAACCCGCGACTTTCAGCTTGGGAAGCTGACACTCTACCAACTGAGTTACACCCGCGTCGCTTAAAGCTTTATAAACACTGGCGGTTATCCTTTTTGGGCAACCTCCAAGGTGGAGAGGAATATAGCAGAAGCACCGCCGCCAGTGAAGGAGTTTTTTTCCTTTAAAAGACCCCTCTTTATTGCATCAACGCCTCGATAAAGCAGCCTCCCCCGCCACCGCCGCTCGTCACCTGGGGTAAATCAAGGTTTTCACCAAAACCAACCGAGTATCCCTCCACGGAGCTTGATGTATTTACAAATGAGAGATATGTGTAATTTCCTGGACATCGGTCAACGAGAAGGGGCAGCTCTGCCGGGTTGATGTAAAGATAGAAGTCTTGACCTTCGCAGGCTACCGCCATCGTCCAATCAGAGAGCGAAGAGCTTTCCGGCGCAAAGTCTATGGTAGCAGGAAGCCTTGATGAACTTACGCGGTAGAGGTTCGCTCCCAGCTTGTCCGGCAGCTGCTCCAAGGTCGGGGTAATAACCTTGGGTGTCGTTGAAACTGTCGAAACGTACGTCGGCACCGAGTAGTGGGAGCCGTCAGGCCAAAAATCCTCAGGGTGGGAGGTGAGCGTCCAGAACTCCGTCACCGCGTCCTCAAGGGTGTAGCCGATTGAAGACCTCAGATATGTGTCGATCGCAAGCTCCACGCCAAGGCCATAGGCGTTTTCAAAGACGACCCTTATAAGGTCCGAGCCGGGGTGTTCGCCATCCCCACCGTAGCCGCCCTCATTGAGCCATAGATATCCGGGGAAGATTGCGGCCCCGTATACCCTTAGCGAATTTTCCAAGCCGCCGTTATAGCTGAGAGATTTCTCCGGGTCGGAGAGGAAATATGAGATGTAACCGAAGTAGTCGTTTACATCGGGGAAGGTGATCTCCTCCGCCCACGTTGCCGTTGACTCGACCCACCACTGCTCGCGTAACCACATGTAGGAGGGTATCAAATCCTCATCGTCCCAGGGGTAGCCGGTTGCGCGCTGCACGGCATGGAAAAGCTCGTGCGCCGCAGTCGCTTTTAAAGCGTTTAGCGAATCGATCGTATTGTATACGAAATAAGCCACATCATAGGCGTTATCGATTTGGGTGTACGCGTAGTAATTTGGCCCGATGGAGAGAGGTGTTCCGCCGATGGTGAGGCCGGTGTTGGCAACATAAACATCCAGGTAATAGGTGTCGCTGCCATAGGCAGCGGGAAACCCCTCTGACAGCTGTATTGTGTAAGCGTCCTCAAGGTATTCGGCAAGAAGAGCTACCCAGATCGGTGTATTGGGGTCGGCGGAGGGCTCCCAAAGAGAATTGTCTGGAGTATTTGGCCCCCATACTATTCTAAAGTGTTCGGTGGTCTTTATTGAAAACTCTCCCGCCGGGCCGAACTCCTCGGGCACCGCGACCAATGGCAACGAACGTGTTCTAGGCAGGGGCGTGGCCGCCCTTACAAGGGAGGGGTTGTCGCTTCGCATGGAGGTCGCGCACTTGTTCGTGGTCGCCAAAGCCGGGGGAGCCGCCAATAACGACACTGCCGCCAGGAGACTGAACGATATAGCCTTTATTCGCATACAGCAGCTACCTTCCTCTTAAACTCAACTAAACCCGTCGTTGTTAAGTTTCTAAATTTTTCCGTGGAATCTGTTATATTTCCCAATACATTCGATTCTAAAAGGAAAGATACCATTTCCCCGGAAACAAAGGGAAAGCAAAATGCGCGAAGATAAGAGTTGCTGTACGCAGTTTTGGCTGAGAAAGCTCCACTCTTTTACAGGGATCCTCTTTTTGGGGTACTTTCTCCTATACCACCTCCAGGGCGAGCTCCCCTACGATTCGATGCTTTCAAGGGAACTTTTCCTTTACATCCCGCTGACCTTTCACGCCATTTACGGCCTTTGGATAGTCTTTGAGGCAAGGCCGAACTTCATGACCTTCCCGCTCATTAGAAACGGCATGTTTCTGATGCAGCGGGTTACCGGGCTCATAATACTCCCCTTCGTAATCCTGCACGCGCTGGCAATGAACCATTCAGTGGGCTACGACTCGGAGGGCTGGTTCCTTGCGCTCTGGTACGCGGGGGTCGTCGCGGCGGTCTTCCACCTCGCCAACGGCCTCTTCGGGGCGGCGATACATTGGGGAATAACGGTTGGCGACAGGAGCCAGAGAGTATTGGTGGGCGTAGCGTTTCTCACCTTTGCAGTCCTTGCCGCGTTTGGCGTCAACACGCTGGTCAACTTCTAACCACGGGAGATAACGCATGTCCGAGAAGAAGATAGTTATAGTCGGCGGCGGCCTCGCGGGGCTAATGGCTGCGGTGAAGGCGGCGGAACAGCATACGAAGGTCGACCTCTTTTCGCTGATGCCGGTAAAGCGTTCGCACTCCGTCTGCGCGCAGGGCGGAATTAACGCGGCGGTAAACACCAAGGGCGAGGGTGACTCACCCGCAGTGCACTTTGACGACACAATCTACGGCGGCGATTTTCTCGCCAACCAGACCCCGGTTAAGGAGATGTGCGAAAACGCGCCCTCTATCATACATATGTTCGACCGGATGGGGGTCATGTTCAACCGCACCCCGGAAGGGCTCCTCGACTTCCGCCGCTTCGGCGGCACCCGCCACCACCGCACCGCCTACGCTGGGGCGACGACGGGTCAGCAGCTTCTCTACGCGCTGGATGAGCAGGTAAGGCGCTATGAGGCCGCGGGGTTGGTGAAAAAATACGAGGGGTGGGAGTTCCTCTCGGCCATTCTCGATGACTCAGGCGCTTGCCACGGCATAACCGCGATGGAGTTCGCCACCGGCGACGTGAGGTCCTTTGGCGCTTCGGCGGTAATCCTCGCCACCGGAGGGCCCGGCATCGTCTTCGGCAAGTCGACCAACTCAGTGATAAACACCGGCGCCGCGGCCATGGGCGTTTACCTTCAAGGGGCGGCCTACGCCAACGGAGAGTTCATACAGGTCCACCCCACCGCGATTCCCGGCGAGGACAAGTTGAGGCTCATGAGCGAATCGGCACGCGGCGAAGGCGGCCGGGTGTGGGTGCCGAAGGATGGAAAACCCTGGTACTTCCTCGAAGAGAAGTACCCCGCCTACGGCAACCTCGTTCCGCGCGACATCGCTACCCGCGAGATCTTCGACGTATGCGTCAATCAGGGGCTCGGAGTGGATGGCAAGATGCAGGTATACCTTGACCTCACGGAAAAACCGCCGGAGTTTTTGGAGGTCAAGCTGGGCGGCATACTTGAGATATACAGGAAGTTCACGGGCACCGACCCCGCCAAGGTGCCGATGAAGGTTTTCCCGGCAGTGCACTACTCAATGGGCGGGTTATGGGTTGATTTTAATCAGATGACCTCTTTGCCCGGACTCTTCGCCGCCGGCGAATGCGAATACCAGTACCACGGCGCTAACCGCCTCGGCGCGAATTCTCTTCTAAGCTGCATCCACGGCGGGGGCGTCGCCGCGTCAAAGGCGATTGAGTTCATAGAGGGCAACGAAGATGCCAATCAAGCGGCGGATATGGAGCTGGAGCGTATACGGCTGGAGGAGACCTTCGCCGATATTCGCAAGATGAACGGGCCGGAAAACCCCTACAGATTACACGACGAGCTTGGCGAGCTGATGACAGCCAACGTCACTGTGGTTCGGGACAACCGCCGCCTCGACGAGACGCTGGAGGCCTTAAAGGGGCTGAAGGAACGGTATAAAAACATCGGCCTCGCCGACACCGGCCGCGCCCTGAATCAGTCGCTACAGTTTACACGCCAGCTCCACCACATGCTGGAGCTCGCCGAGGTAATTACCCTCGGAGCGAGGATGCGCGACGAGAGCAGGGGGGCGCACTACAAACCGGAGTTCCCCGAGCGTGACGACGAGCATTTCCTCAAAACCACCCTCGCCAACTACACAGTGGACGGCCCCACAATCTCCTATGAGGATGTTGACACCCAACACATAAAACCACGCCCGCGCAACTACGCGGCGGCAAGCTAGGAGGCGGACGATGAACGATATGATTCGCCTGAAGATAAAGCGCAACGACGGCATCAACATCCCCTATTGGGAAGCCTTCACCATGAAGCGCACCCCCCACATGAACGTCATCTCCTGCCTTAAAGAGATACAGAAGAACCCCGTCACGGAGGAGGGCAAAGAGACCACCCCCGTGGTGTGGGATTGCAACTGCCTCGAAGAGGTGTGCGGCGCCTGCTCCATGCTGATTAACGGTAAGCCCCGCCAGGCATGCACGGCGCTTGTCGATGAGTTGGCTAACCCGATAACGCTGGAACCGCTGAAAAAATTCCCCGTAGTAAGGGACCTGATGGTCGACCGCGCCTTCATGTTCGAGAACCTGATAAGGATAAAAGGGTGGGTGCCCATAGACGGCACCTACGACCTCGGACCGGGACCCCGCCTTCCGGAGAAAAAACGCCAATTCGGCTACCAGCTCTCACGCTGCATGACCTGCGGCTGCTGCATGGAGTCCTGTCCAAACGTCAACGACAGAACCCACTTCATGGGCCCCGCCGCGCTGGTGCAGGCGCTTTACTTCAACATCTCCCCCACCGGAGAGATGAACAGCGACGAGCGCCTTGACGCGGTAATGGGAGCTGGAGGCATTGCCAACTGCGGCAACGCGCAGAACTGCACCAAGGCGTGCCCCAAGGAGATACCCCTCACCAAGGGGATAGCAGCGCTCAACAGGGCGACGACCATCCATTTCATAAAGAGCCTGTTCGACAAATAAGGTGGAACCTTTTATGCCGTGACGCGTCTTAAATTACATTAAGCAACCTATATAGGGATTGAGGGCTATATGTATTGCGCGACGGGATTTTCAGGATGGCACGGCTTCTTCGGTTTACCCTTCGGGTTGATATTCTTCGGATTTGCGGTCTGGACGGTTCTGCATCTCTTTAAAAAGGAGCGTGTGCACGAATCGGCACCTATAAAGTGTGAGAGCTGCCAAAGCCCCATAAACGCAAATTGGAAATACTGCCCGACATGCGGCAAAGGAAGCACTGGCAAACAATATTAAAAACAGTAGATAAAATCGGTTGCGATTAAAACGCCCTCGCCGGGACAACCCAGGCAAGGGCGTTTTATAATTGGCGGGTGGCTCTTTTTAGAAGGGCTCGAAAATTACGACGGTCTCCGGCTCGTCGAGCATGGGAGAAATTTTGGAGGCTATGGTGTGGCGTGCTTCCGAGGCCACCCAGTTATCCCAGTCTCTTTTGCTCTGCCAACGGGAAACCGAGGAGCAGTGGTGGTGGTCTTCCACCCTTTGAAAAAGGCTTCCGGAGAGAAAGCCCGGATACCCTGAGGCGATAATCCTAAGCTCCCGGATAAGTTTGTGGGCTTCGTCAAGCATACCTTCAGCGACCCATCTGTCCACTTCCACTTGCACCATCTTTAAGCTCTCCATATTTGGTCATTTTCAAAGCGGCAATAGTAAGGCAAGCAGGAGGGGTCTTCCAGCGAAAAAACGTTTCAAGGATGACGGTTTGATATTTTCAGACGAAAGAGCAGCGCTGCATTTGCTTTAAAATTTCTTAGGGCTTGACGCTTTCGCACCTCTGCCTCTCCTGATATAACTGTCTCATGGATAGCGCATTAAGAATTTTACCGGTCTTTATTGTCATTGGTGCGGGATTCGTCGGCAGGCGCCTCGGCTTTCTGCCGGACTCCTTTCGAGGGCCCGCCAACAGGCTGGTATACTATTTCGCCATTCCCTGCCTTATCTTTTTAAAAGTGGTAAAAGCCCCCTTTTCAGAGATACTGCGGCCCTCTTGGATTGTCCTGACGCTTGCAGCGATCCTGCTCATCTGGGCCGCCGCGCTTTTAATATCTCGCTTGATGGGGCTCAGTAAAGCCACCCGCGCGACGTTCGTGCATTCATCGATACATTCAAACATTGGCTACATAGGTCTGGCGGCGGCGTTTTACGGCCTTGGCGAACGCGGCGTGCAGGCGGCGTCAATATTCGCACCATTCTATATGCTTATGAACAACGCTTTGGCGGTGGGCACTCTTCGCCACTTCGGCGGAGGAGAACACTCTGCGCGGGGGCTATTAAAGGCGCTCGTGATCCACCCAATCATCCTCACCTCCTTCGCCGCGATGGCCTACGAATTCAGCGGGCTGCCCCTCCCAACGATGGTGGAGGACTCCATGTCCATAATGGCGGGAATGTCCCTACCCCTCGCCTTGCTGCTCATTGGGGCCGGCCTCGACACCGAAGCCTTGGGGCACGCCAAGGTAGCTGCTGTCTCCACGTTTTTAAAAACTCTGGCGCTGCCAGCGCTGGGCAGCCTCCTCCTAACCCTGGCAGGAGCCGGGGGGATAGAGCGCGCCGCCGCGGTGCTGCTGTTATGCGCTCCAACAGCGACTGTTACTTTAATCCTGGCTAACGAGATGGGCGGCGACGCTTCGCTGGCCTCTACCTCGGTAACGCTTTCCACCCTCATCTCCATTGGGACCCTAACCCTTTGGTTGGGAATTTTAGGCTAAGGCGCTTATATGTTCCGCTCACTGGCGATTACGGCCTTCCTCTTTACAACCCTTTTTGCATGTGCCACAGCGAATGCAGCGGAACAAGCGATGTCGACGCCGTTCTCCTCAAGCGAGGAGCTATTCTCCTACATGAAGGAGGAGACTGGGGCACGCTGGAACGCCAAGAGGTCGGTAGATGATTTCAGGGATTTTTTCACCCCCAACAACCTCTCGGGCAAAATTACGCTGGACAAAAAGATCCTCTCCAGAAAGGACCTCTCGGACGTCCACTACTACTTAAGAGATCTTGCGGCTGAGATATGCGGAGTTTCGCCGGAGACCCTGAGGCGCGGGGTAACCCAAGAGCAATATGACGACGTTACATACTCATATTTTTACGGTGACGTGCCTGTATATAAGGGCGAAGTTGTTACATCCATAATCATCCGAGGGATGAGGGAGGTTGAGGGAAAGTACCTCTACAACGCGAAGCTCTACATCAACATTCCACAATTCATCAGCATTGACCCCATGCCGAAGGTATCCCCTGATGAAGCCGTCGAAGCCGCATGGCAGGAGTACCAGGAAATGTACCCCGACGTCTTGCGGGGTGACTTCCAGGTGTCGGCTCCCAGGCTGGAGATATTCTGGAAGATAATGGAGGATGGCAAGCGGGTAAACAGGCAGAACCTCGTCTACTCAATAATCATGAGGAGCTATAACTCCTACGTCGATGCCCACACTGGGGAGAGGATAAGAGCTTACACCCCGGTTGGGCGCTGGCAATAGCCCCACGCTTTTCCACTCCTTGACATGCTCACCCTTTAGCTGTATAGCTATCTTATAGATACTTAACAGCTAACAAGGAGCGCCACGTGATGAGCACCTACAACCCGGACTTCGCATCGCCTTGCGGACTTTACTGCGGTGTCTGCGCTATCCACATAGCCGGACGCGACAATAACGAAAAGCTGAAAATGGGCCTTTTGGCTCTTTACAGGGGAGAGACGGAGGGCAAGGGAAAGCTTCCCGGCGCCGAGAACCTCACCTTGGATGACATTCACTGCGACGGGTGCCTCTCTGACGAGCGCTTTATGCACTGCAAACAGTGCGAGCTGAGGAATTGCTCCATGGAGCGTGAACTTGAGGGGTGTCACCAGTGCGGCGACTTCCCCTGCGAACATATAGAAACGTTCCCGATGACCGTGGGCAAAGGAGTCATCCTCCGCTCCGTCCCCTACCGCCGCGAGTTTGGAACCGCTAAGTGGATCGCGGACGAGGAGGCTCGCTACCTATGCCCAGAATGCGGCAACAAGGTTTTTAGAGGCGCGATGCGGTGCAACAAGTGCAAGAGTTCGATAAGCCTCGACTGAGGCAATAAACCCTCGGCTATTTTAGCTCCGGTAAAGCGGCAAGGGTGCGCCTTACTTCATCGTACATAAGCGATGAACTCATCGTCGCGGTTGTCACGGCGTCGGTGTCGGGGTTAAAGATCACCTTATCCTTGGCGATGAGTCTCGACTCGAAAGAGCGGGTATCCTCAGCGCTCCATTTGTCGTTCGCCAGCTTAGTCGCGTAGAGGACGTCAAAGCCTCTCACCCTGCCCTCCGAATCGAAGGCAAAGACAAATACATTTGTATGGCAGAGGTCGCAGACAGGCCGGCGCTTCGCCACCCTCCCGTAAAGGTCGAGCGGGTTACCCTCACCGTCATAGGCGCGGAAAAGCAAGAAGGCGTCTAAACCCTCTACGCGCTCGGCCTTGGTCACCTCTCCGCCGCGAATTCTGGTGAAAAGGATCTCAACCTCCTCGCGCTGCTGGGCCTCAAAAAGCTCCTCCGGCTCCTCCTCAATGAAGGCCGGTATCCCCTGCTCCACCTTTATGGATACCGCTTCACCCGCCAGCAGGGACTCTATTCCCGCGTAAAGTGCCTCCTCCTCCAGCACCCCTATATGGAAATAAGCAAGCTCCCAGACGTCGCCCACTCTCTTGAGCAAAAGCGTGAGCGGCGTGCCGGCTGAGTCTCCAATCGTATCCAGCGCGGAAAATGAGGGGTCGGCCCCTAGAGGGTACGTCAGCCCCTTCTCCTCTTTGAATTGAAGGACGCCGGACTCTGTATTGCCCTCGGCAAGGCCAAGCAGCTTTACCCTTCCCCTAAGGTTCTCTTCGCCCAAACGCTCCCATATGCTCTCCATGATTGGCGCCTGCTCCCAACAGCTCATGCAAAAACGGTTGAAGAGCTCAAGGACCAGCACCTCGCCCTCAACGAGCCCCAAATCAAAGCTGCCCGTATCCGTGCGGCCAAGCAACGTTTCATAATCTTTGTAGTCGGCAAGCCCGTATATAGTGATATTCGGGAGCGTATCTCCAACTGAGAATGCAATAGACCCTTCGTCAATCGCAAAGACGGGGGCAGAAAAAAACAATATGATTATGGCGGCAATTAATCTCTTCACGGCGTATCTCCATTTGGGTTTGAGCTGGAGCATATATCCTACACGTAATGGAGCTTTTTTCACATAATCATCATCACTGCTTACTGTAAACCTTTTTTTATATTGGTTTACAAGTACCCTTGGTCTATACTCCTCGACTCTATCGATACGAAGCTAGGCCCTCCTAAAGGATGTCGAAAGGTAACTATGCTCTACTTTCTAATGGCGCTCTTCATAATCATTGGCGTTTTGGATTTTATCCGCAAACATGGCTTTGAGCAGTACCTCGTTGCAGGCCGCAGCCAAAACGCGGCGATGGTAACCCTCTCCATGCTGGCAACGGTAATCGGCGGTTCGGCGACTATGGGTATGGTTACCCTCGCGGGAAACGTAGGCTTCCCGGCGATATGGCTCTACCTGTCTGGAACCTCCGGGCTGATGCTTTTAGGCGTCACCCTTGCGCGCAGGGTCAGAGAAACCGGAGCGTCGACATTGGCGGACCTCGTCGGAATGCTCATCGGCCCCCGCGCCCGCGCTCTGGTCGCGGTGATCATAGTAACCGGCTGGACGGGGATCGTCGCCGCCCAGTTCGTAGCGGCGGGCCGCATCGTCGATACCCTAACCGGCCTTGAAGCTACTGGCTCTCTGGTCACCGCTTCAATCGTAATAACCATCTACGCGATCCTCGGCGGACAATCATCCATCATGAAAACCGACGCCTTACAATTTTTCGTGATGTTTGGGGCCCTCCTCTTCGCGGCGGGATACCTCTGGAATTCCTCACCGGCCCCCTTGGCTAATTTCTCCTTCGAGTTTACAAATGAGAAATTTCCCTTCTCCAAAGCCCTATATTTCCTATTAATCTATGGCGGCAGCTACCTTGTCGGGCCGGACATATACTCAAGACTCTTCACGTCAGCTGACGACGCCACAGCCAAGCGCGGCGCGATTTCGGCGGCGATAATTCTCCCAATCATGGGCCTCATTGTTCTCTTCATAGGTCTTTCAGCGGCAGCGAGCGGCGCGGACCCCAAAACGCTGCTGACCGTCGAGGTAGTAAAAATCCTCCCCCCCTGGGCCGGAGCATGGCTCCTGGGCGGACTTTTCTGCGCCGTGGTCTCCTCTGCGGACACATGCCTGGTCACGGCGGCGGGGATAATCGAGCACGACATCTTAAAAGGCCGCCGCGTCTCCTCCATGAGGATATTCATAGCGCTTTTTGGCGGAGCTTCACTTGCCATCGGCCTATGGCGTGGGGATATCATCGGTCTGCTTTTGATGGGGCTCGGCGTTTTCACCACAGGGGTCGTCGCACCCGTAGCCACCGCGCTATATTTCAGAGGCAAACGAGCGGTGAACCGCAGCGGGCTCCTAGCCGCAATTATAGTCGGCGGCTCCATAGGGCTTGCGGCGGCAATATCTGGGATACAGTGGCTTAGCTTCCTCGGTCTAGGGGCCTCAACCGCCATATCCCTTTTCTCCGCCCTATGAGGACGAGTTCATGAAAAGCCCTTGGCAGAGTCTCTTACCTAACAGAGGCAAACGCAACGAGGCGGCCTGACGCCGCCTCGTTGCTTTGAAAAATCAACGGAGAAGTAGCGGTCAGCCAAATCTCCTTTTCACTAACAGCCTTAGCCAAGCCAAGATAAGCACCAGCGCCGAAACAACTCCCACCCACTCCGGTATTGCCTCTGCGGCGCCGCCCATAACCGCCGACGGCGAAGTCCCCAGGAGGACGTAAAGCTCGTCGACGAGCCACCCCATCAGAAGCGCCGAAATTGAGATGGTGAGGAGGTATCTAAAGGTCGTTCTCCACCCCATCATACCGGCTAGCGCGGATATAGACGCCACATTCGTCGCGGGCCCGGCGAGGAGGAGCACCAGCGCGGCTCCGGGGCTAAGCCCCTTTAATATCATCGCCGCCGCTATCGGCGTGGAGGCGGTGGCGCAGATGTACATCGGTGTCGCGACCGCGAGCATAGCCAGCCTTCCAAGGAAACCGTCACCAAGGTATTGGAGGAAGAAGCCCTCGGGAATCAATGCGGATATGAGCGCCGCTATCACCAGACCCGCCGCAAGGTAGCCGGCAAGAGAGTAATAAAGCGACCCCAGTCCGTATTCGATTGCCTCCGCCGCCATGCCGAGGGGCGTCCGCGCGCCTCCCTGGAAGGTCGGGAGATTAAGGGGCGCTGGGCCACGCTTTTCCTCACCCCCTCCAAAGAAGGTCTCGACGGCACCGGCGGTCACCGCGGATATAAAAGCGGAGACAGGCCGCATAACCGTCATTACCGGGTCCAGGAGCGCGCTTGTGTAGAGGATGGAATCGATGCCCGTCTCAGGCGTGGATATCATAAAAGAGAGCGCCGCGCCTTTTGAGGCGCCTCGCTGCCTCAAGCCAACGGCCAATGGGACTACGCCGCAGGAGCATATGGGCAGCGGCACACCCAAAAGCGCTGATTTTATAACCGGCAAGACCCTGCCACGCCCCAGATGTGATGCTACAAAGTCATCGGAGATAAAGAGATGTATGACGCCCGCCGCTACGAAGCCGAAGAGGAGCCAGGGCGCGGAGTCAACCACCACGCCGTAAAGCTCAAAAGCAAACTCAACAGCAAATTCCATGAAAAAAATCCCTGACAAAATTTTTCATTCCAACGGTGATGAATATACCACGCCCGGGTGTTTTAGACGGGAGCATAAATTTTTACGTAGACTAAAGGCTTTCAAAGGGGCATCTTTACAAAACAGACAGAACGGCCTAAGCCAAGTGATAAGGAGCACTAAAGTGCAACCCGCCATCAACCCTCTGGTAGTAAGCCTCAAGGAATCAGCCACCCTCGCAATAAATCAGAAGGTAAAAGCGCTGAAAGCCGCCGGCAAGCGAGTTTATCACTTTGGCTTCGGGCAGTCTCCTTTTCCCGTACCGGCGACGATTCAAGAAGCGCTGCGACAAAATGTGGACAAAAAGGACTACCTGCCAACGCAAGGACTGCCGGAGCTTTGCGACGCCGTAGCAAAATACTACCGTGAGGAGTTCGGATATCACTTTGAGGGCAGGAATGTCTGCATCGGGCCCGGCTCAAAGGAGCTTATATTTGAGGCCATATTCCTCACAGAGGGGTCTCTTCTAGTCCCGGCGCCCAGTTGGGTGAGTTACGGCCCCCAGGCCGCGCTGCGGGGGAAAAACGTTATTCCGATAACGACGATGCGCGACAACGGCTACAAATTAACCGCCGAGGAGCTGGACCACGCCTGCTATAGCATGGGCCACAAACAAAAACTCCTGATTTTGAACAACCCCTGCAACCCCACCGGGTCCGTCTACCGCGAAGAGGAGATGGCGGATCTCGCCGCGATATGCCGAGCCTACCAGGTAATAGTCGTCTCCGACGAGATCTACGCGAAGATCGACTTCGACCAAAAGGGAACCGCCTCCCTCTCAAAATACTACCCGGAGGGAACGATAGTGACCGGAGGGCTCTCCAAAGCCTTCGCCGCGGGAGGATACCGGCTCGGCGTGATGCTGATTCCCGACGGGCTTGAGCCGGTCATGATGGCGCTGAAATCAGTTATCAGCGAGACCTTCAGCGCGGTATCCGCCCCGATACAATACGCGGCGCTCGCGGCCTACTCCGATTACCCCTCAATCAAACCCTTTGTTGAGAAGACCACCAACATCCACCGCTTCGCCACCCGTTATCTTCATAAACGTTTTGAGGCGATGGGGCTAAACTGCCCCCGCCCTGACGGCGCTTTCTACCTATTTCCAGACTTCGAAAATTACCGCGACAAGTTCCGCGCCAGAGGTGTGATAACCGGCAAGGATATATGCGAGATGATACTCGAAGAGGCGCACGTCGCCATATTGCCCGGCTCCGACTTTTATTTTCCGGCGACGAACCTAGGCGCGCGAGTTGCCAGCGTCGACTACGACGGCGGCTATGTTCTGGAAAACTGGGAGGGAGACCCGGCAAATGAGGAGACGACCCGCAAATTTTTTCCAAACCTCGTCGATGGCTCCGACGCGTTGGAAAAACTCCTCAAATCTCTGTAAGCTGAAAGCATGAGTGGTATCAAAGAGAGCAGTAATAGCTCGTTTTCCCTAAAGGACGCCGGCTTTACCCGGGAGCTCTCCCGCGACCCGGCCCTCACAGGCAAGGTTGAACCCGCGCGCGTCTCCTTCACGTCGAGGAACAAGTATAAGCTGATAACGGCGAAGGGCGAGAAGTGGGCTACCCTAACAGGCAGCCTCAGGCGTGAGGGCAAAGTTCCGCTGGTCGGTGACTGGGTAGCGGTCGATACCGGAGCCAACCCGGCGATACGGGCCCTTCTAAAGAGGAAGAACCTGCTCAAGAGGGGCGCGGCAGGGGGCCGCAAACGCGAGGGGGAAGCGGTGCCGATGCAGAATATCGCCGCCAACATCGACAAGATATTCATCCTCTGCGGGCTCGACCGGGACTACAACCCGCCCCGCATAGCCCGCTATACGGTCCTCTCGGAGCTATGCGGCGCAACCCCCATAGTGATCCTTAACAAAGCAGACCTATGCGACGAGGCCAGGGCTCGGGAGGAGGAGATAAAAGGGCTCCTCCCCTCCGTTGAGGTTAAAGCCTTGAGCGCCGCCGAAGGAGATGTCGGCTGGATAAAGGGGCAGATCAACCCCGGCGAGACTATCTGCCTTCTGGGTTCATCCGGCGCGGGAAAATCAACGTTGATTAACGCCCTCATCGGTGGCGAAGCCCAGAAGACGGCAGCGGTCAGCGAAGCACTGGGGAAGGGCCGCCACACGACCACCCACCGTGAGCTTTTCATCCTCCCTTCAGGCGGCATCATCATAGACAACCCCGGCATGAGGGAGATAACTCTCCCCGATGAGGCACTGGAGGACGCTGAGGTTTTTTCAATAATTGATGAACTGGCGCGGGGTTGTAAGTTCCGCGACTGCAAACACGTAAGCGAACCGGGGTGCAGCGTACTGGACGCCGTACAAGCCGGAGAAATAGCCCGTGAGGCGCTGGAAAACTACAGGAAGCTCAAGGGGCAAGAGCAGTAGAACTCGATTCCGGAGGCAGGTTTTATGAAGAGAGTGCTTATCTTAGCTATCATCCCGGCGCTATTTTTAGGTTGTGGGGTATCTCCGCAGGTGAAGGAAGAAAAGAGCGACGAGCTAAAAGTTTTAAAGAGTGAGTTGAGGAGCTTAAAGAGTGAAAGAAACGAGCTTGCCAGGGAGAAAGAGAAGCTCCTCGACGACATTGTAGGCGCCAATGAACGCATAAAGATGCTGAAGAAGGATGACAAGGAGTCTACCACCGTCCTCAAAATAAAAGAATCCCAGCTAAATAAAGCTGAGGATGAGATTGAAGCCCTGGCAAGAGAGTTAGAGGAGCTACGGCAGGAGCATGAGCGCCCCTCCGGCGAGCTGGCAAGTGCCAAGGAGGAGATTGCCAGGCTGGAAGCTAGCCTGGCCGAGGCTAAAGAGGAGTTGACGACTTTAAGCGCAAGCGCGGCGAACAAAGGTGCCTCGACAGAGCGCGAGGAGGCAGCGGAGGCTCTTCGCTTAAACCTTGCTGCCGCAATCGGAGATAGCGCACCGGTTAAGAGAGATGGTGACGAGGTGACCGTGACTATTCCGGGGGACGTCATATTCGACGCCCTCTCCGTCGACGTGCTCCCCTCAGGCAGCGCTATCTTGAAGAGTGTGGCGGAGGCAGTAAAGGATAGCGGAGAGCTAATCCGGGTAGTGGGCCACACCGACGACATCCCGGTCGGCCCCTCCCACAGGGTGTACTGGCGCTCCAACTGGGAGCTCTCCTCCGAGCGCGCCGGGGCGATTGTGCGTTACCTTCAGTGGGGTCCGGGAATAAAGCCTGAACGCATGGAGGCGGTCGGGCGAGCCCACTACGACCCTGCCGTAAAAGGGAGGGATGAAAAATCCAGAGCGCGGAACCGGCGCGTCGAGCTTGTAATCATCCAGCCTCCGGCCTCACCTTAAAAACTCCGGAGCCTCCTTCTTTCTGTAGGCCAGCGCCTGCCCGGTGGCGACAAGCTCACCCTCCCCATTTTTTACGGAGGCGTCGTAAACAGCGGTGCGGTTGGTGCGCGACTTCTCCACCACCTCGGAGATAAGGATATCCCCCGGCAGCGCACCTTTTACGTAGGTTATGGAGAGATTAAGCGCGACGGCGACCTTGCCGTGTGAGTTGCACGCCAGCTGAAAGCTCTCGTCCAGGAGGCTGAAAACAGCTCCCCCGTGTGCGCTGCCGAAGATGTTCAGCATCTTTTCGGTTACGACCATCTTGCAGCGGGCATACCCCTCTTTCACCTCATCGCAAGTGATACCGAGCAATTTGGGGAACGGTTCGCGCTCCTGCGCCTTTAGCATCTTCTCTATAACGTCCAAAACATTCCTCCTCAAGGATTCGGTCAAGAATCTGGTATACCGCAAAATGCCCCCGGGCGTCTTACAAATTGCGTGGTATCTTTTTAAAAAAGAAGAAGAACTTGGGCGAGGAGGCATGAAGATGAATGGGAGTTGCGAAGCGGTTAAAATCTTTGCGTCGGTTCCGACGATGGAGGGCGCGGGGGTCAAGCTACGGCGCGGCATCGGCGTCTCCGAAGCCCCTTCTTTCGACCCCTTTCTCCTCTTTGACGACTTCTCCGGCGAGGACCCGGCGGATTACGTTGCGGGTTTTCCCTGGCATCCTCACAGGGGGATAGAGACCGTTACCTACCTAATTCGCGGCGATGTGGAGCATGGCGACTCCATAGGCAACAGCGGCTCCATAGGCCCGGGCCAGGTGCAGTGGATGACGGCGGGCGGCGGCGTGATACATCAAGAGATGCCTCAGCCTGTCGAGGGCGGAATGGTAGGCTTCCAGCTCTGGGTCAACCTGCCCGCGAAAGACAAGCTGATGGCCCCCCGCTACCGTGACATAACCGCAGACCAGATCCCCACCGTCGAGGTCGATGGCGGCAGCGTCAAGGTCATAGCGGGGCGCTTCAGAGGGGTAGAGGGGCCGGTGCGGGAGATAGTCCGCTCACCCTGGTACTTCGATGTAACCGTCGAGGCGGGGCGCTTTTTGACTTTGGACATTCCTACCGACTTCTTCACCTTCCTCTACATCTTCGAGGGAGAGGGAAGGATTGGCGAAAGCGGCTCGAATGTCGCCTCAAAACATATAGTAAAGCTCTCCGGCGGAGACCATCTTAAGATCTTGGGCGGAAGCGATGGAATGCGCTTCCTCTTAATGAGCGGTGAGCCCATCGGCGAGCCGGTCGCGTGGAGAGGCCCCATAGTCATGAACACCGAAGAGGAGCTTGAGCTGGCTTTTTACGAATTTCGTAACGGCACCTTTATCAAAAAGGGCAAAAATTACACCTAGAGAACGCCCTCGACAAGCTCACCCGTGCCGAACCAGATGGCACGGTACTGAACCCGCTCTCCAAGAGGAGCGTACACGGCGCAATAGCCGTCGTTACAATTAATCTCCAGCTCCCAGCCCTGCTCGCTACAGAGCTTTGAGATCTCTTCGATTGATGGGTCTTCCCCCTCACAAGGCCATTCGCCCAGCTTCTCACCTACGCCGAAGGCCCACTCACGGACCTTTCTCAGGTGGTCGTCGGCGAAGTATAGCTCCCCCGTCGGAACAAGCGTCTCCGCCTCCGAATCATAGGGGGCATACTCCCCTTCGACCTGCTCCATCTGCGCCCGCTCCTCAGAGAGCTTCACGTAATTCAAGTATTGCGGGATCGCCACCGCAGCCAAAACCCCGAGGATTGCTACCGCCATGAAGGGAGCCCCCGCGGCGGGAGAGACAGCCGCACCGAAAAAGGGCGCTAGCGGATATGCAAAGGGGTTTTTGCCGGGCACCTTGACCGTCTCCGGATACTTGTGGTTCGCAAGGGCCGCGACCCGTTTGGCGGTAAAGGGGTGCGTTGAATTGAGTTCATATATGGAGGACCAGAAACCTCGAACGCCTTTCACCTGCTGTATGTACTCATCCATATTGAGGCGGTTGGCAAGTTTACCCCCCGCCGCGAGTATCGCGAGGCCGCGCATTGCATCCTCAATACTGCCTGAAGCCTCAAGCCCGGCGAGGTCACAGGAGTATTCTCTTGCGCGTGAATACGCCGTCCCAAGGAGCGGCACCACGTAGGCGGGGGCAATGAAAAGATGCCATTTAAGATGCCCTAGGGCGTGGTGGGCAATTTCGTGTCCCAGAATAAAATCAAGCTGCCCGTAGTTATCCTCACAAGCCTCTATCAGGTCGGCGTAGATGATTACGAATTGCCTTCCGAAGAGTTTGGCGGCCATTGCGTTTAGAATACCGCCCGACTCCATCACGTAGACTTCAGGGGTCGAAGCGAGGCCGAAGCTATGTGAAATTCGTTCTACCCGCTCGTAAATCTCAGGGAGCTGCGATTTGGAGAGCAAAACTCCCTGCCCTTTGACATGAGAAATATAGATGGCGTGCGCCGCCATGAGGAAGAAGCCTATCAAGAGCGCATAGAATATCCCCGCTATGGAGATGACAAGCGCGAGCCAGGCAAGCAAGGAGAATATTACGCTTATCGCAAATAGAGTTTTTTCCCTCTTCAACCTGAATTCACTAACCACGGGGTTCCCCCTCTTTAATTTAATATCGCCTGATGGGCCTTAATTAATCTCCTCTAGATATTTACGTCCGAAATAACGGTTTCTTTACTTATATTTAAC
>PKTU01000033.1 GCA_002869005.1 Deltaproteobacteria bacterium
ACCCCGAGATAAAGCTCCAGATTTTCCGCGACCTCGACGCCGCGGTCAAAAAGGGCGCTATACTATCCACCAATACCTCCTCAATATCCATTACCAAAATCGCGGCGGTGACCTCCCGCCCCGAGCTGGTAATCGGTATGCACTTCATGAACCCCGTGCCGGTGATGAAGCTTGTTGAGATAATTAACGGGCTCCAGACCTCCGAGGACACCTACGCTATTATCGAGGAGACCACAAAGAAGCTCTCCAAAGTGCCGGTCAAGGCTTTCGACTCACCCGGTTTCGTGGCGAACAGAATTCTGCTTCCCATGATCAACGAGGCGGTATACTGTCTCTATGAGGGCGTCGCCTCGGCGGCGGACATCGACAACGTCATGAAGCTGGGCATGGCTCACCCGATGGGCCCTCTGGCGCTTGCCGACCTCATCGGCCTCGACGTATGCCTCTCCATAATGGAGGTGCTACACGACGGCTTCGCCGACTCCAAATACCGCCCCTGTCCGTTACTTCGGCAGATGGTGGAAGCAGGGTACCTCGGTCAGAAGACCGGCAAGGGCTTTTTCGATTACAAGTAAGGGATATTAAAAGGGTCGATTATGAATGAAGATTTAAAGAAGAGAACGGCTGAAACCGCCGCGCTCTACTTCAAGGATGTAGAGGGAGAGGTCCCATACCGCATTTGGCACTCCTTCGACCCGGAGCTCGCCAAGGAGTTCTCCCTCTTCATAACCGGGAGCATATATTCCCGAGAGAAACTTCCGCACCCGACCAGGCAGATGGTAGCCGTCGCGTCCCTCGCGGCCCTTGGGGCGATGGAGGAGCTTTCCCTCCACCTCCAAGCGGCGCTAAACGTGGGGGTGTCTCCAAAAGAGCTCGCTGAGGTTATCTTCCAGGTCGGAGTGTATACCGGCGTGCCGGCGATGAACCGCGCGCTGGTTACCTTGAGGGAGGTTTTAAAACTAAAAGGTCTGTGGCCCCCTGACCGGGGTTAGCCCACGGATAACCGACCGGCGTCTGATAACGGGAGCGACCCTCCAAAAGCGCGTCGGCCGAGCCTAAGGAGTGGCATAACATGCCTGAGGAAAAAAAGTACGAATCCCTCTCCGGGATTCCCATTGGAGAGGTTTACTCTCCGCCCGACGTTCGGGGGCTCGACTACGAGCGCGACCTTGGTTACCCCGGCGAGTTTCCCTTTACACGCGGCGTCCAGAAAAATATGTACCGGGGGCGGCTCTGGACGATGCGCCAGTTCAGCGGCTTCGGCACGGCGGAGGAGACCAACGAGCGCTATAAATACCTCCTCGCAAACGGTCAGACCGGGCTATCCGTCGCATTTCATTTCCCGACGCTAAAGGGGGTCAACTCCGACCACCCTCTTTCAAGGGGAGAGGTCGGCAAGTGCGGCGTCGCAATAGACAGCTTGCGAGATATGGAGCTGCTTTTCGCAGGCATACCCTTAGACAAAGTCACCACCTCCATGACGGTCAACCACCCGGCGCCCGTGCTCCTCGCCATGTATCTCACCGTGGCGGAAAAGCAGGGGGTGAGCTGGGATAAGGTCGGCGGCACGGTTCAAAATGACCCATTAAAGGAGTTCTTCGCGCAGAAATCCTACGTATGGCCTCCGCGCCAGTCGGTCAGGCTCCTGGTCGACACGATGGAGTTCTGCCTTAAAAACGTTCCCAAATGGCATCCGGTCTCAATCTCCGGTTACCACATCCGGGAGGCGGGGTCTACGGCTCAGCAGGAACTCGCCTTCACCCTAGCAGACGGCCTTGCTTACGTTGAGGCGGCAGTGGAGCGCGGGCTTGATGTGGATGATTTCGCTCCGCATTTAAGCTTCTTTTTCGATGCGCACATGGATTTCTTCGAGGAGATAGCGAAGTTCCGCGCAGCCCGCAGGATGTGGGCCCGCTTCATGAAAGAGCGCTTCGGCGCGAAGAACCCCAAGAGCATGTGGCTGAGGTTCCATACGCAGACCGCCGGGGTGAGCCTTACCGCGCAGCAGCCCTTGAACAATATTGTTCGAACCGCCTATGAGGCGCTATCAGCGGTCCTCGGCGGCACGCAGTCACTTCACACCAACTCCTTTGACGAGGCGGAGGCGCTTCCCACCGAGGAGGCGGTCACCGTAGCACTCAGAACGCAGCAGATAATCGCCCATGAGACCGGCGTCGCCAATACGGTCGACCCCCTCGCGGGCTCATACTTCGTGGAGTCAATGACAGACGAGATGGAGCGGCAGGCGCTTCGCTACATATCAAAGATTGAGGAGCTGGGCGGCATGGTCAACGCGGTTGAGGCCGGATACCCGCAGTCGGAGATAATGAAGGCTTCGATGGAGTTTCAAAAAGAGGTGGAGTCCGGTGAGCAGGTTATCGTAGGCGTAAATAAGTATGTCGCCGAAAAGGAGCCGCCGCTAAATTTACTCAAGATCGACGAGTCCGTCGAGCGGACGCAGCTTGAGCGAATCGAAGAGACAAAGAAGAACCGCGACAATCAAAAGGTCGCCGCAGCGCTGGAGCGTGTGCGCGATGCCGCGCGTGATGATTCTTCCAATGCCATGGAGCCCATAATCGAGGCAGTGCGCGAGTATGCGCTGCTGGGCGAGGTTTGCGACGCCCTTGTCGACGTCTTCGGCTCCTATTCGGACCCCGGCACCTTTTAACGCTACCGGCGAGTGAGGTTCACTTGAAAAAATACAGAGTTCTCATAGCGAAACCCGGCCTAGACGGCCACGACAGGGGCGCCAAGATAATAGCGAAATACCTTCAGGAGCAGGGCTACGAAGTCATCTACACCGGCCTCAACCAATCGCCGGAGCAGATAGTCACCGCCGCTTTGCAGGAAGCGGTTGACGCGGTGGGCATCTCGGTGCTTTCCGGCTCCCATAACTACGTCTTCCCCGAAGTAGCCAAGTTGATGCGTGAAAAGGGAATGGAGGACGTTCTCCTCTTCGGCGGCGGGACCATCCCGGAGGAGGATATACCGCAGCTCCTTAACCAAGGGGTCAAGGCGCTTTTTCGACCCGGCACTCCCTTGGAGGATATCCTTAGGGTGTTGAAGGCTGAGGTTGGCTGATACGCCGTTTGTTTAGTTATGTCAAACAGCTATAAATGCTTGTAATGATGCGCAAGAAGAGTAAAAATAATGTGGTGGCGAATCGCGGTAGAGGCTAAAAATTTGATGGCGCTAAATAGCCTCTCCGCGCATTCTTTTAGCAAGCTAATCCGCAGCGACCGGAGGCCGCTACGAATATGCTCTACAAACAGGAACATCACATATTCCGCGAAGCGTTCAAGCGCTTCGTCGCCGAACATATAACCCCCAACGTGGATGCGTGGGAGGAGGCCGGGGAGGTCTCCCGCGACGCATGGCGCGCAATGGGCGAGTACGGCTTTCTCCTGCCCTGGCTCCCGGAAAAGTATGGCGGGTATGCCGCGGACTTTCTCTACTCCGTCATCATAATGGATGAGATATGCCACGCCGGGGCTGTGGGCTTCTTTGCCCCCCTCCACAGCGAGATTGTCGCGCCATACATAATGACCTACGGCTCGGAGGAGCAGAAAACCGAGTGGCTACCAAAGGCCGCCTCCGGTGAGTGCATCCTGGCGGTAGCTATGAGCGAGCCAAACGCCGGCTCCGACCTCGCTTCCCTAAAGTGCCGCGCTGAGCTAGATGGTGGTGAGTGGGTTTTAAACGGCACCAAAACATTCATCTCAAACGGCGGCACCGCCGACCTGACCATCGTCGCCGCGAAGACAGAGCGTGGCGTGAAAGATTCCTCGGCCATTTCGCTCTTCCTGGTCCCCTCCACCGCGCCGGGGTACCGTGTGGGCTCCCGCTTCTCCAAGATGGGGCTGCACAGCCAGGATACCGCCGAGATAATCCTAGATGAATGCAGAATTCCCGCGAATATGATCCTCGGCGAGCGGGGCAAAGGGTTTAAGTACCTGATGAATAAGCTCCAGCAGGAGCGCATCGTCCTCACCATTCAGGCACAGGCGATGAGCGAGAAGATGCTGGAGATGACGGTAAATTACGCAAAAGACCGCAAAGCCTTCGGTCAGTCCGTCGCCTCGATGCAGCACAACGCTTTTAAGATCGCCAAGATGGCTACCGAGATAAATATCGGCCGTGCCTACCTCGACAGTCTCGTCTTCAGACATATGAAGGGCGATAACATCGTAACCGAAGTCTCGATGGCTAAGTCCTGGGTTGCGGAGATGGCTAACCGCGTCGCCTACGACTGCGTGCAGCTTCACGGGGGGTATGGCTACATGGAGGAGTACCCCATCTGCCGTTTCGCCCGAGACATCCGCATATTCTCAAT
Organism: Deltaproteobacteria bacterium; assembly: GCA_002869005.1. Taxonomy (GTDB): domain Bacteria; phylum Desulfobacterota; class Deferrisomatia; order Deferrisomatales; family BM512; genus BM512. Next base: position 4,334 of record PKTU01000033.1, read on the forward strand.
CTTCGGCGGCACCACCGAGGTGATGAACCTAATCATCGCCCGCTCGATGGGGGTTATCTGAGGGCCAGTTCTTAAAGTTCAGACAAAGGAAAAGGGGCTGCGCTTGCGTGCAGCCCCTGATTTTTTGGAGCGAGCGATAGAGGAGTTAGCTCTTGGAGAAGATAACCGCGATTGCGGTCGGGCTGGGCTCGCCTTTGCCTTTGAAGGCGTGGGGGCGCGAGGAGTCGATATAGGCGGATTCGCCCGCCTTCAAAGTGTAAATATCGTCGTCGTATACGAGCTCCAGAGTGCCGGAGAGCAGATAGATGAACTCCTCTCCCTCATGGCTCATCGGCTGTACCGTCTCCGCCGCATCGGAGTTGAAGGTGACGAGGAATGGCTCCATCGCTTGCCCGCGGATGTTCTCCGAGAGCAGGCTCTTGTATGAATAACCCTGCCTTGGGCGGATATCGCGCCCGGTGCGGTCATGCTCCATCTCGATACCCTCTTTGCAGATGGAGAAGATATCGGGGCTGGGGCCGCCGCCATGTATTATCTGGCCCATCCGGGAGCCGAGGGCGCGTGAGGTTTTTATCACTACGCCGATGGGTGGGATCTCATCGCCGCGCTCAATGGCCTCTATGTAGGATGCGTCAAGGCCGGTGATCTCCGCCACCTGCTCGATTGACAAATCCTGCGCTTCCCTCATCCTCCTTATGCGAACGCCTACGTTCATCTTGAGCTCCTTTTGTTTAATTCACAGCTTACCCCAAGAATACCCTCTCGGAGGTTCAAGTCAATAGCAATATTAGATATTTAGCGGCCCTTGTAGACCGGCGGGCGCTTCTCCTTGAATGCCGTCAGCCCCTCGACACGGTCCTCGGTGGGGACGATAATCTCGTAACAGCTCGATTCAAAGGCAAGGCCGCTTGCCAAATCCATCTCCATCCCCTTGTCGACTGCTCGCTTCGCCATTCGCAGCGCGACGGGCCCGTTTTTGGCTATCTCCGCAGCGATGCCTTTTGCCTCTTCCAGCAACTCCGACTGGGGTACGCACTTTGAAGCGAGCCCTATCTCTACGGCGTCAGCGCCGGTGATCCGCCTTGCGGTGAAGATAAGCTCTTTAGCTTTCGCCTTGCCTATGATTCTGGGGAGCCTCTGTGTCCCTCCCGCGCCGGGTATGATTGCGAGGCTTGTCTCGGTTAAACCGACCTTCGCGTTCTCTGAAATCAGGCGGATATCGCAGGCGAGGGCTATCTCAAGGCCGCCGCCGAAGGCAAAGCCGTTTATCGCCGCTATTGTAGGCGCCGGGAGATTTTCCACTAGGTCCATCGTCCTGCGTATGGTGGCAACGGTCTTCTTTACCTCGGTTTCATTCATCTTGGCGCGTTCGGCCAAATCAGCCCCCGCGCAAAAGGCTTTTTCACCTGCTCCAGTGATTATGACGCATTGAAGAGAGGGGTCGTAGGCTATATCGCCCAGAACTTCTCCAAATTCCCTCAGTAGCTCAAGCGAAAATGAATTCATCTTTTCGGGGCGGTTCATCGTAAGCGTAACAACGCCGCCCTCGCGCTCAACAAGCAAAGTGTTGCCCATAATAATACTCCTTTAAACCTTGAGCTCTTCGAGGTCCTTGAAGTAGTCCAGGGCCCCGGGATTAGCCAGCGCGTCCTTGTTTTTAACCTCTTCCCCGTGGATCGTCTTTGTCACCGCGAGCTCCACCTTTTTGCCGGAGAGGGTGCGCGGGATATCCGCCACCTGTATTACCTTAGCGGGTACGTGGCGCGGGGTGGTGTTGGCGCGTATCTGCTTCTTTATCCGTCCGGTGAGGTCATCGTCCAGGGTCATGCCCTCTCTCAGGACTACGAATAATATCACGCGCACATCGTCATCCACGCGCTGCCCGATGACTATTGAGTCGACGACCTCCTCGAAGGCTTCGACCTGTCTGTCTATCTCCGCAGTTCCAATCCGCACGCCGCCGGGGTTAAGGGTTGCATCGGAGCGCCCGTAGACGATCACACCGCCTCGCTCGGTTATTTCGATGTAGTCGCCGTGGCGCCAGACACCGGGGAAGTCGCGGAAGTATGCGTCCAGGTACTTTTCATTGTCAGGGTCGTTCCAGAAGTGTATGGGCGCGGAGGGGAAAGGCGCGGCGCAGACGAGCTCGGCTTTCTCGCCGATGACGGGTTTGCCCTCCTCGTTCCATGCCTCGACCTTCATGCCCAGGCCCCGCTTTTGTATCTCCCCTGCGTAGACGGGGTCTATGGGCGAGCCTAGCATAAAGCAGCTTATTATATCGGTGCCTCCGGAGATAGAGGCGAGCTGAAGGTCCTCTTTTATCTCGTCGTAGACCCAGTGGAAGTTCTCCACGGAGAGGGGGGAGCCTGTGGACATTAGCACTTTCAGCTCGGAGAGGTCGTACTCTTTGCCGGGTTTCACCCCCTCTTTTTCCACGAGTGAGATGAACTTGGCGGAGGTGCCGAAGTGCGTTATGCCCAGCTCTTCGGAGGCCCTCCAAAGGACGCCCGCGTCCGGGTAAGCCGGGTTGCCGTCGAAAAGTATCAGCTTCGCGCCGACAAAGAGGGCGGCTACGAGCCAATTCCACATCATCCAGCCGCAGGTGGTGAAGTAGAAGACAGTGTCCTCTCGCTTGAGGTCGCAGTGGTATATGTGCTCTTTGGCTTGCTGGATTAGGGTGCCCCCCGCGCCATGGACTATGCACTTGGGTACTCCGGTGGTGCCGGATGAGTACATAATGTACAGCGGGTGGTCGAAGGGGAGCTGGGCGAATTCGATTTCACCGGCTTCGCCCGACAGCGCCTCGCTCCAAAGCAGGGCTTTATCTATGCCGGAGATCTCCGGCTTGTCGGTTGTGAAGGGCACTATTATCACCCGTTCGATTGCGTCAATGGAGGCGACTACCTCCTTTACCCGTCCAAGTGAGTCCTGCGCCTTGCCCTTAAAGAAGTAGCCATCGCAGGATATTAGCACCTTGGGCTGTATCTGGCCGAAGCGGTCCATAACCCCCTTGAAGCCGAAGTCCGGGGAGCAGGAGGACCATATAGCGCCTAGGGAGGTGGCGGCGAGCATCGCGATTACGGTTTCCATCCGATTAGGCATGAACCCCGCGACCCGGTCTCCTTTTGCTACTCCAATTTCCCTTAGGTACCTGGCGAGCTTCGAGACGTTTTTGTAAAGCTCGGAGTACGTGAGCTCTCCATCGACCACACCACCCTCGCGCACCGATACCAGCGCCGGTCTGTCGTCTCTAAAACGCAGGAGGTTTTCGGCGAAGTTAAGCCGCGAGCCCGTGAACCATTTGGCCCCCGGCATCTTGGACTCGGATAGTACCGAATCCCAAGGCGCGGAGCTTATGACCCCAACCTCGCGCCAGATCGTCTCCCAGAACTTCGCCGGGTTATCTATGGACCACTGGTAAAGGTCGTCATAGCCACCCAGCGTAAGGCCGTTGTCGGCGTTTACGCGCTCAATTAGGGCGGTCATATTGGTTTGTTTAACCCTCTCTTCGGAGGGGGTCCAGAGCAGGTCTGCCATTTTTCTCTCCAAATAAATCAGCTAGCCCCTGATTACGCGGGGCAGGAGCATCTGGTGGTGGGCGCAGAGCGCCTTGGGGTTCTGGTAAGCGGCCCCCGTGAACGCAGCAAGGTATTTTCTCAAATTCTCGAAGGCGACAATTTCATCTACCAGGCCATGTTTGGCGCAGTAGAGGGGGCGGGAGTTATCATAATACTCCTCAACCATCGCGTTCATCTTATCAATGATTGGCTCAAGTGGTTTTTCCGCGGCGCGCTCTTTTACCAGCCTTCTTGCGAAGGTCGCCGCCGCCGCAGTTTCGCCGTGCATTACGTAGACCTCGGTGGTCGGTACACCGAGGGTGAAGGCATTGTGGTTGTTGCCCTGCGGCCCGCCCATTACATAGTGAGCCGCGGCGGAACCTTTGCGGAGCACGACGAGCATGTGCGGTATCTCGGTCTGCTCTATTGAGTAGATGAGAGACTGCCCAACGCCGAGAAGCTCCGCCTTTTCGGCGGCGTCTCCGACGTCTATCCCGGTGGTGTCCTGAATCCAGATTATGGGGAGCTTGTCCCTGCCGCAGAAGGTGACGAACTCGCTCATCTTGATTAGCCCTTCACGGTAGAGCTTGCCGCCGATGCCCATATAGTCGGCGTATTTAGGGTAATCAGCGCCGAGAAAGCCCTGGTTGTTGCCGATTACCCCGACAGGGAAACCGTCAATTTTGACTAGACCGCAGTATATCTCCGGGCCGTACTCGGGGCGGTACTCATGGTGCTCGGAGCCATCCACCAGCCTGGCGACCACATCCTTGAAGCTGTAAGTGCGCTTCTGGTTAAAGGGTACGATGGAGGCCAACTCGGAGGTGTCGAACTTGGGGGGCTTGGGGATATCCACCCTGAAGAACTCCGGGTCATACGCGGGCATACCCCGGACGTGCTCCTTGATTATGTCGAGGACGCCATGTTCCGTCTTTGAGGTAAAGCGGAAAAAGCCAGTCACATCGCGGTGAACCGGCACCGCGCCTGGCGGCGTAGCCTTGAACTTCTTGGTCGCCTCAATCAGACCCTCGGCGCCTTCGAGGTCGAAGAACCCCTTTGGCTTCATGCCGCTGACGATGCCCGCGCCGCCCACCGCCATGTTCGCGTTCTCGTGCGCGACGATGAGGGATGGGCTGATTGAGTGGTAGCCACCACCTGCGGGGTTGGTGCCGTAGACCGCCGCGAGGACGGGGACGCCCATCTGCTGAAGCTCCGCATGGCGGAAGAAGGTCGCGCCGCCGCTGCGCCTCCCTGCATAGGAAAGGTGCTGGTCGGGGAGCTTTATTCCGCTACTATTTACCAGCCAGACGAGGGGGACGTTCAGACGCTTAGACATGTCGGTCGCCCTGAGGACGTTCTCCGCCTGTCCGGCTACCCATGCACCCGCGAGGACCTTGTTGTCAAAGCCGATTATTACGCACCAGCGTCCCGAAATGCGCCCAAGTCCGTTTACTATGGAGGTCGTCCCCTCCTTGTTGTCGAGGGGGTTTAGAAGGGAGTTGAGCTCGCACCACGTTCCCGGGTCGACCAGGTATTCGAGGCGCTGGAAGACTGTCAGCTCACCTCGCTTGTTTAGCTTCTCCGTCGGCAGCCCGGCATCGCGGACTGCGCTCCTCGCCTCCTCCAGAACTTTCTCGACCTCGCGGATGGAGGCGACAGATTCGGTGGCGTCGCTCCTCTGACGGTCGGTCAGGGGGGCGCCGAAGGAGGGCATCTCACGAAAATATGATTTCATCGGTAGCCTCCCTTAATCCGAGAGGTGGCGTGCGATAACTATGCGCTGCACCTCGCTGGTGCCCTCGCCGATGGTGAGGAGCTTTTGGTCGCGGTAGAAGCGCTCGACATCGTACTCCTGCATGAGGCCGTAACCGCCGTGTATCTGCACCGCCTCGTCGGCCACGCGCCCCATCACCTCCGAGCAGTATAGCTTCGCCATCGCCGCAAGTTTGCCGAAGGGCTTTTTGTTGTCTTTTAGCCAGCACGCTTTGTAGAGCATGTTGCGCGCCGCCTCTATCTCGGTAGCCATCGTCGCGAGCTTGAATTGCGTCGCCTGGAAAGAGAAGAGACTCTGGTTGAACTGCTTTCGCTCCTGCGAGTAGGCAAGGGCCAGCTCGAAGGCGCCCTGCGCCCCTCCCAGCCCCATCGAGCCGATGGAGAGGCGTCCGCCGTCGAGGGTTATCATCATCTGGCGAAAGCCGTCGCCCTGCTTGCCGAGCAGCGCGGAGGAGGGAAGGCGGATTTCGTCGAAATATAGCTCCGCCGTATTGGAGGCGCGCCACATCATCTTGTTCTTCATCGCCTTTTTAGTGAGGCCCTTCGCGTCGGCGGGCACGAGGAAGCATGAGAGTTCCTTTCGGCCGTCGGATTTTTTGCCGGTAACCGCCTGCACTACGATGACACCCGTTATATCGCACGCCGCGTTGGTTATGAATATTTTGGAGCCGTTAAGTATCCAGTCGTCGCCGTCCCTGACCGCGTGGGTTTTGGAGCCGCTGGCGTCGGAGCCGGCGGTAGGCTCCGTAAGGCCGAACCCGGCGAGGATTTCGCCTGTGCAAAGGCGCGGCAGCCACTCCATTTTCTGCTCTTCGGTACCGAAGTAGTATATAGGGCCGATGCCCAGCGAGTTGCCCGCCGCTATAGTCGCCGCCTGTGAGCCGTCGATTCTGGCGAGCTCCTCAACAGCTATTATGTAGGATACGTAGTCGAGCCCCGCGCCGCCATATTCAGGGGGCACGAAGATGCCAAAGAGGCCTAACTCAGCCATTTTTGCGGTGAGCTCATAGCTGAAAATTTCCTTGGCGTCGAGCTCGCGGGCGACCGGTTTGATCTCCTTTTCCGCAAACTCCCTGACTGACTGGCGTAGTATATTTTGCTCGGCGTTTAGCTCATATGAAAGTGACATGGCTGGTGGTCTCCATAAGCTGTTAGCGCATAATAAAAAGGTGTTTGTCCGGGTCCAGAGCTACATTAACGTTCAAGTTAACAATGATGTCAAGAGGGAAGGAGGCTAAAAATAACCATAAAGACAAAATATCCGCATCATATATAGCTTTTGCCCGCCACCTTGACAATTATTGCCGTGATGCTGCATCATAACGTTAGGGTAAACTTTCAAGGGGGTTCCGCCATGGCTAAAGAAGGGCTTTGGACTATAACCGACCTCTCCCGGGAGCTTGGGATTACACCTCGTACGATCCGCTACTATGAGGAGAAGGGCCTTATCCGTCCGGGCCGCTCCGGCGGAGATCATCGCCTATTCGACAAGCGTGAGCGCACCAGATTGAAGCTTATATTGAGGGGCAAGCGCTTCGGCCTCACTCTGGATGAGATCTCGGATATCCTGGGTAGCGCCACCGCTGACATGAACGAGATAGACCAGGTGAAAAAAGCCCTCGAACATTTTAAAAAGGTGCTTAGCGACCTCTCAGCCAGGAAGGCGGAGGTTGAGAAGATGCAGACGGAGCTTTTGCAGTATGTAGGGGGGATGATGACACGCCTCAGTCAGCTGGAGGGCAACGATTCCGGCTCCAACTATTAAGAGTTTTCGTGCTAAAGCCTGCCGGTGCTAAAATATCAGCGATGCCAACCTACATCGACGTAAGGGACCAATGAGCGAACTCTATATATCAAAATCGCTGGGTAATGAGCGCGGAGGCGTAACAATTGTCGATGTCTCGGCAAGGGACGGGCTCCAGTCGGCGTCGCCTGTGCTAAGCGCAGCAAGGCGCGCGAGCTGGGTCAGGTCGCTCCTGGAAGCGGGGGTTGACGAGGTCGAGGCGTGCTCCTTTGTAAACCCGAAGCTTCTGCCGCAGATGGCGGATGCGGCCGGCGTACTGGAGGAGCTTCGCGGGTATGAGGGGCGTATATGGTCGCTAGTACCCAACTTGCGGGGGCTTGAGCTTGCCGTCGCCGCGGGGGCAAAAAATGTCGTTTGCCTCCTTTCCCTCACGGAAGCTCACTCCAAAGCAAATCTGGGCCGCGATATCGAGAGCGTCCTCGTAGACCTTGAGAAGGTGGCAATGGCGGGCAATAAGGCGGGGGTAAATATGCGGCTTTCAACCTCCATGACCTGGGTCTGCCCTCAAGAGGGAAAGGTGCCATCCGAACGAACAATAGGCTATCTTAAACGGGCCCGCGATATAGGCTTTGATAAGCTGACCCTCTGCGATACTTACGGCTGCGCCAGCCCGCTGCACGTCGAGGAGCTTTTGGCGCTGGTTTCGGAGGAGTTCAACCCGGCCGACGTCGGGCTGCACCTACACGATACCTTCGGCGTCGCTGGAGCAAATACCCTCGTGGCCTTGATGCAGGGTTACCGCCGCTTCGAAGGCTCTATAGGCGGGCTCGGAGGATGCCCCTTTGCGGAGGGGGCCAAAGGGAATATGGACACCATCGACATGGTGTATCTCTTAAGGGCGCTGGGCTATGAAGTCGGAGTGGATATGGAGAGGCTTAAGATGGCTACAGGGGCGTGCCTGGCGTTGGTGTAAAGGCTCTAAAGTCGAGGCAAAAAAGCGGGGTGTGGTCCACCACCACACCCCTTATCAAACGCTATCGCTCTAGCTTGCCGCTTTTTTTTAAGGCATCGAACAGTATGGGTATGGCGCGAACACCATGAAAAGGCAGTTTCCGCTCTGGCACTCGGAGTCCTCGGCGCACTTTGAGCCTAGGGGCAGGAGCGCCCCACCTTCGACCCAAGCGGCCTTCTCGCAGTCCGGGTCCGCCTCTTGATATTTCTCGTTGCAGACGCCATCCTCCCAGAAGTAACCGTCGCCGGGAGTGTACTCATCCTTGCACCACTCCGAACAGCCCTTCTGCGCAAATTTCAAGATAGAGTCATCGCCTTTGTCAGGAGTTGCCTTGTTGAAGGCCTGTACGCAGTCCTTCACGCACTGCCCTGTATTTGGGCTTTTAGGTGCCGCTGAGGCTAGAGCCGCAGCAAGAAAAACCACCATAAATACAACCGTCAACTTTTTCATTGTCCACCCTCCCGAGGCGAAATAACCATCACACGTCATTTATCGGAAGAATGGCTTAGGACCTTTAGGAAATTTTCAATTTTACTGGAACTTTTGTTTAGGGTGTGCAGGGGGCCGAGTTTTCAAACTCCAAAGCTTTATAGCGGCGGAAAGTTGTGTGGATTACGGTGACGTCGGAGATGGATTTCGCGGGGTGGCAGGCGTTGCATCTCTTTGCGGTGTCGAGGGGGGCCATCAAGAGGTGGGCGTCACCCGCGTTTGAGGTGGTATCATCTCCTCCGTGGCAGAAGGAGCATTTGTGTTTGCACCCTTCCGGTACAATCTTGTCAGTGAAAACCTTGGAGTATGGCTCCTCTGAAGGGTCGACCATCCAAACGTTTTTGGCAGCCGGGACCGGCGCCTGTGTCTGCCCTCATATTCGCTGCTTTTTTTTCATCTTGCCATCGGGTGATGGCGCTGTAACGGCAAGGGAGAGAGCCGTGAGGTCGCCATGGCATCCCTCGCAACCAACCGGCTCCTCGAACGCCTCCCAGAGCGGCCCCCCCATCTGACTGCCCTTTTCAAGGGGGAAATCCCACCCCCACTTCAGGTCGAAATGTTGCAGGTGGCCGGAGATCGACTTCTCCGAGAGGGTCCAGCCGTTGATACCATATTTTATGTTGCGCGCTTTATAGCCAAGGAGGCCAAGGGCCATCGCAGCCATACCCCCGTTCATTCCCGTGTAACAATAGACCTTCACCTCCCGCACGGGGTCAATCAGGGCCAGGTAATCGGGCTCAAGGAGGAGGTTGGAGGGGGCGCTGACCGCTCCAGGTATGTGCCCCAAGAGGTAGTGAAAGCCCTTCCTTACGCTGAAAATTTGGGATTTTTTTCCGCTAATGGATTCGTTGGCAACCTCGACCCCGTCAGAGGTCACCTCCTGTTGGTTTTTGAATTTTAAAAAATACTCCCGTGCTCGGTTCAGTATCAGCCCCTTAAAGGAGCTTATCTCTTTCATTGATTGGAGTCCGGGCAAGGGGTATCTCTCAGCTACGTTGTTGGGAGATGTCTCGACTGGCCGCTCAACCCTGGAGCAACCGAGCGCGTTGTCAAAGCGCCCCTTTGGGGTAGATATAAAGAGCGACCAGCTTTCCATGCCAGCGAAGAGGCTCGTTGCGGTAGGGTAGGGCGTCTTGGCGTCTTTGCTCAGCGCCTCCCCCTGCGCGGCCGGGCTTTCTACCCTGATGAGGTCTATGAGAAGCGCTGCCATCATGCCGTCGCCGCCATCGTATGAGGCTATGACAACCTCTTTGTCGCCCAATAATTCTCCCCCCTCCAGGGCAGCAGGCAGGTCGAAGAGGGGGATGGATATTGCGCCGGGAATGTGCCCCGCGGAAAAATCCTCCGGCTCGCGGGTATCAATTATCAAGAGCGGCGGCTGGTTGGGATCTTTTTGATCCATCAGGCGCTGGGCAAGTATTTCAGCCCTTATGGGCTCGCGTTTAAGGAGAAGCACCTCTTTTATGTGTGAGCTGAAGCTCTCTTCATCTATAGCGGCCCCGGCGTTTGAAAATGAGGCCAGGAGGGCTAAAATACCCAGCAATAGCGCTATTGTAGAAGAGCAGCTGCCCCTGCGAAATATCATCTTCGAACCTGAACGGTATTGGTGAAATTAATAAAAAGCGAAAACAACTTATATTTAAGTGTAATTTAGCAAGGTTTCCCGGTTCATTACAAGGGTACATTCATTCAAGGCGATTATAGGGCCAAGGTTTTCATTTATATCGAATCCCCCAGATGGCATAATCGGATAGCTGAGTTACAATTCATTTGGGCTCCATAATTCGGAGAACGCCATGTCAAAGAGCGATATAAAGGGCAGCTTCAAAGTTCCACTTGAATTGAGGGTTCACGGTAGGGGCGGTCAGGGCGGCGTCACCCTCGCCAAGCTCATCGCAACATTATACAGCGGTCTCGGCCTCCACGTACAAACCTTTGGCGACTACGGCTCCGAGAGGGCGGGCGCTCCCATACGCGCATATACCAGGGTCGATGAAACCACTGTCACCAACCGCAACAAAGTCTACAACCCTGACCATCTCATAGTCCTGGACCCGGGACTTTTAGGTCCCTCCGTCCTTGACGGGACCTCCTCAGGCGCGCTGCTGTTAATAAACACGACCGAAGAGGGCGCGGAGGTTGCCAAACGCTATCCGATGCTGCGCGTCGGAGTAATCGATGCGACCTCGATAGCTAGGAAGCATGGGATTGGCACCGCCTCAGTCGTTATAATCAACACTACCCTCGCCGGTGCCTACGCGAGGCTCCTCGGAATACCGATGGAGGTTGTTTCCGAGGCTTACGAGAAGGTCGGCCTAGCAGGTGACCTTGCAGCGGCGAAAGAGGCATATGATTCCGTAGAAATTTTTGAGGCGATAGAGTCGGGAGAGGAGGCCTCCGGCGGAGTTGAAGAATACGTTTTGGGGAGCTTCCCCGCTATCCTTCCACTCACCGGGCATGTAAGCGAGCGTTTCGCGCCGGTCTGCACCGGCGATTGGCGCACCCAGACACCCCATTATCTCTTCCATGAAGCGCCATGCAACGGTGAGTGTCCCGCGGGTAATGATGTGGTGGGCTTTATCCAGACCCTCAAGGAGGATGGGGTTGACGCAGCCGCGCAGCGCCTCCTGGCGACTCAACCGTTTCCATCGGTGTGCGGAAGGGTCTGCCCCGCTCCCTGCATTGGCAGTTGCAGCAGGAGGCTTTACGACGGCGCGGTAAATATACGCGGGCTTGAGCGGTGGATAGGCGACAACGCGGAATTTCCCCCAATCGAGAAGGCAGAAAACCCTGAACCTAAACGCATAGCTATCGTCGGCGGGGGCCCTGCGGGTCTCGCGGCGGCCTTCGAGGCTGCCAGGGCGGGTCACTCGGCTACGATATATGAGGCCAACGAGGCGCCCGGCGGCGTACTCCGTTACGGCATCCCTGAGTACCGCCTTCCGGGCGAGGTCCTTGACCGTGAGGTCGGACGCCTTAGGGAGCTCGGTGTTAAAGTTGTCTCCTCGACGGTGGTAAATTCCGAAAAATTGATTGAGCTGTCCGCCGGAAATGACGCCGTTATCATTGCAGCGGGGTTGGGACGCCTTGCCGACCTCGGCTTTGGAGAGCTCTCGGGTGTTGAGCAGGGCATAGCCTTTCTAAGGGCGGTCAAATCAGGGGAGAAAATCAACCTCTCCGAGGAGGATGTGGTAGTTGTCGGGGGAGGCAACACCGCAGTGGATTGCGCGAGGACGGCGCTGAGGCTTGGCGCGGCGCGGGTTACTCTGCTCTACCGGCGCGGGCGCGAGGAGATGCCCGCCATCGACGATGAGGTTGCCGACGCCATCGAGGAGGGCGTAAGGCTGGAGCTTTACAGCCAACCCGTTCAAGCGGAGGGAGCGGGCGCCATCTCGGCACTTGAGGTGGCCGAGGTCGAGCTCTACGATTACGACGAGACCGGCCGCCGCCGTCCTGTGGTGACGGATCGAAGGAGGAAGATCCCCTGCACGAGGTTATTCATGGCGCTTGGTCAAACACCTGAAGCGGGGCTTATGCCCGATGTTTGGCAGGTGGAGGGGGAGCGCATGCTCTCTGGAGGAGCACCTCTCAATGTCTGGCTGGCCGGAGACCTCTTAACCGGCGCAGGAACCGTCGCCCACGCCATAGGCGATGGCAGGAGGGTCGCTGCTTTGGCGCTGGAAAGTAATGTAGCCCGTGAAGAAAAACCTGAAGTTACTCCAGACGGTGTTCGTGCCGATTTCTTCGAGAGCCGTCCGCCGATGGCTGAGAAGCACCTGCAGGTGGCGGACAGGCTGAGCTCCTTCGCCGAGGTTTCGGAGGGTATTACGGGGCCGGAGGAGGCAGAGCGCTGCTTTTCCTGCGGAACATGCACAGCTTGCGATACCTGCCTGTACAGTTGCCCGGAGGGGGTCATCAGCCGGGATGGAGAGAGTTATAATATCGATGGGGAGTTCTGCAAAGGATGCGGTATCTGCGTTGCCGAGTGCCCCCGCATGGCGATGAATATGTCCGGTTTAGAGTCGGGGAGGCAATAGATGGCATTACAGTTAATCAGCGCCAACCACGCAGCAGGCATGGCTGCGACGATGGCGGGCAACGCCAACCGCAGCGCGCGCGGTTTTTGCGCGGGCCTTTACCCTATAACCCCCTCGACGGAGTGCATGGAATACCTCTGCGTGCAGGAACTTTTGAAGGGTCAGGTTGTGCGTGTGGAGAGCGAGCACTCTGCCATGGGCGTCTGCATAGGCGCCGCCGCATCAGGCGCACGCACCTTCACCACGACCTCCTCCAACGGTTTGGCATACATGGCCGAGAACGTCTATGTAGCCGCCCTTATGCGCTTGCCCGTGGTTATGGTTGCCGCGAACCGCGCCCTCGGACCTCCCTGGAACCTCTGGGCGGACCACGGGGACTCGCTGATGCTGCGCGACTCGGGGTGGGTGCAGCTCTACTGCGCCGACAATCAGGAGGTCTTCGACTCGGTGCTGATGGCGTACCGCATAGCCGAGGATAGACGGGTGCTTCTGCCGGTGATGGTCTGCCAGGAGGGCTTTATCCTCTCCCACTCAATGGTGGAGACCGAGGTCTCTTCGCAGGAGGAGGTCGACCTCTATCTGCCGCCACTGGATCTGCCTCACCGCCTTAGAGACGATGCGCGCACAATGGGCGGCGTCGATACCCCCGCAGTCACCGAGGCGCACCGTGCGCAGCACCACGAAGCCATGTCGCAGGTATTTGAAGTTTACCGGGAGGCGCAAGAGGAGTTCGAGGCTAAGTTCGGCAGACGCCCGCCCGACCTCCTTGTGCCCTACAAAATGGATGATGCGGAGGTGGTTCTCATATCAATGGGCACTATATCCTCCACCGTGGACCACATCGTCGACGAAGCCCGGTCGCGAGGTGTCAAGGTGGGCTCGATAAGGGTGCGCGGCTACCGGCCATTCCCGGAGCTTCAGCTAAAGGAGATGCTGGGCGGTATAGGTAGGGTTGGCGTCCTCGACCGGGATATCAGCCTCGGCTTCGGAGGGGTACTCTGGGGTGAGGTGAGGGGTGTCGCGGCGCCCGGCGCCATTAGCCAGGGGTATATCCTCGGAGTGGGCGGCGGCGACGTTAGGCCAAAACACATAGAAGCTGTCTTAAAGGATCTGCTTGAACGCGATTCGGCCGAAGCGCCGATTGTAATGGAGACCAACCTGTGAGCGTAATGAGCGAGTGCCCGACGAGGCAGATACTTAATCCGGGCAACTCCAACTGCGGCGGCTGCGGAGCCACCAGCGGGCTATCGCTTCTCAGCCGCGCGATGGAGGAACGGAAGATACAGATCGTTATCCCCGCCTGCTGCTCGGCGGTGGCTGCGGGCCTCTTCCCCAACAGCGTATATGGAGTACCCGCCCTTTTAACCACATTCGCGGCAACCGCCTCAGGAGCAACCGGACTAAGCGTGGTTGCCAGGCTAAATGGAGAGGATACACGTGTAGTGTGCTGGGCGGGGGATGGAGGCACCTACGACATAGGCATGGCTACCCTCTCAGCCGCAGCGGAGCGAAATGAGGATATCCTCTATATATGTTACGACAATGAGATTTACGGCAATACGGGCGGGCAGCGCTCCTCCGCCACCCCCCATGGCGCAACCACCACAAATACACCGCCCGGAGGCAAGGTGGAAGTAAAGAAAGACATAATGGAGATTATGGCGGCTCATCGCGTGCCCTACGCCGCCACCGTCTCCATCGCCCACCATGAGGACGCCATAAGGAAGATGCGCTACGCTTTGGACCAGCGGGGTTTCAGGTTTCTCCATCTGCTCTCGCCGTGCCCAACGGGGTGGAAGAGCGAGCCGAGCCAGGGAGTGGAGCTTGTTCGGCTTGCGGTGCGCTCAGGGTTATTTCCGTTGATCGAAATATTCGACGGCAAGCGCCGGGTGGTGAACGTAGAGCCTGATTTTTCCAATGACGCCCTTGCAAAATATCTTCATCTACAGCGTCGTTTTAGAAAGTCGGGTATTGAGCCGGAGGCGCTGGCTCCCGAAATCGAGGAGCATTGGAGCGCCCTTAGGGCCAAGGTTAAATGTTTTGAGGAGGTTTAATAAATTCTGCTGAAAAATTAACATGGTCGTAACATAATTGACCAAAGGGGAATATAATAATTCAGTAGGTTGAGGCAGGTGCCAATTTTTCTTTAACGCGCGGGCTGCGCATCCGGGGAGTCGCGGCAGTCAATCCGGTAGTCGCGAGGAGGAGGGGAGCCATCATTGGCTCCCTTTACTTTTTTAAAAAACGCTCCTGAACTGGACAGCGTCAGCTCATTTGGTTAAGTTTTCCGGATGAAAAATAAAGAGCTTGAACCCTTCGAGACAGGCCCGATCCGCCCACCGAGCGAAGCGGGCAGTTATCTAATACGCCTAACCAGAGGCTGTCCCTGGAACCGCTGCACCTTCTGCCGTACCTATAAGCGGCGGCCCTTCTCCATACGGGAGGTCGATGAGGTTATAGCCGATATCGACAAGATGGCTGAGATAAGGGACGAGCTGTTGGAGGGGAAAACACTCGCGGGCACCGAGGGCGCCTGGATGGTTGCAAACGCGATGCGTAGCGGCGGCAAGACGGCCTTCTTGCAGGACGGCGACTCGCTGGCGATGAAGCCCGACAAGGTGCGAGCGATACTTTCACACCTCAAAAAGCGCTTCCCGGAAGTTGAGCGCATAACCACCTACGCCCGCTCACGCACTATGGCGAACCGCTCGGTGGAGGACCTCAAATCCTACCTTGAGCTTGGCCTCAACCGCATACACATAGGTATGGAGACGGGACACGACCCACTGCTTGAGGTAATCAAGAAGGGGGTTACCGGCGAGGTCCACGTAAAAGGCGGCCGCCGGGTTGTGGAAGCTGGGATCGAGCTCTCCGAGTATATAATGCCCGGGCTTGGCGGGCGCACCATGACCGAGGGCCACGCGGCCGATTCAGCCGATGTGCTTAACCGTATCAACCCCAACTTCATACGTCTACGCACGATCTGCCTTGGCCCCAAGCTTCTCCTATGGGACGAGTTCGAATCGGGGCGGCTGGTGAGGATGACAGATGTAGAGATCGTAAGGGAGATTAAGCGCTTCATAGAGGCCCTTACCGTTAAGGGTACGAGGCTGGTCAGCGACCACATCTTAAACCTTTTAGGCGACCTTGAAGGAAACCTCCCCGAAGAGAAGGAGGCCCTGCTCTCAATTGTCGATGAGTTCCTCGGCCTCGACGAGGAGACGCAGCACCTCTTTCAAGTAGCCCGGCGTTCAGGGGTTTTGAACTCCCTGGCCGACCTGGAGCGTGGCTCCGTCGCGCGGCGGGCAAGGGCGCTGCTGGACGATGTCTACAAGCGTTACGGCAAAGATGGCGTAGATGCAGCCACCCGGGAAATGATGGAGCGCTTCGTTTGACCCTTTAGAGGGCTGTTTTCACCTTTAAAGCAAATAGACAACACCATTTCGCTTCGTCTTGTCCGGCGGTACGCTTTGTGGTAGTGAATAAGATAACAATCAGCCAACCCTGCTCATCAGGAATATGATATGACCCTTCTGTGGTGGTACTGGATAGCGTTTGGCATGGCGCTGATGCTTGCTGAGCTCATCGTCCCCTCCTTTACGATCATCTGGTTCGGGCTGGGCGGCCTCGTCGTCGGGTGTCTGCTCTGGCTTCTTCCCGAAATGAGCCTCGCGCTACAGCTTTTCATCTGGGCGGTGGCCTCATCGATCTTCACCCTCCTCTGGTTCAAGGTTATAAACCCCAAAATGGTGGATCGCTCACACTCCGGCATGGCGCGTGAGGCGCTTATAGGGCAGAGCGGGATGGTCGTCGTGGCCCCCACCGATGCCTCGCGTGGACGTGTGCGCTTCTCCGCGCCCCTCCTTGGAGCAGACGAGTGGGAGTTCATCTCCACCGAAGAGCTGAAAGCGGGGGACCGCGTTACGGTCACAGACCACTCCGGCAACACCCTCGTGGTGAAGCCCTCCGCCTGATATTTTGCATGACTTTAAATTTGAAATAGGAGGCTAAGATGTTCTCGTCACCCGGCTTGGTACTGGCGCTTGTCTTTATCGTCCTCGTAATAGTCACCATCTCCATGGGTGTGCGCATCGTCCCCCAGGGTATGAAGTACGTCGTCGAACGCCTCGGTAAATTCCATAAGGTGCTGAATCCCGGCCTTAATGTCATAGTGCCCTATTTTGACAAGACCGCCTACAGGCTCACCACCAAGGACATAGTTCTGGAGATCCCTCCGCAGGAGGTCATCACCAAAGACAACGCGGTGATAACCACCAACGCTATATGCTTCATCAACATTGTTAGCCCGGAGAAGGCGAGCTACGGCGTCGACAACTACATCTTCGCCGTGCAGAATCTCGTGCAGACCTCGCTGCGCTCAATCATCGGCGAGATGGCCCTCGACGAATCGCTCTCAAGCCGCGAACTGATTAAGGCGCGGGTAAAGGAGTCGATCTCCGACGACGTCGCCGACTGGGGAATTGTCGTAAAAGGCGTAGAGATTCAGGACATAAACCCCAGCGCAACCATGCAGCAGGCGATGGAGCAGCAGGCCGCCGCCGAGCGTAAACGCCGCGCCACCGTCACACAAGCGGGCGGCGAGAAAGAGGCCGCGATCCTGGAAGCGGAGGGCCGCCTCGAAGCGGCCAAGCGCGAAGCGGAGGCCAAGCGCGTCCTCGCCGAAGCGGACCGCGACGCCATAAGGAACATCACCGAATCGATCTCCGACAACCAGCTCCCCGCCCTCTACCTCCTAGGGCAACGCTACGTCCACTCATTACAGAAGATGAGCGAAAGCCAAAACGCCAAAATGATCCTCCTGCCGGCGGACCTTCACAGCGCCATCAAAGGGCTCTTGGGGAAAGATTAACGGGAGGTTTGGGGTAGTAGGCCGGATTGAATGAAATGAAAATCCGACAAACGGCTTAAGCACAGCCGGGTTTGTGCTGTCGTTGTTAGTTGCCGCTTAATTCCATTTAGCTCGGGCGCGCATCTTAAGGCCAAGTTTATTTGCAACTTTCTTTCAGAAGAAAGTTGAGCGGCAAAGCCCACGCTAGTGGGTTGTCGCAGCTTTTTTTATGTAATGTGGGCGGAATTCATAAATTACTTGTTGGTGCTGAACTCATGTCCGCAGTTTTTGCAGCGGGCTTTTTTGCTGATGAAAAAGTGTGGGATGCCGAGGAGGATGGTGCTTAGAAAGGCGAAGATGCCGCCCGGCGCTTTGGCTTCTATATCGGCGCTGCCGCACTCCGGGCAGTGGGGTATGGTGAAATCTGCTTCACCCAAGATTTCCGCGGCCTCTTGGAGGTCCTCTTCCGGTACCATGAGCCTCACTCCGCCGATTGCATTTGAGTAGAGCCAGTTCATGTAGACGGTGTTCTGGTCGAAGACGATTGCCTCTATCCCAGCTGAATCAAGCATACCCCGGGCGAGCTCCGCGTCCCACGGGTTCAGGTAATGCCTCACCGCGACCAGCCCCATTATTATTGCCCCCCCATCTTGACCGTTTCCGTCGCTTCCCATTCGTCGCCGCTTTTATTAAGCTCAAAGGAATATTTATCTATGGTTGGCGTGCCTTCGGAGAGCGCAAGGACAAAATAGCCCTTTATCTTCTCCATGCCGTCGAACTCAGCGTATAAAACAGAGAGGTCGCGCCCCTCCTCATCAGCCATAAACTCTCCATTTAAAACTCTCGCCGCTATAATCGCCGGAGCGGCTGGCGACATGAACGCTCCCGAGGGTATCCACCTTTCAATCCGCCATTTATCGTCTTCGCCCTGAAAAATTGTGGAGACTATCACCACCGGTCTGCGCTCATAGGTGAAGCCGATGGCGGTGTATACGTTGTGGCGTTTCAGGTCGCCGACCGGGTTGGCTTCGACTACGGAGATTGGGTAGTGGATATCAGGCAGCTCAGCCGCAGCACGGGCTAAGGCCGCTTCACCCGGGGGAGCGACGAAGAGCGCGGCGGCGCGGGGCCAATCCTCCTCATGGAGCGCCGAGTAGAGCCCTGCGGTAATCTCCTCGACGATAAGCATCGGGTCCGGCTCCTCGTGGAGGAGCTTATAGGCGCCCCACACCAGCAAAGCGAGGAGTATGGGTATAGCTATGAAAACTTTCTTGCTCATGAAGGTCCACTCTTTACTAAAGACGAACTTCTCGATGGCCGAGGAGAAAGTCTTACCGCCAGGCGGCAGTTATCGCCCTAAAATCATTTAACTTCTTTTCTACCACTTAAGGCGCCATCTTTCATCACCCCAAAGGGTAGTTCCAATTAATCAGGAAGAGAAAAGTAGCTTGCAGGGTCCTTTTACTTTTACCTCACAAATTTACCGCACAAAAAAAGGGACCGCCGAAGCGGTCCCTCTATTTTGTAAAAAATAATTTTTAGTAGACGATGCGCTCCATCTGTATGAGCTTCGCGGCGATCGTCTCGCGTGCGGCGAGGGTGTTTGACGGGGTGCGGCGCATGAGGCGCCGAAGCGCCGCGAGCATTGTCGCCAGGGTGTCGCCCTCCTCGATGCCGGCGAGCGCCTCGCGGGCGTACTTCTCGCACTCTGCGATAGCGTTTTCGCAGTAGATGCGGGCGACCGCGAGCGGGAGCGCCGCGCCATCCTCACCACGGTTTGCCGCGTCCTTGAGGGCGCGGACCAATGTTGATTCGGCGGCGTAAGCCTTGATGGCGATATCCGCGAGCCTTGAGAGGACCGCCTGCTGGTCGGCGAGTTTTGCGCCGAACTTCTGAGCAGCCACGCCTGAGACGAAGAGGCA
This sequence comes from Deltaproteobacteria bacterium, assembly GCA_002869005.1. GTDB lineage: Bacteria > Desulfobacterota > Deferrisomatia > Deferrisomatales > BM512 > BM512. The sequence continues at coordinate 23,717 of PKTU01000033.1, forward strand.
GATTTTCTTTAAGTTGGCGACTATCTTCTTCTCTGCCGCCAGAAGGTCCAAGTCCTCGTCGAGATCGAAGGAGGGAATCCCCATAAGTTCCTCCTGTAGCGCGGTCGCGGCCTGGAAGAGGGGCAGCTCTCCCTTCATACCCTTTCGAAGTAGCATCGCGGGGATTAGGAGGCGGTTGACCTCGTTGGTGCCTTCGAAGATGCGGTTGATGCGGGCGTCGCGGTAGTTCTTCTCCGCCGCGTACTCCGAACAGTAGCCGTAGCCGCCGAGAATCTGCACGTACTCGTCGGTTACGAAGTCGAGCGCCTCGGAGGCGAGCACCTTGACTATGGCGCACTCTATCGAGTACTCCTCGATAGAGTTTATCTTCGCCTCACTCGTCTCTGCGGAGGCGGCGAGGGTGTCGATCATCCCGACGGTGCGGTAGACGGAGGCTTCCGCCGCGTAGGTGCGCACGTACATCTCGGCGATCTTCTCGCGGATCATGCCGAAGTCGGAGATCGGCTTGCCGAACTGCTTACGCTCCATAGCGTATTCAAGCGCCGACTGCATGCATACCTTGTTTGCCCCAACGGAGCCCGCGCCTAGCTTGAAGCGGCCTATGTTTAGGACGTTGAAGGCGATCTTGTGGCCCTGTCCGACCTCCCCGAGGACGTTCTCTACGGGGACCTTGGCGTCTTCCAGTATGACGGTGGTGGTGGAAGAGCCTTTTATGCCCATCTTGTGCTCTTCAGGGCCTATCTTTAGCCCCTCGGTCTCACGGTCGAGGATGAAAGCGGTGAACTTCTCGCCGTCTATTTTGGCGAATACGATATAGCTGAAGGCGAGCCCGCCGTTGGTGATGAACTGCTTGGAGCCGTTCAGGATGTAGTATTTGCCATCCTCGGAGAGGACCGCCTTGGTCCTGGCCGCCAAGGCGTCGGAGCCGGCGCCGGTTTCCGTTAGGCAGTAAGCGCCTACCTTTGTGCCGTCGGCGAGGCCGGGAAGGTATTTCTTCTTCTGCTCCTCGGTGCCGTAGTAGACGATGGGGAGCGTCGCGATTCCTACGTGCGCGCCGTAGATGACGGAGAAGGAGCCCTGCCCAGACATCGACTCCGTGATGAGGGCGCTCGACGCCTTGTCGAGCCCCATCCCGCCGTACTCTTCGGGGACATCGGCCATCAAGAGGCCGAGCTCGCCCGCTTTAGCCATGAGAGCTTTGGAGACCTCGAAGTTCTTATCCTCGATCTCGTCGTTCTTGGCGATGACCTCGTTTTCGATGAATTCGCGCGCGGTCTTCGCGAACATGAGCTGTTCCGAGGAGAAATTTTCGGGAACGAAGATGGTATCCGGGGCCGCCTCCTCTACGAGAAAACTACCGCCCTTTTTTATATCGTCAGACATTTTTTCTACTCCTCTTTATGCCCGCCCTCATAGGAGGGAGAGCAAATTTAAGTTCAAAATCAGCTTAGCTTTTCGTAGATCCCGGCTGCGCCCATGCCGCCGCCGATGCACATCGAAACCATGCCGTAGCGTACGTCGCGCTTACCCATCTCGCTTAAGAGGGTTGCGGTAAGTTTGGAGCCGGTGCAGCCGAGCGGATGGCCGAGAGCTATCGCGCCGCCGTTGACATTGATTATCTCAGGGTCGAGCCCAAGCTCGCGTATTACCGCGAGGGCCTGAGAGGCGAACGCCTCGTTGAGCTCGATGAGGCCGATATCCTCTTTCTTTAGACCGGCTAATTTGAGCGCCTTGGGAATCGCCACTATTGGGCCTATCCCCATCAGTTTGGGGTCTACGCCGCCGACCGCGAAGGAGACGAAGCGGGCGAGGGGTTTTAGACCCAGCTCCTTTGCTTTATTGGCGGACATGACGACTGTCGCCGCCGCGCCGTCTGACATCTGGGAGGAGTTGCCCGCAGTCACGGAGCCTCCCGCGCGGAAGACCGGCTTTAGCTTAGCCAGACTCTCGGCGGAGGTTCCGGGGCGCGGCCCCTCATCTTTGCCGTGGATAAATGAGGTTACCTTCTGCGTGCCGTTCTTTGCGGGGGCGCGGAGCTTGACCTCGACGGGGATGAGCTCCCCGTCAAAACGGCCCGACTCCTGCGCGGCCAGGGCGCGCCTGTGGCTCTCCGCCGCGAAGGCGTCCTGATCTTCTCGGGAGACGTTGTAGAGCTCCGCCACGTTCTCCGCGGTGATCCCCATGCCAACGGTAGCGTCGGGGTTCAGGTCAACGAGGTCATTGGAGACCATTATCTTGTTGCCGGTCATCGGTACGCGGGTCATCGACTCCGCCCCGCCTGCAACTATCACCTCGCTCATGCCTGTCATAATCGATTGCGCGGCCATCGCGATGGACTGGAGACCGGAGGAGCAGAAACGATTCACCGTCTGCCCCGGCACTGAATCGGGGAGTCCGGCGAGAATGGCGGCCAGCCTCGCGAAGTTGAGGCCCTGCTCCGCCTCGGGGAAGGAGCAGCCGATGATTACGTCATCGATATCTGCGTGGTCGAGGGCGGGCACCCGCTCTAGGACGCCCTTTATCGCCAAAGCGGCGAGTTCGTCTGGTCTTGTGGTCGCCAGTGCTCCCTTGAAAGCCTTGCCAACCGGGGTACGGGCGCTGGCTACTATAACGGCATCTTGCATCATATAT
>PKTU01000022.1 GCA_002869005.1 Deltaproteobacteria bacterium
GCCATGCGCCTTGAGAAGGGTTACGAGCCGCCGTCCCCGCCGCCCGCCTTGGATGATGGTCCAAAAGTTGCCATTATCGGCGCTGGGCCGGCCGGACTGTCATGCGCTTATTATCTCAGCGTCCTGGGAGCCAAGGTGGAGGTTTTCGATGCTGATGAGGAGCCTGGCGGCAGGCTGATATCCACTATCCCGGACTTTAGACTCCCCAAGGATATCATCCGTGAGGAAATAGAGGATTTGAAGGCCAGGGGAGTAACCTTTCGCTCTGGCGAGCGCGTCGGACCTGGTGGCACCTCTGTTGGACGTGTATTTGACGAATTTGACGCAACCTTTCTATCTATAGGAGCTCCCGCGTCGATAAAGCTGGGGATAGAGGGGGAGGAGGCGTTTACTGATTTCCAAGAGTTCTTACGCGCCTCAAAGAGCGACAAGCCGCCAAAGATAAACGGCAATGTTGCGATAGTCGGCGGTGGGAATGCGGCAGTGGATGCCGCCCGCACGGCGCTACGCTGCGGAGCAAAGCAGGTACATTTACTATATAGGCGAGATAGGGATCAAATGCCCGCCCGCACCGATGAGCTTGAAGCCGCGATGCGTGAAGGGATTAAAGTCCACTTTCTCATCAACCCCACCCGGGCGATACTGGAGGATGGGGTTCTTAAAGGGCTTGAAGTAGTAGACATGCAACTTGGGGTCATTGACCGTTCAGGGCGGCCGAAGCCGGTAAAGCGTGAGGGATCCGAGAGGGTGATGCCATTTGAGCTGGTGATCCCATGCCTCGGGCAGACCGTGTCATCGACGATCTTCGACGACCCGGCCCTTGCCAGGCTAACCCGCCATAAGGATGGCAGGGTACGGGCTTCGACCTCGACCCTCAGAACCTCGATCTCGGGTTTGTACGCTGGTGGGGATACCGTGCGCGGCGCTTTGACTGCCGTTGCCGCTATCGCAGACGGCAGAAAGGCCGCACTTGCAATCTTTGCGGATATTGCGCCGAGGAAGGTCCGCGCTCCGCTGAGACAGCAGGTGATGGTCAGGGAACCCTACGGGGGCCACCAGGAGAACGCTAAGGCAAAGATGCGTGAACGTATGCACTCAAAACCACTGAGCATTAGAATTTCAGGCTTTCAGGAGGTAGAAGAGGGCTTCAACCATGCCCAGGCGTCTACCGAGGCTTCAAGATGCCTACAGTGCCATCGAGATCTTTAATAAACTTAAATCCACGAAATACAGGCTAATAAAAATTGAAATAGGCGCCTCGGATTTTATCAGGTGCTTGTAACTTGAAGGAGGAGATGCATTTGGCTGACAAGAAGTCTTTAGTGGACCGTATATACGATTTTCTCTGCTCGATAAAATTGTCGATCTTCGTGCTCGTGGCGTTGGCCGTGACATCGATAATAGGCACCGTGCTACAGCAGGGCGCCTCTAATGCAGAGTATGTTCGAGATTACGGCGAGGCTATGGGCGCCATTATCAGGATCTTGAATCTGGGGGATATGTACCATTCAAGCTGGTTTATGATCCTCCTGGCGCTTCTTCTCATAAACATAACCTTCTGCTCCATCAAGCGGCTTCCATCAGCGCTTAAGCTTATGAAGGATAAGGACCCTGTTATTGACGGCCGCACTGTCGCCGCCCATGAGAAGTGGGAGACGACGCTTAAGGGTAAAGCTGAAGATGTAGCGTCCAAAGTAGAAGAGCTGATGAAAAAGCGCGCCGGTAAGGTTTATACGGCCGAGAGCGAGGGCGTGCGCTACATCCTGGCGACCAAGGGCGGGATATCCAGAATGGGCGTCTACGTTACCCATTTCAGCCTCTTCCTCTTCGCCATTGGCGCGGTGGTCGGCATCCTTTTCGGCTTCAAAGCCTTCATGGGAGTTGTGGAGGGGACGACGGAGACGCAGGTAAGGATGCGCTCCGTGGCGCCCATAGAGGTGGTTGATTCCTCCACCATCACCAGCAGGGAGGCACTTACGGCGTCGCTTGAGGGGCTAACGCAACAACTCTCCTCCAAATGCATAGACAAGGATGTTATAGCAGGCGAGCTCTACCTTAACGTCCTTACGGATGATGACCGCCACCTTACAAAGTCGGCCTCCTTTAACCAGCCGACCAACTCAAGCGAGGCTTTTTCTTCAAGAATTTCAAGCCTTGTGAGCCAGATAAGCTGGGATGGGGTGACACCGCTGAAGGGGGTTGCGCTCACCGCGGACAACTTCTTTAAGCAGCTTGGTTTTGGTGTCCGCTGCGACGACTTTGTCCTTGAAAAGTACCCCGACGGACGCCCCGCGGATTATGTTTCCAACCTCTCCGTCATCAGAAATGGCGTTGTTGATTACGCGCAGCGTATTGAGGTCAACCACCCCTTAATCGAGGAGGGGATATATTTCTACCAGTCCAGCTACGGGCAGGTCGGCGCAAACTCTGCAGTCATTACGGTTGCGGATTCCTCCAGAAATTACATCGCCAGGGGAGAGAGGCTCGACTTCGGCAAGCCGCTTACGCTATCAGATGGGGGCACGTTAACCTTCAGGAACGTACAGCGCGACGACCGGTCGGGAGCTTACTACCTTCAAATGCTGTCCTCGGTTGGCGGGCAAAACTCCATGGGCAGGGCATTTGAGGCCAATGAGTTCGGCGGCCGCTACCAGTGGTGGCAGGTCGGACCCTATCTTGTGCGCGTCGACTCTGCCGATTGGGTCTTCTATACCGGGCTACAGGTCGCCAAAGACCCGGGCGTTCCGATTGTCTGGGCCGGTTGCATATTGATAACCATAGGTCTGCTTGCCTCCTTCTTCCTCAGCCACAGGAGGGTTTGGGCGCGCATCTCGGAGAGCGGCGGCAAGGTGACCGTAGCCTTCAAGGGCAACGCCAGCCGCAACCGGATATCCTTCTCAAAATGGTTTGAGGAGTTTGTCGAAGCGGTCCGGGAAGACTTTGAAAAATAAATCACTTGCTGTATAAATAGATGTGCCGGGCAAAAACCCGCAGATGGAGTTCTACTAATGGTTAATGATAAAATTTTCGGCGCCGCGATGGTCGTTTACCTCGTCGCCAGCGTCGTATACCTGATTTACACAGTAAGCCGCAACAAGAAGGTCGGCATGGCCGCCACCTTGATCACCCTTGGGGGTTTCCTCGTAAACACCGCCGCCATAGGCGTAAGATGGGTTGAAAGCTACAAGCTGGGCTTTGGCTACGTGCCCCTTTCCAACATGTATGAGTCGATGGTCTTCTTCTCCTGGTCCACCGTGCTCATCTACCTGATTTTCGAATACTTCTACGGTTATAAAGCGATAGGTGTGCTGGCGACAGCGTTGGGTTTTCTTGGAATCGCAATAGTATCGCTCACGGGAGTATCCTCGGAGATCCAGCCGCTCGTACCGGCCCTACAGTCAAACTGGCTGACCGCGCACGTCGTCACATGCTTTGTCGGTTACGCCGCTTTCGCGGTTTCCTACGCAATTTGCATCCTGTACCTTATTAGGACCAAGGATTTAAAGCAGGTGCTGATCCTCTCTTTGCACCCTCTCGTTTTGCCCCTTTTGGTATCATTTATAAAATACGGGAACATCAAACCCAACCTGATCACCGCTGACAACCTCGTCGCCATGTGGATTGTTACGGCAGTCGTTGGCGCCGCCTTTTTCGGGCTGTATCTCGTCTTCTCCAGAGCCGATGACCTGTTGCCCCCCCTCAAGGTTTTGGATGAACTCTCCTATAAGGCAGTAGCCGTTGGGTTCCCCCTGCTTACATTGGGCATCCTCACCGGCGCTGCATGGGCCAATTACGCTTGGGGAACTTACTGGAGTTGGGACCCGAAGGAGACATGGTCCCTGATAACATGGTTCGTTTACGCGGCATTTTTGCACGCAAGATTCACAGCGGGCTGGCGCGGTAAAGGCCTTGCCTGGCTTTCGGTTATTGGTTTCGGTGCGGTTGTCTTCACCTATTGGGGAGTCAACTACGTGCTTTCCGGGCTACATAGTTACGCATAATTGTTGGCGAATTGGTCGTAGTAATGTAATATGTGCCAGGATATACCCCGGTTAGGGGTTTAATTGGGAGAAATTCTCGCGTTATTCCGGGGTGAAACATAGGGCTGACGCGATATATCTATTTTGGTAGCTAGTGTGGAGGGTAGCTATGAAAGGGAGGAAGATGAAACGCACTCTGGTGATGATTTCAATTCTGGCTGCATTCA
>PKTU01000012.1 GCA_002869005.1 Deltaproteobacteria bacterium
CTCCATTACCTGCATGTCAACAAGGATCCGAAGGGTCGAAGCTGCAAAGCTTGTCACGAGGTCCACGCAGGCAATCAGGATAAACACATACGCAAAGAGGTTCCATTCGGCGCTAAATGGAAGCTTCCCGTTAACTACACTAAGACGGATACTGGCGGCAATTGCGTAGTCGGCTGTCACAAGCCTAAAGATTACGACCGCGAAAATCCTGTTACCTACTAATCAATATTTATTGGAGCCCGGCCCAACCGGCCGGGCTTGATTATTTCAGCGGCGCTTTTTTTAATTGTGAAGTGTGGAGGGGTGAAGATGAAAGTGGCAAAATGCACAAGCCGCATGTTTGCGGTTCTCATCATATCCGGCGCGCTGGTTTTATCCGTTACACTCGATGCTTTTGCATTTAGAAATCTTAAGCCCGGCGAGGTCACGCCAAACTTTACTGCAACTGCGGCGGAAGGTGGCTCGGTCGAGTACGCTCCTCCAACCGAGGAGGTTATCATCCTTGCCTTCGTCCGGCAGGGGCAGGATAAGAGCGGCGACTTGATACGAGACCTCGCCAAGCTGGACCCCGTCGTGGCGGAACAGGTGCAGGTTCTGGCGCTCGTTGTAAACCCAAGTGACGGCGACCCCGTGGCCTGGGCGAAGGGGTTGGGCGCAAAATATCCAATCCTCATCGATGAAAACGAAAAGAATTATGGACTCTTTGGGGTGGTCGTCGCGCCTGAAGTCGCGGTCATCGCTCCGGACGGGAAGCTCAAAGAGTCTTTCAGCGGGCACACCTCATCCACTAAGATATCAGTAGAGATGGCGGTAAAAGAGATCCTCGGCATCAGCAGCGATGGTAAAGCAAAGGAAGACTTAGAGGTAAATATCCCGCAAGAGCGCAAGCTGGCAATGCGTGAGCTACAGAAGGCGCGCATGTTCATCAAGCGTAAAATGCGCAGCAAGGCGGCTCCCCAGGTGCAAAAGGCCACAGAAGCCGACCCCACCTACCTTGAAGCATGGATCCTCCTCGGAGAGCTCTCAATGGAGCTTGATGGTGGTTTGGACCAGGCTGAGACTGCATACAAAAAAGTGTCTGAGCTGGATCCTAAGGAGATAATGGGTAAGGTGGGCCTGGCAAGGGTCCGCGCGAAGAAGGGTGATTACGAAGGCGCCGCCGCCGAGCTGGAAAAGACTGCTATGGTCAGCCCTAATTCGGACAAGCTCTACTTCTATCTGGGCATGATGCATGAGGAAGCGGGCAACTGGGAGAAAGCGGCAAAAGCATATAGAAAATCAGCTGAAAAATGCCACGAAGTTGTGGAGACCGAGCACCAGTAGTACAACCGCTGGCTTTTGGCAGCCCTCCTGATGTATAAATAAACGCAGTGCTCACGGGCGGTAAGTTTATCGCCCGTGTAGTTTTACCGGCCAAGGCCGGTTTCAGAATTTTCGCGGAGATTATCGCAGATGGAAAATGTAAGCGGCCTTCTCGTCGGCCTTATATGGCTCGTCGCGGCTGTCGTAGCCTGGCAGGTCATGGACCGTGCCGGGTTCTCCTCTCGTAGCAAGTGGGCGGGCTTTAGCCTTATCCTAATAGCAAGCATAATTTACGAATGCGCGGCAACACTAATGGCGGGTGGCGAAGAAGCCGAAGAGCTTCTCGACCTGATCTGGGATTGGAACTTTGTAAATATAGCCGCTGCGGCGCTTATAATACTTGTTGTAGGAACAGGCATATTACGCACCAAATACAAGGGCGTCGTCTGGGGTATATCCATCGCGGTGCTCTGGGCCGCGCTCCATGTCGGCATCGGCAGACACGAGTGGGGTGAGGTTTTCTTCAATGGAACCCTCCTCTGACTGAGTTGCATAGGGGTCGGGTGACCTCAAGTTGTTTTTTTAGGGGTAAGCGGCAATAGAGGCTCTTCGGGGCCATGAAGTAATTAAAAACAGGGCATGATGAGACTCAGACGATACTTTCAGCTTGGTACTTCACTTGGCATTAACAGCTGGTTTGAAGGCTTTACCTCGAAGTCCGTCTGCCAACTTCAGACAAAGTCTATCTGCGTTCCGGTTTTGAACTGCTACGCATGTCCGTCAGCGCTTGGTTCCTGTCAAATCGGCACAATTCAGCACTTCATGGTGGTGCACGCTATTCCATACTACGTGCTCGGGTTCCTCGGCCTCATAGGTACCATGATCGGGCGCATGCCCTGTGGAACGATGTGCCCATTCGGCTTCTTTCAGGACGTGCTATACAAGGTGCGTTCATTGAAGATTCGCATCCCCGAGTTTATGCGGCCATTTCGTTACGCGGTGCTGGTCGGGCTGGTTATTATCCTGCCCTGGATGACTGCGGAAAACTGGTTCTCCAAGCTATGCCCGATGGGCACCCTCATAGGCGGGTTGCCATGGGTAACCATAAGCGAAGATGTTCGCTCGATGATCCGGGACCTCTTCTGGATAAAGATATCGATGCTGATTTTCTTCGTTGCGTCATCGGTGATCTCCAAGCGCCCCTTCTGCCAGATAATCTGCCCGTTGGGAGCTTTTTTTGGCCTCTTCAACCGCTTTAGCCTTATACGGCTCAAGTGGGTTCCTGAAAAGTGCACCCATTGCCGGAAATGTCAGGAAATATGTCCGATGGACATAAAGGTGTGGGAGGGTGAAAACACCGGCAATTGCATCAGATGCCTTGACTGCACCGATTGCGAGGCGATAAGCGTCTGCACAGTGTTCACCGGGGCTCGACTTGCCGCCGAGCGTCGTGAACAAGAGATATCAACTGAATTGCTATAGCGCTCCATCCCGGCCCGACTTAACCGGGGCGGAAGCGACCACTAACGGCGGGAACAGTGCTTCGCTCAATCAACGTAAAGATAAACGCTGCCATTGCAATCGCCCTGGTCATAGTCCTTGGGCTCTCCGCCTACTTTACCCTCTCTACGCAAAACGACCAGGCCGAAGAGAACACCCAGTCCAAAGCCCGTCTGCTCACCCAGTCTGTCACAAATATCATCAAAATGGATATGATTGGGCAGTATGAGAAAGACCTGACCAAGATCATCCTCACCCTGGGCCAGTTTAAAGAGATCGAGACGCTGAGAATCTTCAGCCCCGACGGGCTCATCCTCCACTCAGCGGTGCCACATGAGGTGGGGGCCAATATCGACGAGCTCGTGATGAATGTCTTCCTCAGCGGAGACATGAACAAGCCATTTAGAAGCGGCGCCGAGGAGCACCGCTCAATGTGCCGCGTAGAGGTGATGTATAACGCCCCCGAGTGTTACCGTTGCCACGGAAGCGAGACGGAGATAATCGGGGTGCTGGAGGTCTGCCTCTCAATGGCGGCCACCGATGAGCAGATAGAGAGAAATGCCCGCTTCATGGTGGTATCGACGATCCTCACCATTTTGATGATAGTAATCGTCATAAGCCTGCTAACGACGCTCATCGTAAAACGGCCCATATCTTCGCTTATGTCCACCATTGAAAAAAGGAGGCGAGGGGAGGTCGACGCGAGGGTCCGTCTTTACTACAACGACGAGCTGGGCAGGCTGGGGCAGTCCTTCAACGATATGCTCTCGCGCCTTGACGAGGCTAACCGTCAGATGCAGCGCCTTCACGCCGAGCAGATGAGCCGCGCTGAAAGGCTCGCCTCAATAGGCGAAATGGCGGCTAGCGTAGCGCATGAGATTAAAAATCCGCTGGCAGGGCTATCCGGCGCGACACAGGTGCTCTCCTCCTCCTTCCCCGAAGGTGACTCCCGCAGTGAAGTAGTGAAAGAGATGCTGAAACTCACTGTCAGGCTTGATAAAACCATAAATGACCTGCTCTCATTCGCAAAGGTCGCCACTCCGACCTTTGAGCCAGTGAACCCCAACGACATTGTGGAAGAGGCGCTCTTCTTCGCCATTGGCGAGACCAGCGAAAAGGATGTCAAGACGGTTAGGCGGCTGGACCAGATGATGCCGGAGATCCCCCTTGACTCCCACCAGATGCAGCAAGTCTTCTTGAACCTCTTCATAAACGCCCGCCATGCTTCAAAACCTGGCGAGGCAGTGACAATAATTTCGCGGATAACGCCGGAGGGCCCCTTGCCCGACGGAATACCCGTCAGCGAATACGTGGAGATCGCGGTATTGGACGAGGGGGACGGGATACCGCCGGATCAACTCAAGGATATCTTCAAACCCTTCTTCACGACTAAAGTCCAGGGCACCGGGCTCGGGCTTCCCATTTCAAGGAACATCGTAGAGGCTCATGGTGGTATTATGGGTGTCGAGTCCACCGTGGGCGAAGGCGCAACCTTCTACGTATGGCTAAAGAAGAGACAGGATATAACCTCCTGATGAAAAAACAGACATATTTATTGATAGTTTTAACACTCCTTCTCACAAACCTGACAGGCTGCGGCGTTAAACAGGAGGTTTACCAGGAGGAGTTTGTAAGGGCGCGTGAGCTTGAGGTAATAAACGCCGACCTGGGCGGTCAGCTTGAATCGGAGCGGCAAAAACGCGCTGAAGTTGAGACCGCACTCCGTGAAAAGAGCGCACTCTCCTCCTCTTTGGACAAAAAACTTGTAGACTCGATGGAAGCGGGTCAGGAGCTGACGCGCCAGCTTGAGCGGTGCCGTGAGGATAAGGACCGCTACATTGAGGAGCTCGATTCCATCCATATCGCCATGAAGGGCTCGGAAGTCGAAACCAATAAGATATTAGAATCCTTGGCTAAAGAGCGCAAGGCGGGTAATGATCGCGCAGTTGAATATGAGGCGCGCATCTCGGAGCTGACGGCGCAGATAGAGAAGCTTCGCGAGCGCATTAGCGCCATCGAAGCGGATCGTGCGGTGCTTCTTGAGGAGCGTGAGAAGCTACAGCGCGAGAAACGCGAAAAGGTAAATGAACTCTCAAATACCTATGAGGGCTTACTTACCTCGATGAAGAGCGAGATTGAGAAGGGGCAGATAAAGATATCCCAGCTTCAGGGCCGCCTCTCGGTAAACCTCCTCAACGAGATCCTTTTCGCCTCCGGCAGCGCCACGGTGAAGGAGGAGGGCAAGGCGCTCCTCTCGCAGCTTGGCTCGGCGCTGGAAGGGGCCACGGATAAAGCCCTCCTGATAGAGGGGCATACGGACAACCAGATAATTCACGGCGCGTTGGCAAACACATACCCGACCAACTGGGAACTCTCGACGGCTCGCGCAGTCGCCGTCGTGCGCTATCTGGTAGAGACGGTCGGCGTAGACCCGTTGCGCATCGCCGCGGTCGGTTATGGGGATAACAGGCCCGTGGCGGACAACTCTACGGAAGAGGGGCGTGCCCAGAACCGACGCATCGAGATAAAGCTGACACCCCTTGACCCGGAGATCGCGGAGCTATTCAATGAGGAGCCTGCCATGGCGGGTGGTGGCGAGGACGCGCCCGCTGCTGAACAGCCTGAAGCCAATGCGCCTGAGGCGGAAAGCGAACCCGTAACGGGAGATGATGGGGTCAAGGCTACGGAGCAACCCGGAGGCGAGCCCGCCATGGAGCCCGCCGCCGAGTAGAAAAGCTCAATATAGAGCGTCTTTGCCCTTCTCGCCGGTGCGCACCCTCACAACACGCTCAACCGGCCATACGAATACCTTGCCGTCGCCGACGTCTCCGGTGCGGCAGACGCTTGTAATAGTATCGACTATCTCGTCAACCTGCTCATCCTCCGCTACTATCTCGACCCGAGTGCCCGCGAAGAACTTTGGTATGAAACCGTGGCTCTCGCTGTAGCGCAGGTGCCCCAGCGGCTTGCCGATTCCCATGACGTTTTGGACGGTTATCCCCGGCGCGCCCATCTCAAAGAGCTTCTGCCTTAAATCGTCGATCTTCTCGGTTTTGACAATTGCGCAAATAAGTTTCAATTTTCGGCCTCCGTCGGGTTGTGCCCCCAACCATTAGGGGGTAATAAGTAAAGTCAACCACTGCTTTAGAAAACCGTCAAGTTGACGGGGCTTTTCCCTTGAACGCACATGCTCCTTGTGTTATCAGTACCGGCTTGACTGTTTCTACCCTAGCGTCGTACCGGACCGCTGCGTGGTGCCCCATAGTGGGGTCGGCAGGCGGGATGATGGGCGGCGCAAAACAAAACCACAGACAGGAGCTAAGAATGTCTAACGTAACAATGCGTCAAATGCTCGAAGCAGGGGTTAATTTCGGGCACCAGACCCACCGCTGGAACCCCAAAATGGCCCGTTATATCTTCACCGACAGGAACGGGATTCACATCATTGACCTCTCACAGACCGTCAAACTCTTCCGCTCAGCGGTAGACAAGGTCCGCGCGGCTTCGGCACGCGGCGGCCGCGTTCTCTTCGTCGGAACGAAGAGCCAGGCTTGCGACATCATCAAGGAAGAGGCCCTTCGCTGCGGAGAGTTCTTTGTAAATCACCGCTGGCTCGGCGGCACCCTCACAAACTTTGATACAATCAAGCGCTCAATCGAGCGTCTTGTGGACATCGACCGCAGAGAAGAGGACGGCACCCTCGACCTCCTCACCAAAAAGGAGCGCCTCGGACAGCTTCGCGAGCGCGACAAGCTTGAGCGCAACCTCGGCGGCATAAAAGAGATGAAGCATCACCCCTCAATCATCTTCGTAATCGACCCGGTGCGTGAGATGATCGCCGTGCGTGAGGCGCGCCGCCTCGGTATCCCCGTTATAGCCATTGCGGATACCAATTGCGACCCCGACCTCATCGATTACCCGATCCCGGGTAACGATGACGCCATTCGCGCCATCAAGCTCTTCACGTCCGCAGTCGCAGACGCAGTGCTTGAGGGCAAGGGCGTGAGCAGCGAGGGAGAGGCTTTCACCGAGGAGACTGCTTCCGTAGAGGCGCCTGTTGCTGAAGAGACCCCCTCGGAGGAGGCGGCTGCGGAGTAACGCCTTAGCCGCAGTATTTGTAATGAATATTTAACGCGATTTACGCGGAGGAAATAGATTATGTCAATCAGCGCTAAAGATGTTAAAGCCCTGCGCGACCGGACAGGCGCGGGGATGATGGATTGTAAGAAGGCTCTCGGCGAGTGCGACGGTGATATTGATAAAGCCATCGAGTTTTTGAGAAAGCAGGGCATGGCGGACGCAGCCAAAAAGGCCGGCCGTATTGCATCCGAAGGGCTCGTACACGCCTATATACACGGCGCTGGCCGCATCGGTGTCATGGTTGAGGTCAACTGCGAGACTGATTTCGTCGCGCGCACCGACAAGTTTCAGGGCTTCGTCAACGATGTCTGCCTCCACATAGCCGCAGCCAACCCAAGGTGGTTAAACGCCGAAGAGGCGGACACCGCCGCCGTGGAGAAAGAGCGCGCCTTCCTCATAGAGCAGGCGCAGGAGTCCGGTAAGCCCCAGCAGGTCATCGAGAAGATGGTCGAAGGGCGCATGGCGAAGTATCTCAAAGAGAACTGTCTCCTGGACCAGCCCTTCGTAAAGGACCCCGACACCACCATCGGCGACCTCGTCAAAAACATGATCGCCGATATCGGCGAAAACATCTCCATCCGCCGCTTCACCCGCTACGAGCTTGGTGAGGGGCTGGAGAAGCGCTCCAACGACCTGGCAGCCGAGGTCGCAGAGCAGCTGGGCGAGGCTTAGACGATGGCGGGCGGAGAGCTAAAGGGCAGCGCCTACAAGAGAGTGCTTCTCAAGCTCTCCGGCGAAGCGCTCATGGGAGATCTCGGCTTCGGGATTGAGCAGAGCGTTATAGATCGAATCGCCTCCGAGGTCATGGAGGTTGCGGCGACAGGCGTCGAGCTGGCGCTGGTCGTCGGAGGAGGCAACATCTTCCGCGGGCTCTCAGGGGCCACGCGGGGGATGGACCGCTCCACAGCGGATTACATGGGCATGCTTGCCACCGTGATGAACAGCCTCGCCATTCAGGACGCGATAGAGCGCCAGGGCGGCGAAACCAGGGTGATGAGCGCCATAAGGATTGCAGAGGTGGCGGAGCCTTACCTCCGCCGCCGCGCTATACGCCACATGGAGAAAGGCCGTATAGTCATTTTCGCTGCTGGTACCGGTAACCCCTTCTTCTCAACAGACACCGCAGCGAGCCTTCGCGCGATGGAGATTGGGGCTGAAGCCCTGCTCAAGGGGACGAAGGTCGACGGCGTTTACGACAAGGACCCGGTAAAGCATCCTGACGCTGTGCGTTTTTCCCGCCTTGATTATCTTGACGTATTGAATCAAAATCTAAAAGTGATGGACTCAACGTCGATCTCGCTTTGCAGAGACAACAATCTGCCCATCGTGGTTTTTGATTTCACAGTCCCCGGTAACATCGCCAAGGTGATAGCGGGCGAAAATCTCGGTACCAAAGTAGGAGGATGAAAAGTGGCTGACACCCCCGAAGCTGTAATCTCACAGGCCAAAGAGGGTATGGCGAAGGCGATTGAATCTTTGGAGCGCAACTTCGGCCGTGTGCGGACGGGGCGCGCGAGCCTCACCCTGCTTGACGGCATCCGCGTTGACTACTACGGCACGCCGACCCCGATAAATCAGGTCGCGGCTCTCTCAATACCAGAGCCCAGGCTCATCGTCGTTCAGCCCTGGGAGTCCAATCTGGTACCCGCTATTGAGCGCGCCATCCTCCAATCCGACATGGACCTAAACCCCACCTCCGACGGCAAGCTCGTAAGGATTCCAATCCCCAAGCTCTCGGAGGAGCGGAGAAAAGACCTCGTCAAAGTGGTACGCCAGATGACCGAGGATGCCAAGGTCTCCATAAGGAACGCCAGACGCGATGCAAACTCCGCGCTCGACAAACTCCAGAAGGATAAGGAGATCAGCGAGGACGATAACCGCCGCATGAAGGACGACGTACAAGAGACCACCGACTCCTTTGTCAAGGAGGCGGATAAGGTGCTCGCCGCCAAGGAAGCGGAAGTCCTCGAGGTTTAACCCCCGGATGACCAACGAGGGCGCGAAGATGGGCGAATCCGTACCGCGCCACGTCGCAATCATAATGGATGGCAACGGCAGGTGGGCCGAGAATAAGCTCCTAGGGCGTATTCGCGGTCACGTAGCCGGTGTGTCCGCAGTAAGAAAGATCGTTCGCCGCGCCAATGATCGCGGCGTGCGTTTCCTCACCCTCTTCGCTTTCTCCTCTGAAAATTGGAACCGGCCACGCACAGAGGTCTCCGCGTTAATGCAGCTCATGAAGTTCAATTTAAGGCGAGAAGCCAAAGAGCTTGCTGAAAACAACGTGCGCGTAAGGCTCCTGGGAGACCGCTCGATGCTGCCGGAACCGGCTTTAAATGCTGCCGAGGAGGCAGAGGCTATTACCAGAGAGTGCACCGGAATGGAGCTTGTGCTTGCAATCTCCTACGGGGGCCGGGATGAGATTTTAGAGGGTGTCAAAGGGTTGATCCGTTCGGGAGTTAAAGCGGAGGAGGTAAATGAAAAGCGCCTTCGCGAGCATTTTTACCTGCCGGATCTGCCGGACCCCGACCTCGTCATACGCACAAGCGGTGAATATCGCATCTCAAACTTTCTCCTGTGGCAGATAGCGTACAGCGAACTTTATTTCACCGACCTGTACTGGCCCGATTTTGACGAAAAAGAGTTCGATCGGGCCCTGGAGGTCTTCGAAAACCGTGAGCGGCGCTTTGGCAAAACGAGCGCACAGGTAGAGAGGGAACAAAGTGCTTGAGCGGATAAAGACGGCGTTTATCCTTATCCCGCTCCTGCTTATCCTGATTTGGCCCGGAGGAGAGGCAGGCACGGCCCTCGCCGTCTTTGTCGCGGCGATAATAGGGATGAAGGAGTTCACAGCCCTCTTTGACGTAAAGCCAGGTAGCATGGAGAGCATATTCACCCCGCTATGGGCGGGAATGATAGCCGCATCCTTCTATTTCGGCTTGGCTGCACCGCTCGCGCTCCTCTCTGTCGGCCTCATCGTCCTGACCGCGGGGATATCTCTAAATGAGGGGCCAACCGAAGCAACACTGGTAAACATTGGCCGTTCCCTGGCCGGTTGGTGTTACGTATCCTTGCCACTGGGCCTTGCGGTTACCATCAGGGGGTACGGTTTCGAGCCCCTTTTATTCCTCATCATCCTGCTGGTAGTCTCCGACAGCGGCGCTTACTTCGTGGGTACAGCCATCGGCAGACACCCGCTTGCGCCAAAGGTGAGCCCCAAGAAGAGCATCGAGGGGTCTTTGGGCGGCCTCCTGCTCTCAATGGTTGCAGGATACCTGTTTGCACGTTTGCTTGAAGTTCCCCATGCGCCCTTCGCTTCAATCTTTATCGCAGGGTTGGTCAACGTCGCGGCGCAGGTTGGCGACCTCGCCGAATCGCTTCTAAAGCGCGGCGCGGGGGTAAAGGATTCTGGTACGATATTCCCCGGCCACGGTGGGATGCTTGACCGAGTAGACTCCTTCATCACGACTATCCCGCTCTACGCATTCATCCTCTCAATCATCGGAGGATAGTCATCAAAACTATATCGATACTAGGGTCAACCGGCTCCATCGGCGAATCCACCCTTAAAGTGGCGTCGGAGTTCCCTGAACATTTCAAGGTGACAGCCCTCGCAGCGGGTAGGCGCGTTGAGCGTCTTGCCGAGCAGGCGAGGGAGTTTGGCGTTTCGCTCGTCTCCGTGGAGCGAAAGGAGGATGCGGCGCGGGTAAGGGAGCTTATTCCCGGCGTCGAGATAAGGTGGGGGAAAGAGGGCCTCCTTGAGATAGCTTTGTCCCAGCGGGTCGATATGGTCGTCGCTGCCTTAGTTGGCGCGGCGGGGTTGCCCTCCACCTTGAGCGCGCTGGAAGCGGGGATCGACGTCGCTCTTGCGAACAAAGAGACCCTTGTAATGGCCGGAGAACTTATGTGCGCCGCTGCGAAAAAGAGCGGCGCGTCGATACTTCCGGTGGATAGCGAACATTCGGCGGTATTCCAGGCCCTCGCGGGGCATGATGCGGCAGCCGTTAAGCGTATCATCCTCACCGCTTCAGGGGGGCCCTTCTTCGGGCGCTCGAAGGAATCGCTAAAGGAGGTCACCCCGGAGGAGGCGCTGGCTCACCCCAATTGGGATATGGGCCGAAAGATATCGATCGATTCCGCCACCATGATGAACAAGGGCCTTGAAGTCATTGAGGCGAGATGGCTCTTCGGTCTTGATGCCCACAGTATAGCGGTTACCGTACATCCCCAGTCGGTGGTTCACTCCATGGTGGAGTTTGCAGACGGCTCAATCATTGCCCACATGGGGGTGGCGGATATGCGCGGGCCTATCGCCTACGCGCTAGGCTACCCGGATAGGCTCCCATTATCAGGGATGGCGCTGGATTTGGGGCGGATGGGGGCGCTTACTTTCGCCGAGCCCGATTTGGATACCTTCCCCGCGTTGGGCCTCGCTTACGACGCTATAAAAGAGGGTGGCACCATGCCGGCGCTTTTGTCGGGGGCAAACGAGGTGGCGGTAGAGTCCTTTCTGGCTGGGAAGATTGGCTTCGCCGACATATCAGAGGTGGTCTCAAGGGCGATGAGTGGTTATATTCCGGTAAAGGTGGATTCTCTGGAGGCTGTTCTGGAAGCTGACCGCGTATCTCGCGTTCGTGCCGGTGAGGCCGTAAAAAATATAAACAGTTGAGGTTCAAGTGACTACGGCGATCTCCTTCATAATTCTTCTTGGCGTACTCATCTTTGTCCATGAGCTTGGTCACTTCACCGTTGGCAAGCTCCTTGGAATAAAGGTGCTGCGCTTCTCGCTCGGTTTCGGCCCAATCCTCTGGAAGTTTACTTTGGGGGAGACGGAGTACGCACTCTCCGCCTTCCCACTGGGCGGCTACGTAAAGTTCCACGGCGGAGATTTGACAGGGGAGGTGGATGAGGAGCCTGAAAGGGCTTTCCCCGCGCGTCCTGTTTGGGAGCGGCTGCTAACGGTTTTCGCAGGGCCCCTAATGAACTTTGTTCTCGCCGTGGTCATTCTGGCGGGGCTCTCATACATTGGCACTCAGTATAGGGTGGCTACGGTGGGAGAGCTGAATGAGGGTTTGCCCGCTATCGAGTCCGGTATTCAGGCAGGAGATCTGGTGGTCGCGGTTGACGGCAAGACAGTTGACTCCTGGGATGAGATGGCGAAGGAGATATCAAGCTCTGAAGGGCATGAGGTTTCCATAGATGTGGTCAGGGGTAGCGAGCGTTTCTCCTACAAGATGGTGCCTGAGTTCGTAAGCGATGGCCCCGAATCCAAAAAACGGCCCGTGATAGGCATAAAATGGTCCGGGGAGATGGCGCCCGCAGGAGATGGAGTGCCCCTCTGGCGCGCGCCTATCGAGGGGGTAAAGCAGACTGCCCAGTACACCGTTATGACCGTTGATGTTGTATATAAGCTCATCACCGGGCAGGGGAAACGCGAGGAGGTCGGTGGGCCTATCGCCATAGCGGGCCTTGCCGGTGACGCCATGCGTGCGGGGCTAATGGCTTTCTCCTTCCTTATGGCTATACTGTCCATAAACCTCGGAGTTATCAACCTTGTGCCGATCCCCATCCTTGATGGCGGTTTGCTCCTCTTTTTCCTCATCGAGTGGGTGCGCGGCAAGCCTGTGGGCGAGAAGGCGCGGGAGATAGCCCAGCAGGTAGGCTTTGTGATAATCGCGATGCTCATGATCTTTCTTATGTACAACGATATAGCGCGGGTTATCGGCTAGATGCCCCTCATCCTTGCAATTGATACCGCCACCGGGACCACCGGCGTCGCACTGATACGCGATGGCGCCATCCTTGCCAAGGAGCACGCCGAAGGAAGCCGAAGAAGCGCAGAGAAGATATTCTCAACCATTGATGGCGTCCTGGACAGAGGGGGCGTCACTAAAGACGCGCTGGAGGGTGTGGCGGTAACCACCGGGCCAGGCGCTTTTACAGGCCTCAGGGTTGGAATCGCAATAGCCAAGGGGCTTGCTACCGGGCTCGGCTTAAAGATAGCCGGAGTATCGACGCTAAAAGCGCTCTCCCTTAACGTGACAGCTCTTGAAGGTATCCTCGCCGTTGCTATTGACGCGAGAAAGGGGCAGGTCTACTCGGCCGCTTACGATGGCGAAACCGGCGAGGAGCTTCTGGGGGAGGGGGCGCGCGACCCTGAAGCGTTCAGGGAAGAGCTTCTTTCCCTCTGTCGCCCAGTGCTTTTAATCGGCTCGGGGGCCGGCGCATACCCTCAAATGTTCTTTACGGAAAACAACGAGCCAATTACCCCCGGCGATAACTCCCTCTGGGAAATAGACCCCGCCTCTGTGGCGCTGCTGGGCGAGGGTGAATTTATGGCGGGCGCTGCCCTGCCTCCCGAACTGCTTGCCCCCAGATATCTGCGCCTCAGCGAGGCTGAGGAGAAGAAAGCGGCAGGCACTTTAGGCGTTTCACTCAAAATTTGAGGCCCGGCTGATATTCTAAGTCCATCCAGTAGCAATTCTCTGTCCCCGCTAGAAAACCCGCTTAAAAACAACCTTTTTGGTAATATTAAGGGAAAAGATTTCGTGCGTTATTGAAAATAGTTTTCAATTAGTTCTTGACCTCCGCGCTGTGGGTAGTTATATATATTGCAAATCAATATCATTAAACCTTTTCCGAAACCAAGCTCGTACTCGGCCCACGGGAGAGCTTGGAGGCGGGCGCGACGGAGAGAGAAGATGTTTTTAAATGAGCTTAAAAGGGGGCAGGACGCGGTAGTGGAACATATACCTGAGGGTCCGCTACGCCATCAACTTATGCGCTTTGGCATAGCTCAGGGGAGCCGCATTACATGCTATGTTAAGCTGCCCTTTGGGCCGGTGGTGCTTCGCCACGGCGGGCAGGAGATAGCTATAGGCAAGGCTCTTGCCAGGCAGATGCTGGTTAACCCCGTAATAGCGGCCTTGGCGGCGTAAGGTAACGATTATGGGTTGCCACGCGCATTCGTCGGCGCTTTGCGAAATGTCCGACAAGAAGACTGTCGTTCTGGTTGGAAATCCCAACGTGGGCAAGTCGATCTTTTTCGGTTCATGGAGCGGCGTATACGTAGAGGTTTCAAACTTTCCCGGTACAACAGTGGAAATTACCGCAGGTAGGGTTGAGGACTACGCCCTTTACGACACTCCAGGTGTATACGGAGTGGGTTCATTCAACGATGAGGAGAAGGTCGCCCGCGATGTTATTTTAGACGCTGATATCGTGGTCAACGTTGTCGACGCTACCCACCTTGAGCGCGACCTCTTCCTAACGGCGCAGATTATCGACATGGGCATACCCCTCGTAGTCGCGCTTAACTTTTCCGACGAAGCTAAAGAGCTTGGGCTTGAGATTGACGTTGAAAAGCTCTCGACGGAGCTCGGCGTAGCGGTTATTCCCTGCACGGCCGTAAAAGGCGAGGGAATCGCGGAGGTTCTCGCGGAGTTACCCAATGCGAGAAGGGGCCATGCGACGGCGGAGATAGAGCATGAAGTGCTTGCGCTCCTTGATCGTATAGATACTCGCCCGGAGGCTCTTATGATTGCCGAGGGAGATGAGGTTGTGGCAGAGCGCCACGGGGTCTCCATTGATGATCCGACCGGGGGCCGGGAGCGTGTGTACACCCTGCGCCGTAGCCGGGTGAACGACCTTGTCGCAGCGGCGGTTAAGCGCCCGGACAATGTCAGCCGCATAAGGGATGTTATAGGCAGGCTCTGTCTGGAGCCTATTACCGGGTTGCCGATCCTGATTTTTGTCCTTTGGGGAGCATACCAACTTGTCGGCGTATGGATAGCGGGCGATGTGGTGGGCTTGACGGAGGAGAGTCTTATGCAGGGTCTCTACGAGCCTTGGATAAGGGATGTCGTTTCCCGCATTATTGATCCGGGCTCTGCCATAGGGCACATTCTAATAGGTGAGTACGGCGTCCTTACGATGACTGTAACTTACCTGTTGGGGCTTCTCTTGCCGCTGGTCGTTGGCTTTTACATCACGCTCTCAACCCTTGAGGACTCAGGCTATCTGCCAAGACTGGCTGCCTTTGTCGACAGGGTGATGAACGGAATGGGCCTTAACGGCCGGGCCGTTATCCCCGTTATTCTGGGTTTCGGATGCGTCCAGCTGGGGACGATAACGACACGTATTCTCGGATCCAACCGCGAACGCACCATTGCCACGGCTATACTTAACTTCGTCATTCCCTGCTCTGCGCAGATAGCGGTTATCGCGGGAATGCTCGCGGCGATCGGCATGAAGTACACCATAGTCTACGCCCTGGTTATCTTCGCTTGCCTGGTTGCCGTGGGGACGGTTATGGGCAAGATGGTGCCCGGTGAGTCCACCCCGCTTTTGATAGACCTGCCGCCGATGCGGATCCCGAGGCTATCGAATGTTATACGTAAGACTTTAATGCGCTCCTTCTTCTTCATGAAGGAGGCTTGGCCCTGGTTCGTAGCAGGTTCGCTTGGCGTTTCAATCCTGATGGTCACCGGGCTGCTGGATGTGTGGCAGGAGGCTTTGGCTCCGCTCACCGAGGGGATCCTCCGCCTGCCGAAGGAGACCGCCACCGCCTTTATCATGGGCATGGTAAGGCGCGATTTCGGGGCGGCGGGGTTAACCGAGCTTGCGCTTTCGCCATGGCAGGTGGTCGTGTCCCTGGTGACGATAACGCTCTTTGTCCCATGCATCGCTTCGCTGATGATCCTCTTTAAGGAGCGCGGAGTTAAACAGGCGCTGAGTATTTGGGCCGGGGCTTGGGTACTTGCTTTTACGGTTGGCGGACTTTTGGCGGCGGTAGTCATTTAGGAGGGTATGTATGTTTAAAATGGCAAAGAAGAGAGCGCCGGTGGACAGAAGCAAATGCTCCTCCTGCGGCATGCCGGTAAGCGACCCGTTATGGAAAATATGCCCTCGCTGCAGGGCAGAGATCAATACCTGCGGCGGTTGCACAGATTGCGGAGGGTGCAAGAAGCGTTAAAGCCTTATGGCAATATTTTTAAGTTGGCGGGAGAGGCAGCGGCTTCTCCCGCTTTGCTTTTCATATTGGCCGGTTTTGAAAATGCCTTGCTGTGAAACGAAAAATATTGACATTGATCCCAAATGCAATGTAAAAAGCCGCACTCTTTAAGTCACACGAGCGTCCCGATGCGAGGCGCTTTTTTTTTAATATGGCGCCGCTTAATGAGCGTCTAACCTTTTCAAAGGTTTGCAGGTAATATGGTAAATTACGGTAAGCTGTCACTGTACGGGAACGGACAGGATGGCGTTATGGCAATGAATTACGATAATAAGAGTTCGGAGGGAGAGCCGCTCGGCCTTATGCGTATTGCGCTGATAGGGTTGGGCGTGGCGTTCGTCCTATACATTGCACTCGCGGTCAACCCGCCTGAGTCCGCTGGACGCCTTTACGCAATAACTCCCTTACATGGAGAGAAGACCTCTTTTTGGGGCTATGCGCCTCGCGACGTAAGCGATCTCGAATCAGTAGTCAGCGCTATTTGGGAGGAGCCACGCTACGACGTTGTGCCATCGGTAGCGCCTCTCGCCTTCCCGAAGGATATCGACTCCATCGCCTCTTCAACCAGGAAGAAACTCTTCGTCCGCTCCTTGTTGCCCCACATCCTTAGGGTCAACGAGGGCATACTTGAGCGCCGCGAGAAAGTTGAGGCGGTAGCCGAAGCGATCGCCGAAGGGAAAACCCCGACGCGCTCCCAGCGGTCCTTCTTGCTTGAGAGCGCGAGGAGATACCGCATAAAGGTTGAAGATGACGGCGCGGTTAATTACAAGGCGCTTATTAAGAGGCTTTTAAAGCGTATTGATGTGATCCCGCCTTCGCTCGCGATCGCCCAAGCCGCCATTGAGTCCGCCTGGGGGGCTTCACGCTTCGCTCAGGAGGGTAACAACCTTTTTGGTCAATGGGTTTTTTCCCAAAATGCCGGGATGGCCCCCCGCGATGCCGCTGAAGACGCGAATTACTCGGTGGCCCGCTACACCAATATAGCGGAATCAGTTGAGTCCTACGCGCGGAATCTAAATACCCTATGGGCTTACAACGACCTTCGGGAGGAGAGGCAGAAGCTGCGCGATGCGGGGCTTATTGCAGATGGCCCCCAGCTTGCCAAAGGGCTTTTGCTCTACTCTGTTAGGCGGGAGGCATACGTGAAGGAGGTTCGCGCAGTCATCCGACAAAATAAGCTCACCCTCCTTGACCACTTCGAGCTCACCCCCGTAGAACGTGCAGAGCTAATGGAGCTTATGGGAGAGGCCGATGAACTTGACTTCCGGCCCCTGGCAAAAGCGCAAAATGTTTAACTCCGGGAGGAGGACCCTCCTCCTCCTTTTATTGGCATTCTCCCTTTTGGCGCCGACAGCCTTGGCTTTCGCCGACGTCAGGATACTCCTCTATCACCGGGTAGGGGACTCAAGATATCCCTCTACAAACGTAGACAAGGAAACCTTCCGCCTTCAGATGCGCTATCTGGCTGATGAGGGCTATGCGGTTATAACTACGCGTGCGCTTGAGGAACACCTCCTTAATGGAGCAAAGATCCCTGAGCGTGCGGCGGTTATACACTTTGACGACGGCTTTTTATCCGTCTATGAAAACGCCTACCCGATTCTCAGGGAGTTCGGCTATCCCTTCGCGATATTTATCCCCACGCGGGCACTAGATAAAAGCTATGGGGACTATATGAGCTGGGATATGGTAAGTGAGCTCGCGGGCGAGGGGGTCGAGTTCGGGGTTCATGGCATGGACCACCTTAGGCTTGGTCTTCCGAAAGACGGTGACACTCCGAAGGCGTACTCCGAACGTATAGCCTCCGAACTTGGGGGCGGAATGGAACGTTTCAGAGCGCTTAACCTTGCGCCTCGCTGGGTAGCGTACCCCTACGGAGAGTACAATCAAGAGGTTATGGAGTCTGCGCGCAAACTAGGGTATGAGCTCGGCTTCGCGCAGGACCCCGGCGCCGTTCCACAGGGCGGCGACCCCTTCATGGTGCCGCGCTTCGCGGTGGTGGGCACAGTATCCGACATGGCTACTTTCAAGGAGCGTGTCGGATACGAGCCGCTATCCCTCGCGGATATGCGCCCCCCTCCGGGAATAGTAGAGGGCGGAGAGACGGCCTCCTTCGGAGCGGACATTTCTTCGCCGGAGCTTTACGGCAGCGGGGTCAACCTCTTCGTTAGCGAGCTTGGAAGGGTTGACGCCAAGGTGGATTTCGGCGAAGGTGTCATAACCGCGCCGGGGGCGACCTTGAAGCGTCGCATGGATAGAGTTCTGATTTCCATGAGGAACAAGAAGACGGGGCGTTACGCCCTTGCGTCCTGGGTGCTTATGAACAGATGACTTTGAATGTGAGGTTAAGTATGAAAAAAATGCTCCTTATGGGCCTTGCCGCCCTGCTTATGTTCTCCACCGCCTGCGCTTCCGCGGATGACAAGAAGCCGAAGGTTCTCCTTGAAACATCTCTTGGTAAAATTGTCCTTGAACTTGATGCGGAGAAAGCCCCCGTATCAACAAAAAACTTTCTCGGTTACGTAGATTCGGGCCACTATGACGGCCTGATATTCCACCGCGTCATTGGAAATTTCATGGTGCAGGGCGGCGGCTTTACCCCGGACATGGTCCCGAAGAAGGGCGGCGCGCCGATCAAGAACGAGGCGGGCAACGGGCTGAAAAACCTAAGGGGCACAATCGCTATGGCGCGCACCAACGTCGTGGATTCGGCGACCTCTCAATTCTTCATCAACGTCGTGGACAATGCATTCCTGGACCACAAGGATGATTCCCCGCGCGGCTATGGCTATGCCGTCTTTGGAAAAGTCTTGGAAGGTATGGATACCGTGGACAAGATACGCGCCGTCAAGACCGGTGTGGTCAAGCGCTTCAAAGATGTCCCTCTGGAACCTGTGATAATAACCAAGGCAAGCCGCGTAAAGTAATATCCAACCAACTGAAATAGCTCAACAAACACTTAAAGGGCCGCCTTGTGCGGCCCTTTTTTCGTCTCCTGATTTCACTTGTCAAGAATACTCCTCCATGCTAGATTTTCTAATTGACTGAAATTGTTCTGAAAACTGCGGCAGGACCGCTCATTACAGGAGCTCGACTTGTCTAAAGAGGCGGAGAAGACCTTGGGCGACGGCGGAGCTGGGCCCGGCGAGGGCACGCTCTCCGGCAATATGCCGCCCGCAGAGTTTTCCGGTTTCATCCTCAGCCTTGCACAGGCTGCGATGATCCATCTTGGTGAGCTGCCGGACCCCGTCAGCGGGGTAAAATCACGGAACCTTCCCCAGGCAAGCTTTTCCATAGACCTGATAGACATGTTGGTGGATAAGACGCGCGGCAACCTCACCTCCGAAGAGCAGACGCTAATCGAGAGGGTTCGCGGCGATCTCAAGCTGCTGTATGTCAGAGCCACGAAGGGCTAAGTGCCCGGAGGAGAGGGTGAGATCCGCTACACCGCGCGTATTTTTCTGATTATTTTCTCCCTGCTCCTCCTCTTCTCAGACGGCGCTTGGGCGAAAGACCTCTCCGGGCTAATCAAGGCAGCCGCAGCCGATCCTGCCGCCGCCGAAAGCCTCAAGATGGAGATCGCGAAGATGCGTATCGAGGGTGCGTACACCGATATTACGCCCCTTGCTATGACCATCGTTGATGCCTCCAAAACCTATCGAAATCCAGGCGCGGCGAAGCGCCTTCTTGAGGTCGCCCAGATAGCTGCGCCCGGAGAGCAACGGGTTCACTGGGCTGCGGCGGTAATTTCTTTTAAAAACATGCAGCTTGCAGATGCCTTCCGCTCCGCATGGCTTACAATAAAAGCTTTTGTCAACGACCCATGGGTTAGCGTATCCGTACCCTTAAAGATTGCCATGCTCCTTTGCGGAGCCGGTTTTTTGACCACCCTTGTTATTCTGCTCGTATCAATTCCATACCATCTCCCAAGGCTGATGCACGACCTTGGGGACCTCTTCCCCAAGTCTTTGCGCAGGTTGACGCCATACGGGTTTTTACTGTTAATAGCCGCGGCGCTCTTCGCAACGGGCACGGGACCGCTGATTATCTTTATGGTCCTGCCCTCCTTGTTGTTTGCATTTTACCTGCCCAAGAGGATGCTTGCGGTGCTTTCGGTATCGCTTCTCCTTACGCTCCTTTCCTTCAACTACATGCACATATCGGCACGCCTGGCGCAAACTCCCGGAGAGCGGGCCTTTACCCTCTACAGGATTTACAAAGGTGATTCCGGTCCCAAAGTAAAAGCGCTTGTGGAGAAGAATTTTAGAAACAACGAGTATGCCGCGAGCCTTTCGAGGTCGCTTCTCAAACGTCGCGACGGTGACCTTTTAGGCGCGATTGATGAGCTTAATGGCGCGGTGAATTACAAGGATGATGGAACCACCTATATCCTTTTGGGTAACGCTCTTTTCGAGTCAGGCGACAGAGATGCCGCCATTAAGTTGTTTAAAATAGCCGTCGAAAAACGTCCCGACGATTGGGTGGCCTGGTATAACCTTTCGCTGGCGAATACGGCTGTCCTCAGTATAGATGAGGGTCAGCGGGCGATGAGCGTTGCCGAAGAGGTGGATGGGCGCGCGCTAAGGGCCTACGAGTCAACGCTGCCCAACTTTGGCGGCGAAGTGCGGATGGCTAGCCCTGAATTTCCGCCCAGCCTCATACGTGAGCAGCTTATGATACCGGTGAATAAGCCGGAATGGGTTGAGAAAATTTGGACTCTGCTTGTGTCAACAAACCCGTTTGTCCGGCCGGAATACATAGCTTTATTTGTTGCGTTATTCATGTCCATCTCTTTTTTCGTAAAGAAATCGAGCCTCTCCATTCGATGCGTATCTTGCGGCGTAGTAAAGTGTCCCAGATGCGACTCAAAGGGTAAGAATCCGCAATCATGCAGCACTTGCTGGCAACTTTCCGGAGAGGGCTCCCTTGATAGAACGAAGAGAAATGCTGCCATTGAGGCAAAGAGAGTTTGGTCATCGCGCAAGAGCGCTGTGGCAAAGCTAGGCGCGTTGCTCTTTCCCGGCTGGTCCGAGTATGGGTATGAGAGCGGAGGTTTAACTGCGCTCCTCTTGGGCCTTGTATGGTCCCTATCTATTACCTGGTTTCTGCTTACCTTGTTTGTGCCGCTGCCGCTGCTGCCGTGGAAGCAGGCCGCATACCCGGTTATCTCACTTGGAATAGTGATTGGCTGCCACCTCCTCTCAGTTATGAGAAGGGGGCACTGATGAGCCATAAAGGAGTAGAAGATGTCCTTTGAAGGCTCGCTGGAATCATTTGCCATAGCCGAAATATTTCAGCTTATAGCTACGCAGGCTAAGACCGGAGTTCTGGAGATCAGCAGTGAAGACGGCGTCTCCGTCGTCCGTTTCGTCAAAGGCGACCTCTTTGACGCAATGCCGGCAAAAAAATCTCCCGACGATTTTATCGGCACGATGCTTGTGAGGGCAGGGCACATAACTCCAAAGCAGCTGGATTACGCCCTCTCCATGCAGGAGAAGAATCTCCGCAAGTTAGGCGATACTCTGATCCGCATGGGGGCAATACGCACCTCGGAGTTCCAGAATATTTTGACCCTCCAGCGTCGGGAGCTTGCTTTCAGGCTCTTAAGGACCAAAAGGGGCTACTACAAGTTCACCCAGATGGAGGTGGAGTTCGAGGAGGGCGTTGATGCCCTTATCAATGTCTCCGCAATACTTATGGAGGGCTCCAGGCAGATTGATGAATGGCCCGGAGTCTTTGCTAGGATCCCCTCCGACAAACTGGTGCTACGGAAGGTCCGGCAGCTTACGGAAGCGGAGCGCAACGAGCAGGGTGAGGAGGTCCTCCGTATTCTCTCCCTGGTTGATGGCGAGAAGACCGTAAGGGATATTATAAACAGGTCCCGCATGGGCGAATTCGACGCATGGGATACTCTCGCCCGTTTTTATGACGACAGCATTATTGATATAGTTCGTCAAGATAGGGTTAAAAAGGAGCGCATTCGCAGAAGGCGGAGGGCGCTTTTCCCCGGCCGGTTTAAAGATTTTGTCGCAGCGGCGCTCCTTGTCGCAGCGGCGCTGTCGCTCCTTACATACACCTCCGAATGGAGGATTTGGACCTCTTTGGATTACCACAAACTCTGGGATGATGTAATCCGTCAGTATGCGCCGCTTGAAGAGCGCGCCGAGGGGTGGGGGGAGCGGCGCAGAATCGAGTTGCCATGACCGGCTTTACAACATTGGCCGAAAGAGCGGTTACCCCTAAATGATTACCATCGCGGAAAATCTCACCGCCACCTCTCACATCATCGCAAAAGCCCTTAACGCGCGCGACCCTCGCCCGATTGCATCAATTGCGGAGGCTGCTTCAAAGGCAGGCGTCGATTATCTTGACGTTAATCTAGGACACGGCGGTCAGCGCGCCAAGGAGCGAATGGAGTTTGTCCTTGAGGTGTTGGGCGATTCGTGGAGCGGGCCGCTATGGATCGATTCGGTTGACCCTGACCTGATGAAGCTGGCCGCGGAACGCTGGCATGGTGAAGTCGTCCTTAACGGCTACGCAGGGGGTGGCGAGCGTGAGCAGGTTATCGAGCTTGCGGCGTCGCTTGACCTTGATTTGGTGGTCTTCCTGATGGAAAAGGTTCCCCCCGCTACAATTGACGAGCGCCTTTCTTTGGCGGTTGAGCTGATAGGCAATTGCGTGGCGGGTGGAGTCGCGCTTGAGCGAATTATTGTCGATCCTTTGGTAGCGCCCCTCGGCTGGGTAGACGGGCAGGAGCGCAATGCGGACCTTTTGAAGATTTTGCGAGCGCTGCCGGAGCTCTTTGGTACGCCTCTGCGCTCTATTATTGGATTGTCAAACCTCTTGACACGCTCCACTGGACAGCGCGCGGTGCGCTGGCTGGAGGATGTTTTTCTCGCTATGGCCGCCGGAGCGGGGCTAACTCATGTTATGCTTGACCTAGGAAATGTTGAGCTTTTAAGGCAGGCCAAGGCGATGACCCTGTTTACCGGAGAGGGCATTTTCGCCCCTGAGCAATGGCTGTAAAGACTTAGGCGTATCGAATTATGGCAAAGAAAACAACGCGAACCTCGTCCAGGAGGCGAGGGAAGAGGTCGAGAAGTCCGCTCGGGGCGTTTTTGCGCTGGCTGCCGGTGGCTGCTCTGGCAGTGGCGGTGGCTTTTGTCGCCATCTTTCTCCTGCGTGATTACCACGCCCTCACAATAAAAAACGAGGTCGTTGGGATAACCGGCGCTTTTAAAGGTGCCGGAGTGTACCTTCGCGTCGCGGATGAGGTTAGCGCGGAGGAGACAATTGCCAGCCTAACCTCCATAGAGCGTCGGGCTATGGGCGCTTTCTCGCTTGAGGATGAAAGGCGCTTGCCCGGCAAAATCACTGCCCGCATGAACTACCTCGGCGACCATTACCCCCTTACGATTCTATGGCGGGAGGAGGCAAGGGAGCGCGCCCCGCTCCTTACCATCATCATTGACGACGCCGGTATGGATTTGGATATCGCCAAACAGTTTCTGGACCTGCCGGTGCCGGTGGTTCTCGCGGTTATCCCGCACCTGAAGCACTCCTCAGATATCGCTGCACTCGCCCGGGAACGTAAAAGGCCCTTTATTCTTCACATGCCGATGGAGCCCTTATCCTACCCGGAGAACGACCCCGGCGAGGGTGCACTCTTTGCGGGGATGTCGGAGTATGCGGCGATAAATAATTTAAATCGCGCCCTTAATTCGGCTTTGGGCGCGTCTGGAGTCAACAACCACATGGGCTCAAAGGCAACCGCCGACCCCCTTTTGATGAGGCGGGTTATGGAAGCGCTAAAGACCAGAGGGCTCTATTTCATCGATTCAAGGACCACACCCAAGAGCGTCGCTGCAAAGGAAGCGAGGGCGGCAGGAGTCGCCTATGCCACCCGTGACGTTTTCATCGATAATGATGATGATGAGGGCGAGATAATAGCAAACCTCAACAAGGGCGTGGCGCTGGCGGCTCAGCGGGGGGAAGCTATCGTAATCGGCCACGCGAGGAGGGGAACCCTCGCCGCGATGGAGCGCTGGACCCGCTCCGACGCAATATCAAAGGTCAGAGTCGCGCCGCCTGAGGATATACTTAATATTCCCTGAAAGCCGTTGACTGTGCCCCTCCTTTGCTATAACTATTAACCGTTTCATGCACTTTTTAAAGGGAGAAGCCATGCTTCCCATAAAGACTATTCGCACAGAGCCGGAGCGCATTAAAAAAGCCCTTGAAGACAGGGGTAACGACTTCAATCTGGATGAACTGCTAGCGCTTGATGCGAGCCGCCGCGAGATATTGGGTGAGTTGGAGGAGCTACGCTCCCGCCGAAATCAGGCGTCGAAGGAGGTCGGCAGGATAAAGAAGGAGGGTGGCGACGCTTCACATCTCTTCGAAGAGATGAAGGAGGTCGGCGCAAAGACCAAGGCCCTGGAGGAGAAGCTAAAAGAGGTAGAGCCCGCTGTCGAGGCAGCCATAGAGGCTATCCCAAATATCCCCGATGCATCCGTGCCGGTTGGCATTTGTGAAGACAATAACGTCGAGGTGCGAAAGTGGGGGGAGCCGGCAAAATTCGACTTTGAGCCGAAGCCACACTGGGAGATCGGCGAGGCTCTCGACATACTTGATTTTGAACGCGCCGCCAAGATCACCGGCGCGCGCTTTGTAGTGGTTAAAGGGCTTGGCGCAAGGCTTGAGCGTGCTCTAATATCCTTCATGCTCGACCTTCACACGAAGGAGCACGGCTACACGGAGATGCTCCCCCCTTTCATGACCAACTCCCGCGCGATGCGCGGCACGGGTCAGCTTCCAAAGTTCGAGGAAGACCTCTTTAAACTGCGCGACAGCGACTACTACCTTGTGCCCACCGCCGAGGTGCCGGTGACCAACTACCACATGGACGAGGTGCTTGAAGAGGAGCAGCTGACGGTAAAATATACCGCCTACACCCCATGTTTTCGCGCGGAGGCGGGCGCCGCAGGACGCGATACGCGCGGCATGATCCGCCAGCATCAATTTGACAAGGTAGAGCTTGTGAAGTTCTCCCACCCCGATAATTCCTTCGAGGAGCTGGAAGCGCTGACTCTGAACGCAGAGGAGGTGCTAAAGCGGCTGGGCCTCCCTTACAGGACAGTAATTCTCTGTTCCGGTGATTTAGGCTTCTCCTCAGCTAAAACCTATGATATTGAAGTGTGGCTGCCGAGCCAGGGAGTTTACCGGGAGATATCCTCCTGCTCAAACTTCC
The DNA here is from genome assembly GCA_002869005.1 of Deltaproteobacteria bacterium. Classification (GTDB taxonomy): domain Bacteria; phylum Desulfobacterota; class Deferrisomatia; order Deferrisomatales; family BM512; genus BM512. The sequence goes on from PKTU01000012.1 coordinate 25,203, forward strand.
TTGATTTTCAGGCCAGGCGGGCCAACATTCGCTACAGACCGAAGGGCGGCTCCTCGACAGAGCTGGTGCATACCCTGAACGGGTCCGGCCTCGCCGTCGGGCGCACGCTGGTCGCGATATTGGAAAACTACCAGCAGGAGGATGGCAGCGTCGTAATACCCGAAGCGCTGCGGCCGTACATGGGCGTTGAGGTAATCAAATAGTAGCCAAATAAAAAGGTGCTTTAGCCAAGGAAAACGTCTTTCAAAATTAAAACGGATGGAGGGGTGGCCGAGCGGTCGAAGGCGACGGTCTTGAAAACCGTTGATGTGCAAGCATCCGTGGGTTCGAATCCCACCCCCTCCGCCAGTTTTTTGCAAGAAAAAACAAGGGCTTACGCTGATTGCGAAGCCCTTGTTTTTGTACGGGAATGCCTGTTATCCAAGACACGGTACCGATACGGTACTAGAGGCGCTTTACCTGTTGGAAACTGGATTCTCACTCGTTGTGAAGGGTGATGTGGTATCCACTGGCGAGGTGAATCACTTGCTGATCTTTTAATGATTGAGC
>PKTU01000048.1 GCA_002869005.1 Deltaproteobacteria bacterium
GGAATGGTATGAGCCAGATATACTCAAGCATCTATAAGTCCCCTTGGGCTCTCTGGGTCAACCCTTAAGCAGGTCGACGTCCTCTGCATAGACAGTGTTTCGGTAACGGTAAAGATTGAGCACAATCGCCAGCCCGACAGCCGCTTCGGCCGCCGCGACGGTCATCACGAAAAATACGTAGATTAGCCCCTCGGCCGAGTCCAGATAATCAGACGTAGCGACGAAGGCGATATTTACTGCGTTCAAAAGGAGTTCCACGCACATCAGGAGCACAAGTATATTTCTTCTCACCACTATGCCTATGGCGCCGATGGCGAAGAGTATTGCGGAGAGGGTCATCGCGTATTCATAAGGAATCATACTCCACCTCCCCTATAACTTCTTCTTGGCGAGGGCCACGGCCCCAACCAGCCCGACGAGGAGCAGAATCGAAGCAAGCTCGAAGGGTAAGAGGTAATTGGTAAAAAGCTGCTCGGCTATGTACTGCACGGTGCCGGTCTTCTCCAGCATGGAGGCAGTCATCTCGCCCTTGCCGCCTGTGGGCATCCTCACGAAGAGCGCCAGGGCCAGGAAGACGAGACCGCCGACGATGAGGCCGAGGGCTTTAAGTGAATTTGTGCGTTTGTCGTTGGTGCCGGGGCCCATGTCGACTAGGAAGATGGTGAAGATAATGAGCATCATCACAGCCCCGGCGTAAACGGCAATCTGAAGTGCCGCAATGAAATCCGCGTGCAGCAGGATATAGATCACCGCAATCGAGACCATCGTCCCGATGAGCGAGAGGGCCGAGTGCAGCGGATTCTTCGCTATAACGACTCCCAGTCCACCCAGAACGGCGAGCGCGGCGAAGATGAAAAACATTACAGTCATCGCTTACTCTCCAATTTTCGCCAGCATATCGCGGCTAAGATCGAAGTCCTCGCGAGTGTAATCGCAGAACTCGTAGTTACGGGTAAGCTCGATGGCGTCCTTGGGGCAAGCCTCCTGACAGTAGCCGCAGAAGATACACCTCGTTACGGTAACCTCGAACTTTACGGGGAAAGAGCGCCCATCAGGCGTCTCGCGGCGCTCGACCTTTATCACGTCAGCAGGGCAAACCGCCTCGCACAGACCGCAGGCGACGCACTTTAGTTTGCCGTTCTCCGTTTTGAGCCTGTGGAGCCCACGCCAACGCTCGCTGACCTCCCTCTTCTTCTCCGGGTACTGAAAAGTGACCGGCTTTTTGAAGATGTAGGAGAATGTTTTCGCGAGGCCCTTAAGGAGCGGGACAAGCGTCTTGATTATCGTATTCATTAAACGCTCTCCTCTAGCTCATCGCGATGACGACGCCAGCCGTCACGACCAGGTTCAAAATCGCAATGGGCATGAGCCACTTCCAGCCGAGGTTCATTATCTGGTCGTACCTTAGCCTCGGGAAGGTGCCTCGCTCCCATATAAAGAAGAAGATGAGGCAGAAGACCTTGCCCAGGAAGATGAGCACCGGGGGCACATAAGCCTCAAGGCCGAAGAGATTCCAGCCACCTAGGAATAAGCAGGTTATTATCGCCGCCAGCGAGATGGTGTGCGCATACTCGGCCATGAAAAAGAGCGCGAACTTCATCGATGAGTACTCGATGTTAAAGCCGCATGCCAGCTCCGACTCAGCCTCGGGCATGTCGAAGGGGGCGCGGTTGATCTCGGCGAGGCCGCAGATTATGAAGAGGACAAAGGCCACCGGCTGTTTCCACAGGAGCCAGCCGTCCTGCTGGTAGGCCACTATCTCGGTAAGCGACATGCTTCCGGTGAGCAGTATAATGGATACGAGCGTAAGGCCCATTCCGAGCTCATAGCTGATGCCCTGCGCCGCCGAACGCATCGAGCCGAGCAGGCCGAAGCGGTTGTTGGAAGCCCAGCCGCCCAGCATGCCGCCGTAAGCGCCGACGCCGGAGAGGCCAATGATGTAGAGCAGCGCCATGTTCATGTCGGTGATCTGCATCGTAACTTCGCGGCCGAATACGGTGATAGGAGCCCCGAAAGGAATTACCGCCACTATGAGCAGCGCGGGCACCAAGGAGATGACCGGGGCTATTATGTAGACCAGCTTGTCCACATTACCCGGCACCACATCCTCCTTGAAGAAAAACTTCAGCCCGTCGGCGAGCGGCTGGAGGAGACCCCAGGGGCCAACGCGGTTGGGCCCGTGGCGCTGCTGAATCCAGCCGAGGAGTTTACGCTCAAGCAGCGTGGAGTAGGCGACGCATAAAAGCACCACCACAAAGACCACGACCACCTTGATAATGCTCTCGATGACGAAATCCATCGTCACACTCCCTTAAACCTTGCTGATGGACACGGCGGTAACCTTGTACTCAGGTATCTTCGCCGTGGGGCAACTCGCCGTATTGGTGAGGACGTTCACCGGCGACTCGCAGTAGTGAAAACTCATAAATACCGTACCCTCGGAGATGGTCCCGACCACGCGCACTTTAGTGGTCAGCTCACCTCTCCTTGAGGCCACCTTGACCGTGTCGCCGGTAGCCACGCCCAGCTTGTCCGCGTCGATGGCGCTTATCTCCATGAAGCCTTCAGGGAACTCTTTGGAGAGACGCTCCGAGCGGCGCGTCATAGAGCCGGAATGGTAATGGGCATGCTCGCGGCCGGTTGTCAAAATGTAGGGGTAATCCGCATCGGCGTTTTCAGCCGGCAGATTGAAGGTAACCGCCGAGAAGGCGCCCTTGCCGCGCGCGAACTGGCCTACATGCAGCACCGGCGTGCCCTCATGGTCCTTATCCGGGCAGGGCCACTGGAGCCCCTTGGCATCGATACGGGCGTAGTCCATGCCCCCGTAGCTGGGTGTTACAGCGACAATCTCGTCAAAGATCTTCTTAGGCTCAGGGGAGCCCAGATTGTAGCCGAACGCCTTGGAGAGGGCGCAGAGGATCTCGGTGTCCGTTTTGGCCTCGCCGGGGGCGTCCACAACTTTACGGACCCGCTGCACTCGCCGCTCTGTGTTCGTGAAGGTGCCGTCCTTCTCCGCGAAGGCCGCGGCGGGGAAGACTACGTCAGCCTTCATCGCGGTCTCCGTAAGGAATATATCCTGCACTATGAGTAGCTCCAGTGCATCGAAGCCCTTCTCCAGGTGACGGAGGTCGGGGTCTGTGATCATCGGGTTCTCGCCCATCACGTAGAGCGCCTTGATCGTATCGCCAAGCCCCTGCCCCATCTCGGTAAGCTTCATACCAACCTTGCCTGAAAGGGTCGCGCTCCACGCACCCTTGAACTTTGCCTGCACCGCCTCGTCGTCCACCTTCTGATAGCCGGTATAGACGTTGGGGAGCCCGCCCATGTCGCAAGCGCCCTGGACGTTGTTCTGCCCACGGAGGGGGTTGACGCCGCCGCCGGGGATGCCAACGTTTCCGCAGAGCATCGCGAGGTTGGCGAGGCTCTTTACCGCGTCGGTTCCCTGAGTGTGCTGGGTTATTCCCATCGCATACAGGATAGCCGCGGGGGCGGAGGTAGCGTAGATGCGGGCAGCCTCGATGATGTCCGCGGCGGGTATGCCCGTCATCTCCGAGACCTTATCGGGGGTAAAGTCGGCAAGGCTCGCCTTGAACTCGTCAAAGTTCTCGGTGCGTTCTGCTATGTATTCGCCGGCCTCAAGGTTCTCGGCGACGATGACATTCATCATCGCGGCGATCACGGGAATATTGTACCCCGGAGGCACCTGCATGTAGACATTGGCGTACTCAGCAGCGGGTATCCGGCGGGGGTCGATAACGATGAGCTTCGCCCCGCGCTGAGTCACCGCGCGCTTAACCTTGTCGCCAATAATGGGGTGGTTCTCGGTAGTGTTGGAGCCGATGATGAGATAGCACTCGGTCTCCTCCGCGAGGTCCACGAGGGAGTTGGTCATTGCTCCGGAACCAAAGCTTGTGGCCAGACCGGCCACGGTGGCGCTGTGTCAGAGCCGCGCGCAGTGGTCGACGTTGTTTGTACCGACCCCCGCGCGGAAGAACTTCTGAAAGAGGTAGTTATCTTCGTTGGTGCAGCGGGCCGAGCTGAAACCGCCTATCGCGTCAGCGCCGTGGGTCTGCTTTATCTCGCGAAGCTTCTTGGCCGCGAAGGTGATCGCCTCGTTCCACGTAGCCGGTACCAGCTCACCATCTTTCCTAATCATGGGGGTGGTGAGGCGGTCTTTGTGGTCGATGAACTCCCAGCCGAAGCGTCCCTTAACGCAGAGGGAACCGAAGTTTGGTTCCTGCTCGAAATCGGTGGTGGTAACGCGCATAATGCGGTTATCGGATACGTTGAACTCAAACTGGCAGCCTACGCCGCAGTACCCGCAGGTGGTGCGGGTGCGCTTTGCCTGCCAGATTCGCGATTTATCCTGCTTTACGCCATCAGTCAGGGCGCCTACCGGACATACGGAGAGACATTCGCCACAGTTGACGCACTCGACGCCCTCTACCTGCCCTATATATGACTCGAATCCGTTGTCCTTGATCTCTATGCAGCCAATCCCCTTCACCTCTTTACAGGCTCTTACGCAGCGTCCGCATAGGACGCAGCGTTCAGGCCACTGTTTGATGAAGGAGGAGACGTACTTCGGCGGAGTTTTGCGATCCACCTCGACCTTGCCGAAGGGCGGGGAGGTTACGCCGAACTTCCAGACAATATCCTGAAGGTCGCATTCGCCGCCTTTGTCGCAGACGGGGCAATCTAGAGGATGGTTGACGAGCATCAGCGCCAGTGCGTCCTTACGCATCTGGTTTAGCTCATCGGACTCGGTTGTCACAACCATTGCTTCAGCTGCGAAGGTGTCACAGGCGCTGACAGGCTTTCTAAGCCCCTCGACCTCCACCACGCACATGCGGCAGGAGCCTATGGGGCTCAGCTTGCCGAGCCAGCAGAGCGTCGGTATCTCTACCCCTGCGCTCTTTGCGGCTTCAAGGATCGTCGCGCCTACTTCGGCCTCGATCTCAATCCCGTTGACAGTCAGTTTTATCATCGTTGATTCCCCATTATCCGGCGAAGTTAAC
>PKTU01000085.1 GCA_002869005.1 Deltaproteobacteria bacterium
AAGGTGCTCTGAAATCGAGATCAGCCCTATAGGGTACATCTCGAAATAGGGACTTGGGGGTATGACATCCGAGATGGGCCCGTGTACGGCGGGCTTTTTACGGAAATCGTAAACGCTTGGAGCGTGTATCAACACTAAATCGTAACGAGGCATGGTCTCCTGCCTTGGTAGCGCATAAAGTTAAAAAAGTGACACGTCACTTCCTCCCCAAACGTTGGGGAGGAGAAAGATATAACAGAAAGATGCCGATAGGTAAACTTGCCGCCGTGACCGGATACGCGCCCTTGCCAACAGGCGGCTAAACGCTTATGATAATTAGCACATAGCCAACCTGCCCGCGCGGGTGACTACGACGAAAGGGTTTTCATGCGCCGTTTAATTACACTTTTGCTGGTAGCGGTTTTCACGCTTTTAATACCGCTCTCTTCCATTGCGGCCAAGGAGTATGCTCCCTCCTCTCAAGCCGAATTAACGCGTAATATGGATGATTTTCTGGAAAAGGACGTTTCCGTGGAGGGCACATTCCTCTTCACCGGCAGCGATTTTTGCTACCAGATTAGAAAAACAAAGATTAACACGCGCGACTACTTCTGCTTCGCCCTTGGGCCGGTAAATCTCATCCGCTTTTACCTGAAGAAAAACCACATCCAGGTGCCTGAGCTGATGGGCCTCAAGAAAGGCTCCAAGATACGCGCCTACGGTACATTTGACGCAATGGGGCGCGATTACAAGTTTCTGGTGGTCGACCACTTTGAAGTAGTGGAGTAACACCTTGGCGAGAGACGGCCTCACCCACTTCGACGATGAGGGCGGGGCGCACATGGTCGATGTCGGCGGCAAGGAGATAACCTCCAGAGTCGCTGTCGCCTCGGCCTCGGTTACAATGGCGCCCGAAACCTTTCACAAGGTAAAGAACCGCCAGATGAAGAAGGGCGACGTTATCGAGGTCGCCCGCCTTGCGGGCATCACCGGCGCGAAACGCACCAGCGACCTTATACCCCTCTGCCATCCCATAGGGCTTGATTCCGTATCCCTCGAATTTGAGCTGATCGAGGAGGCCAGCCGCGTTGACATACGCGCAACCGCCAGCGTCTCATCGCGAACGGGCGTCGAGATGGAGGCGCTTACCGCAGCATCCGTTGCGGCGCTTACCATCTATGATATGTGCAAAGCGGTCGACCGCGGGATGGTGATTGGCGAGGTCAAGCTCCTGCTAAAAGAAGGCGGCAAGTCCGGCAGGTGGGAGCGATAACCCTCACCACCGGGCCCCCTCCAACGTTCTAATCTCCCTGTTCTTTATACCCGCAACCCTTTTGAGGGCAACGAATCTGCGTGCCGTTCTTGGTAAACTTCTCTACCAGGAAGGGGTTCTTGCACTCTGGGCACTCGCGGGTGATTGGGCGGTCCCAAAGCGCATAAGTGCAATCGGGGTACTTGTTGCATGCGTAGAAGACCCTGCCCGTTTTGGACTGTTTTTCAACCAACTCCCCTTCGCAACTTTTGCCATCCACTCCGGGGCAGGCGACTCCCGTGCCCACCGGGCGTGTGAATTTACAGTCCGGATAACCTGAGCAGGCGACGAAGCGTCCACGGCGACCCTGGCGAATTAGCAACGGCTTTCCACACTCGGGGCAAGATTCGTCTAGCTTCTCGCCCTCACTCACTTCGATGGTGCCATCAGGCTTTCGCTCAAAGCCCTTTGCGTTGCGGCAGGAGGGGTACTCTGAGCAAGCGAGGAAAAAACCGTTCCGCCCCCATCGTATAACCATCTTAGAGCCGCACTGGTCGCACTCGATATCTGTCTCCTCCGTGCGGGCGCGGACATTTTCCATCTCCTCTTCCGCCTTCTCGAGTGACTTCTCGAAGGGCTGGTAGAAGTTGGCAAGCAGCTCCCGCCAATCCCTCTTGCCTCCCTCCACCTCATCGAGGCTCTCTTCCATAGAGGCCGTGAAGCCCACATCGAAGACGTCGGGAAAATTCTTAACAAGGAGCTCGCAGACCAGCGCTCCCAGGTCCGTTGGGACGAACTTTCGCTCCGACATCTCCACGTATCCCTTATCGCGGATTGTGGAGAGGATTGAAGCGTAGGTCGAGGGTCGGCCTATCCCCTGCTCCTCAAGCTCCTTAACCAGAGAAGATTCGGTGAAACGGGGTGGAGGCTGGGTGAAGTGTTGACTCGTCTCGCTTTTCTTAAGCTTTAAGGGAGCGCCCTCAGAAAGGTCAGGCAGGATGCGGCCCTCGTCGTTTTCGCTTTCTTCATCGCCGCCGTTCGCCTCCATGTCCTCCACATAGAGGGCCATAAAGCCCTTGAAGCGGAGGATTGAGCCGGAGGCCCTAAGCTCGAAACGGCCTGCGTTTATTATGAAAGTGGTCCTGTCATATATGGCGGGCTTCATCTGACACGCTACGAAGCGCTCCCAGACAAGCTTGTAGAGGCGGTACTGGTCGCGGTCGAGAAAGTCCTTTACGGCTTCCGGCGGGTAGTAGATGTGTGTCGGGCGAATTGCCTCATGCGCGTCCTGCGCAGATTTTTTAGCCTTATACTGAACCGGCGAGGAGGGGACCATTTCATCGCCATATTTCTTGGCGATATATTCCCTTACGCTTGTAACCGCGTCGGCGCTAAGCCTCGTCGAGTCTGTTCTCATGTAAGTAATAAGACCGACGGGTTCGCCCTCGACATCAACACCCTCATATAGGCGCTGGGCTATCATCATCGTCTTTTTAGCCGAAAAACCGAGCTTTAGGGACGCTTCCCTCTGGAGGGTAGAGGTGATGAAGGGGGGCGATGGATTTCGCTTCTGCTGGCGCTTCTCCACCTTGGCCAGGTCGAAGCGCGCCAACTCAACCTCGGCCTTTATTCCCGCCGCCTCTTCGGCATTTGCTATCTTGGCCTTTTTGCCCTCGATCTTGGAGAGCTTTGCAACGAATTCCGGAGGTATATCACCCGCAAGAGTCGCCTTGAGGTTCCAATACTCTTCGGGGACAAAGGCCTTTATCTCCGCTTCACGCTCTACGACAAGCCTCAGCGCAACAGACTGCACTCGTCCCGCCGAGAGCCCGCGCTTAACCTTTCTCCAGAGAATCGGGCTTATCTGGTAACCAACGAGGCGGTCGAGGATGCGCCGCGCCTGCTGCGCGTTGTAGATATCCTCGTTTAACTCCGAAGGGTGCGCAATCGCCTCCTGAACGCCCTTCTTTGTTATTTCGTGGATCATCACCCGGTGGATGGGTTTATCGTCCTTTTTGGGACGAATCTCATCGGCTATATGCCAGGCGATGGCCTCACCCTCGCGGTCGGGGTCGGGGGCTAGATATATCTCATCCGCCTCTCCCGCAGCCTTTTTAAGGGCAGAGATGACCTTGCCCTTGCCCCGGATGACACCGTACTGAGGAGCGAAGCCGTGCTCCACATCCACGCCAAGCGTTGACTTCGGCAAGTCCTTAACGTGCCCCACCGATGCCTCGACAATAAAGTCCTTGCCCAGATAACGCTTGATTGTGCGCGCCTTGGCTGGGCTCTCAACTATGAGGAGAGATTTTGACATAACTATTTAAATCCCCTTGTTTTTTTATTCAAGATAGCCTTGTGAACCGTTTGCCGGGCCACTCTGCCGCGTAACCCAATATAACCAATTCCATAAGAAGCGCAGCGCTTTTCGAGGGAGAAAATCCTGTGCGGCCGGCCAGCGTGTCGATATCCACCGGCGCATCCTCAAGCGCATGAAACATCTTTCGCCCCTCTCCCGTTAAGGTCGAGGAGAAATCCCGCCCTTGGTCAGAGGGCTTCGACACCCCCGCTAGATTCAACCCGGTGAGGATATCCTCCGCGCTCTCGACTATCCGCGCGCCGTGCCTCAACAGGTCGTTGGTGCCGCTAGCCCATGCTGACCCGGCAACTCCGGGGGCCGCGAACACCTCTCTACCCTCATCCAAAGCGAAGTTGGCCGTTATCAATGACCCAGACTTTTTAGCCGCCTCTACTACAACGACAGCCATACTCAGTCCACTGATAATTCGGTTGCGCCTCGGGAAAAAACGCGCATCGGGCTTTTGCCCCGGCGGATGTTCGCTGAGAAGCGCCCCTCCCCCGTTCTTAATCCTCTCCGCCAGAGACCTGTTGGAACGCGGGTAAACAACGTCAATCCCCGCGCCGAACACCGCAACGGTTTTACCTCCGCCATCAAGCGCCCCTGCGTGGGCGCGGGCGTCTATACCTTCCGCAAGCCCGCTTATCACTACAACACCCGCCTCGGCAAGCTCCCGCGAAATGGTGTAGGTGAGCTTTAGCGAGTTAGGAGACGCGCGTCTTGAGCCGACCAGTGCAACAGCGGGAGTTCCCAGCGGGAGTTCCCCATAGCCGAAGAGCACTCCGGGCGGGTCATATATCTCGGAGAGCGGTTCAGGGTAACCATCTCCTCCATAGGATATGAGCCAACCGCCATCCCTGATGTGCCTCTCAATGGTTTTAGCTGCGCCGTCGACCTCAGCCCCTGAGGTTATGGCGTCGGCAACCTTGACCTTACCTTCAAGCGCTTCCAGCAAAGTGCCCTTCGATGAGGCAAGGGCCGCTGAAGCCGACCCCAAGGTATCGACCAGAAGCTTATAAGTGCGGTCACCAAGGCCTTCAACGCTCCTTAGGGCGAGCGCGTTTACCATCTCCTTTACATCCATCATCCCCCCTGACGGATCCTTCATGGACCCGGCGGCATACATTAGTATTATAAGGGGGCGATTGCAAGTGGGCTTACAACATACGGAGGGGATCGACGTCAATATGAACGGATATGTCACCTGGCGCGCGAAAGAGATCGCCTCTGGTAAACTCGTCAAGAAGCTTTACAAGGGGCGCGGCGCTTTGCCCCGTGGCGCGAAGAAGAATGTGGTGCCGCCAACGTCCACGCACCCTCTCTATCGGCGCGGGTGCGGGGCCCAGAAGCTCTACTCCAAAAACTCTTCCTCGGGATCTGAGGTGGTCTGCCACCTCCAAAGCATATCCTTTGACCGCCACCTCGCCACTGCCCATGATACGTACCAGCGCAAGCCTTCTGTAGGGGGGAAAGCCGGCAAGCTTCCGCTCCTCCAACTCACCCTGCGCCCAGGAATCGAAGTTACCCGATAAGACCGCCTGTAAAACTGGATGGTGCGGATTCCTCGTCTGAACAAATACCACACCCGGTTTATCTTCACGCCCGGCGCGTCCCGCCACCTGGGTTATCATCTGAAAGGTTCTCTCACCAGCCCTGAAATCGGCGAAGTGGAGGAGATCATCGCCGGAGAGAACGCCCACTACTGTCAATGAGGGAAAGTGATGCCCTTTTACGACCATCTGGGTGCCTACTAGTATGTCGTAGCGGCCCGAGGAGAAATCGCGCAGAAGCTCCACAGCCCCCTCGCTGCCTACTGCGTCCCTGTCAAGTCGTGCTATCCTCGCCTCGGGCCAACGTTTGGATATGCTCTCCTCCACCCTCTGCGTCCCGGTGCCGAGTCCTATAAGCTCTGAAGCAGAACATTCAGGGCAAATCTCAGGCGGCTTACGCCGCCCGCCGCAGTAATGGCAGAGTAGGCCGGTCCCCTCCCCGCGCCTGTGCAGTGTCATCGGAATTGAGCAGGAGGGGCACTTGACCGAGCTTTCGCATTCAGGGCAAAAAAGTGCGGAGTTAAGCCCCCTCCTATTTATAAAGAGGAGCGCCTGCTCACCACGGGAGAGGGCGTCATCCACAGCGCCCCCCAGCTCTTCCGAGATCGTTATCCGCTGCCGCTTTTCACGCTCCTCATCCCTTAGATCTATTAATTTTATCTCAGGAAAAGAAGCGCCCATAACGCGCTCGGGGAGCGAGAGCAGCGTAAAGCGTCCCTCCCTGGCGGAGAGGAAAGAATCTACCTCCGGGGTGGCGGAGCCTAAGAGTACCGGCGCGCCAACTTCCCTGCCGCGCATCAGCGCGGCATGCTTTGCGTTGTATCTCAGTCCGTCGGCCTGCTTGTAGCTCGGGTCATGCTCTTCATCCACAACCATGAGCCCGATATCCTTCAAGGGAGCCCACACCGCAGAACGGGTCCCTATGACCACCCTGGCCCCACCATCTCTGACCCGCTCCCACTGGAGCCTGCGCTCCCGCTCGCTGAGCCCCGAGTGGAGCACCGCCATCCCGTCGCCCAGCGCGGAGGCAAAACGTCCCAGCAGCTGCGGCGTCAATGAGATCTCAGGCACCAATATAAGCGCGTTTTTCCCCGCCTCCAACGCTCCCTTGACCGCGCTAAGATAAACCTCGGTCTTTCCCGACCCCGTCACCCCGAAGAGGAGAAAAGGCTCGAAACGCGAAGCTCTGACAGCTTCCCCTACCCTCTCGACCGCTCTCTTCTGTGAATCCGTTAGTGATATTTTCCCCGCCCCGCCATAGCCAAAACCACCAGCCTCCCTTGCTTCCGGAGGGGTCTCTGAAAGGGCAACCCAACCGTGGCGCTCCCCTCGCTTAACCGTGTCGCCGGTTATGCCGGCCCCTTTTAGCCCAGCGGCCTCCTGCGGCCCATAAGAGAGCAACTCCAAGAGCTGCGCCAGGCGCGTGGCGCTTGCCGGAAGCGTCTCGGGAGCAGGGGCTTTCTCAGTGAGCAGTAGCCACCTCTGCCCCTTTAGGCCCCTTGGCTTTGGTACGCTCCACTCCCGGCGTACGGCGCCCGCGCTCAAAAGCTCCTCCAAAGGGGCTGATTCCCTGCCCTTTAACAAAGCGGAGGAGAGCCCCTTTTTATGCCCCGAGATGCGAGTCAGGAGCGCTGTAGCTCCCTTTGAAAAAGGTCCCGCGTCAACTCCTGTCGCTGCATATATAACCTTCGACGGTGTCCTGGCGGAAGGCGGCAAAAAGGCGTCAAGCACCTCGCCAATGGGATACTGGTAGTAATTTGCCGCCCACTCACCAAGCCTCAGTAGGTCCGGGGTGAGGGGGGGAATTTCGTCCAATATCTCTTGAATGGGCTTTATGCGCGTTGCTTCAATATCAGGTTCCGGCATAACAGAGAGGATAAAGCCTGCTACCTTGCGAGGCCCCAATGGCACCGCGCAACGAACCCCGGCATCGGCAAACCCCTCAAAACGCTCGGGAATCGAATAGGTAAGCGGCTCTCTTAGCGGAAGAATCGCGGCGACTTTAGCGTATTTCACTTTGCGTCACCACCTTTGGCTTAGCGGGGGGGATCTTCGTTTAGCGCCGGTGCTTCACCTTCAAATTCAATGGTAACAGCTGGCATCGCAATTTGCGTTGGCTCGCCGACAAGCTCAAGGAAACCGGCCGAAGTGTTAAACCACCGGGGAAACCCCGATGAAGCAGCAGGACCGGAGGTGGCTTGGGAGCCCCATAGGAGGACCTTAACAATGCGCCCCGTCTCGCGGTCAAAGATGGCGTGCGGGGCCTTGGGATCCGTCTCACCTTTGGAGCCTATCGTCTCCCCCATCGCTTTGCCCTCCGGGTCGAGCCGCACCCAGCCGCGCACGTTGAGGTCAACGCCGACTTCAAGGAGAAGGTCGCCGTACATATCCGCCTTGATTGGCGAGTAAAAATCGAGGATGCGCCAGAGCGCCTGGGTCGTGGCGAAATCACCGGCTATGGGTCCAGGGTCGGTTATGGATTCACCCTCATCGGGAATGAACTTGTGGTGGCCGGGGGTGACTATGTGAAGGTGTCCCGGTTCGCCATTCAGAAAAGCGCGGAAACTTACAGGGCCGCTTGGTGTTGCCTTGCGGCATCGTTCAAAGATATCTGCTGGCAAGGGCACAAAGGCCAGGAGGAGGAGAGAGAGAAGCGTAAGGGCTAAAATCGCTCTATTCTTGCCCTTGCGCCCGGTGCGCATCTTCAGGTGGAGGTGCCGCTCAGTTGCCACTCTTTTCGATGCTCTCCATTTCTGTTTTGCAGTCAATGCAAAGAGTCGTTACCGGACGTGCGCGAAGGCGCTTTACGCCAATGTTCTCACCGCAATTCTCACATTCACCGAAGGAGCCGTCCTCAATACGATCCAGCGCCTCGCGTATCTTTAAAATGAGCCGCCTCTCCCTGTCGCGGATGCGAAGCAGGAAATTCCTGTCGGACTCCGCTGTAGCCCTGTCGGTGGGGTCGGGGAAGTTCTCCTCGCCCTCAATAAGGTCGCCTACGGTGTTGTGCGCCTCGTCGACAAGCTCGCTGAGCCTTTCATTCAAAAGCGCCTTGAACTCTTCCATCTGTTTTTTAGTCATATCGCAATCCTCAAATCCGTCTCCACAACTGTTGTGGTAAGCGGGTCTACAGGAGTATAGTATAGTGACCTCAAGTGAAGGATATGGGATTATAGCAACATGAGTAGGCATCGCAAACTTTTTTTGATCATCCTCGCGGCGGCTCAACTTTTCGTAACGTTGCCCGCCACGGCAGGTGAGATACGGCCGGAGCTCTTCAATGCCCGCGCCCTCGCTCTGGGAGGGGCCGTGCGCGCGATACCCTCTACAGTTATGGCTGCGAGGATGAATCCTGCCGCGCTATCACCCATCCGCGGTTTTTACGGCGGCTTCTCCTACGAGGGGCAGGACCGGGACGTCGGCGGTTTCGACGCGGTTCAAGTTACCCTCGTAGACAATGCTACCTCCAACTTCGCCGGAGCGATCCAATACACGCGCAGCACCTCCGACTATCAGCTCGAGGATTTGGGAGTCTCAATAGCCGGCGGCAAATCCAACCACTTTGGCGCTACGCTGAGATACATACACGGCAGAGACTCCAACCTCGACAGCTGGGAGTCAGCCCTCGTGGGCGACCTTGGCTTTCTGGCCGAGCGCTCCGGAGGACTTAAAATAGCGGTAACCGGCCACGACCTCTTTGCAGACCAGTTGGGCTTTCTCTCGCCGCGCATAGCCCTCGGCTTAGCTTACCCGATATTCCCGAGGTGGAACCTCTCAACGGACTTTGTGCGCCACACAGAAGAGTCGATGAGCGACGGTCAGGATTATCACGTGGGGCTTGAGTGGACCCCAGCCGGAAGCTCCTTTGCCCTTCGCTTCGGTCAGATGTGGGAGGGCCTTACCAATGAGGACGCCACCTCCATCGGTTTCGGCTGGAAGAGCGAAGAGGGGTGGGTTTTCGGCTATGCGGTGCAAAAGATTCGCCAGATCTCCGGAGTTGACAACCTCCGCCACTGTTTTAGCGTACAAGCGGCTATGTAATACCCCCATCCCCATGATGGACCCATCTTTTTTTAAGGACGGCTCGCGACGCCTTTGTTGCCCTGTGGTTAGGCCCCGGCAACGGATAGCCGCTATTTAAGCAAAAAAACGGGAGATACATTGATGAATGTCCTCGGAATCAGCGCAAGCCCCAGAAAAGAGGGCAACACAGATATCTTGGTTACTCAGGTGCTTTATGGCGCACGTTCAGAGGGCGCCGAAACTCGCCTTGTCAGACCGGCGGACCTTGAGTTAAAGCCCTGCAACGGCTGCATGGCTTGCGTATTCAAGCGCCGGGACTGTGTGATAAAGGACGGTTTCCACGAGCTCCTTGAAGCACTGAGGTGGGCCGATGCAGTTGTCATTGGAGCTCCTACTTACATTCTCAGCTCGAATTCTGTAATGAAGAACGTTCTTGACCGGCTGGTCGTTTTCGGGCTCACAAGGGAGTTGGCGGGTAAAGGGGCACTGGCAGTCGCCACTGCTGGGGTCATAGGCTGGGAGCCCTTCGCCCTTGAGCAGCCCATGACCGCCATACTGGCCTCCGGCATGCTCCCGGTGGACCGCTTTGTCGGCTATGGTCAGGGCCCGGGCGAGATACTATATGATGACGCCGCTATGGACCGCGCCTACGCGGGAGGGGCGGCTCTCGCCAAAGGTGAGAGAAACTTCATAGGTGATAAAGGCGGCTGCCCAATTTGCCACCTTAATATGGTCACCTACCGTGGGGGCGAGGGTTATTGCCCGCTTTGCGATATCGCTGGTGAAGTCGACTCTGTTGACGGCGTGGCGACGATCATCCCCGATGCAGGTAGTGATCATCGCTGGAGCGAAGACTCGATGAAGCACCACTACGAAGAGAAGATTCTCCCCTCCGGCCCCTGGTTCAAGGAGAACTTCAGGGAGATACGCTCAGCGGTTAGTGAGTTCTTTAAGAAGGAGTAGGGCTGCTTAGTAGTTTCTGATTATAAGCTCCGAGACAGCTCCACGCTTTGCCCCCTTGCAATTTATTGTTCGTTTCGCGTTGACTCTGTCAACGTTGAAGCGGCTGTATAATTTTAAAATGAAAGGGGTATTCGAGTTTGAGAGCATCACCTTAACCCCCCTCTCCGTCAATCTGAGCGCCAGGTCCCTAAGCCGAATCTGGTCCTCCGCCGAGAATCCACCGGAAGAGTATCCAGTTAAGCCTGAGGTTTCGCTTAAGGGATGATATGGCGGGTCAAGATATACGAAGTCGTTCGCCCTGGCTGCGTGCTCCACCTCCGAGAAGTCTCCACAAAGGAGGATAGAGGAAGCGAGGGCGGTGCTTGAGGCTGTCATTTTGACCGGATCGGCTATTGTCGGGTTTTTGTACCTGCCAAAGGGTACGTTGTTCTCACCACGCGAGTTCACCCTCCATAGTCCGTTGTAACCGGTCTTATTGAGGTAGAGGAAGCGGCTTGCCCGCTCTACTTCGCTCAATTCGGCAAACTCGGCGGTGCGGTCGAGCGACCTGAGGGAGTAGTAATACTCCTCCTCGTTCCGGTGCTTTTCAACCTCCTTCATCAGCTCCCGAGGCTGCTCCTTGACGACCCTGTACAGGTTTATCAGCTCGGCGTTTAGATCAATCAGTATCGCTCTTTTTGGCGCAAGCGCGAAGAACAGCGCCCCGCCTCCTACGAAAGGCTCAATGTAACGAGCATATGAATTCGGGACACGCTTGACGAGTTCTTCAAGCAGTTGGCGCTTTCCCCCCGCCCACTTGACGAAGGGAGTTCCCACTGGCTCCGTCATCTTGCTTTTGACCATAACCCCTTGACCTCCTTGGAAAAGATCATACATTAACGGAGATCGGGCGTCGCTGATTTTTTTATTTTTAGGAGCCTCTTGCTCTATCTATACAGGGCTTTATAAAAGCAACCACTAAAATCCAGAGGAGCACAACGGCTAGGGAGAGCAGGTAGGAACCAAAATGATACGCTAAAAGCGCTAAACCGGCGCAGCGCAGCACCAGGGAGAGTCCACCCAAACCCGCCAAAGGTTTTTCCCCGGAGCCAAAGAACTCACGGCGCATAGATGGTTTGTCTACATAAGTTAGCAGCAAGCCGTGATACAGAAGCGCGATACCCGCTGCCAAAGATGAGTAAAAGGGGACCGGGGCGAGCACCTCCCAAACACTCCCCTCTATCACGCGCAGGATGGTGAGGTAGACGAATCCGTACCACCCGAGTTTGTCGCCTCGCCATAAGTGAAACGCAGCGAGTCCATACATAACGACGTAAAAGAGGGTCCAGCGAATCTCCGCCACATCTGGTATGGGCAGGAGCATAGCGCTGCTCTTGAGGTTCAGATAGAGGACGGCGAAGTCTCCAGCCGAAACCAAAAAGAGCCATATAGCAAGTAATCGTTGTGGTTTAATCAGCGCCATCGGTGGTATTGGCCGCTTCTACGCTTCAGGTCTTAACCTCGTCGGGACGGCTGTTACGGGCTACCCTGTCGAGGATTCCGTTTATAAAGGCAGGGGACTCGGTGCTGCCGAAATCCTTAGCGAGCTCAACCGCTTCGCTCAATATTACAGGCGCGGGCACATCTACGAGTCCGGTAAGTTCAAAGGTGCCGAGGCGCAAGATGGAGCGATCCACCCTATCCATCCTCGGCAACTTCCAATTGCGGCTCGCCGCTTCAACGGCATCGTCGATTCGCTCAATATCCTTGTGTACGCCCTCTACAAGGGTGGTCAGCCGCTCATGATCAGCGCGACTGAAAGCGTCTCCGGACTCGGCCCTTACAGCAAAGAGAGATTCTTCAACCGTCAGCGCCGGGTTTGCATCCAATGCATACAGCGCCTGCAAAGCAAGTTGGCGGGTGTAGTGACGTGAACCCAAAACTACCCCGCCGCGTTGAGAAGGTTGACCGTCTCGATCATCGCCATAGCTGCCTCGCTGCCCT
Organism: Deltaproteobacteria bacterium; assembly: GCA_002869005.1. Classification (GTDB taxonomy): domain Bacteria; phylum Desulfobacterota; class Deferrisomatia; order Deferrisomatales; family BM512; genus BM512. The sequence goes on from PKTU01000085.1 coordinate 12,110, forward strand.
TGTTGCCAGCCTTTGATCCGGCGCGCTCAACTGCCTGTTCAAGTGTGTCGGTGGTAAGTACGCCAAAGCTGATGACCTTACCTGTTTCCAGAGAGGCCGAAGCGACTCCCTTTGCGACCTCGCTGGCAACGTAGTCGAAGTGAGGCGTAGAACCGCGGATAACTGCACCGAGGCAGCAGATCCCGTCATAATCGCCTGACTCGGCGAGCTTCTTTGCTACCAATGGAATCTCAAAAGCGCCTGGAACCTTGTACACGCTGACCTCATCCGGGCTGCCGCCTGTTCTCACAATGGCATCCACAGCGCCCTCGACAAGCCTGTCGGTGATAAAGGAGTTGAAGCGCGAGACCACAAGGGCGAACTTGAGACCTTGGCTGGACAATTTCCCTTCGATGAATGCTACCATGTTATGTCCTCGTTTCTCTCCAGCCTACATCATGTGGCCGAGCTTTTTCTTCTTGGTTGAGAGGTATCTTTCGTTGTCGACGCCGGGGGTGATAATTATCGGAACGCGCTCAGCGACCTCTATGCCATAGCCGTCAAGGCCGACGATCTTCCTTGGGTTGTTGGTCATAAGCCTAAGGCGGGTTATGCCAAGGTCAATTAGTATCTGCGCGCCGATGCCGTAATCCCTGAGGTCGGCGGCAAAGCCAAGCTCCTCATTGGCCTCCACGGTATCGCGCCCCTCATCCTGAAGCGCGTAAGCCTTGAGCTTGTTAACTATGCCTATGCCACGCCCCTCCTGGTGCAGATATACGATAGCGCCGCGGCCCTCCTCGTCAATCATCCGCATCGCCGCATGTAGCTGCTCACCGCAATCACAGCGGCATGAGCCGAAGACATCTCCCGTCAGACATTCGGAGTGAACACGTACGAGGACGGGGTCGCCCGGCTCCCACTCGCCTTTGATGAGCGCGACGTGGAGCAGGTCGTCGACATCGTTTTCATAGACCACGGTTTTAAAATCACCACCGTAGGAGGTGGGCAGCTTGGCCTCGGCGGCGCGGCGTACAAGGCGCTCCTTCCTTAGCCTGTACTCTATGATGTCGGCGATGGAGATTATGAGCAGGTCATGCTCCTTTGCGAAATCCTCAAGGTCCGGCATACGCGCCATCGTACCGTCATCCTTCATTATTTCACAGATGACCCCCGCAGGCTTAAGCCCCGCCAGCCTCGCCAGGTCAACCGAACCCTCCGTTTGCCCGGTACGCACCAGGACTCCGCCCTGGCGGGCGCGCAGCGGAAAGATGTGGCCGGGCCGGGCCAGATCGTAAGCCGTTGTCTCGTCGGCCACGGCGACCTGAATCGTTCTGGCTCTGTCTGCGGCGCTTATACCTGTTGTTACTCCCGTACGCGCTTCAATGGAGACGGTGAAGGCGGTTTGAAAGCTTGAGGTGTTCTCGTGGACCATGGGTTTCAGGTCGAGCTTGTCGCAGCGGTCTTCGCTCATCGCAAGGCAGATAAGCCCCCTACCCTTTGTCGCCATGAAGTTTATCGCTTCCGGGGTGACGAGTTCCGCTGCCATAGCGAGATCGCCTTCGTTTTCCCTGTCCTCATCATCGACGATGATGACCATTTTGCCGGCGCGATAAGCCTCCAGCGCTCTCTCTACTCTCTTGATCGGCATTTGTATCCTCTGTCCGTTAATACCGGTTTATCTATCTCAGAAAGCCGCCGGATGCCAGGGCTTCCATTGTAAGTCCTCCACCGCTCTCCCCTTTATTGAGGAGCTTTTCAACATACTTGCCAAGAATGTCGGCTTCAAGGTTAACTTTCGCGCCGACCTTCCTGCCCCCCAGGGTAGTCCTCGAAAGGGTGTGTGGAATCACCGCCACGGTGAATGTGTCGCCTCTAAGGGAGGCTACCGTGAGGGAGATACCCTCAACCGATACGGACCCTTTAGGCACCAGATATTTCAGCACCTCCGGCGGCGCTGTAAATGAGAGGACCTCGAATTCACCCTCGCGTCCTCTGGCGGTAAAGCGCCCCACGCCATCTACATGACCGAGGACAAAGTGCCCGCCGAGGCGGTCTATCGGCCTAAGCGCCCTCTCAAGGTTGACATTATCACCCGGCTTTATGGATCCCAGGGTCGATTTCGCCAAGGTCTCGGGGCTGACATCGGCCGCAAATCCATCCTGCTTAATCGCATCGACGGTAAGGCAAACTCCGTTAACGGCTATCGACTCGCCAAGCTCGAAATCCTCCGAGTCCAGCGCGGTAGAGAAACTCATCCGCATGCCGCCCTGATACGGCGTAGAAGAAGTCAGGGCGCCAAGGTCGGCCACTATCCCTGTGAACATTTCAACCTATCCCTTGACCTTGCCGGTCACGTAGAGGTCCGGGCCTACCCTCTCGTAGCGGGGTTCCTCAAGAAAGGCGGCGTCTGCAATCCTTTGAGCCCCGCTGCCCTTAAATAGCGGCATCCCCTCACCACCAAGGATTTTGGGCGCGATAAAGAGGTGAAGCCGCCCCACTAAGCCCGCATCAAGTAGCGCCTTCGCCAGCTTCCCCCCTCCCTCGCACAAAACCTCCATCTTGCCCATTCCATAGAGAGCAGTGAGGCCCTCCTTGAGGTCAAGCCCGCCCGCAAGCGGGCTTCCGGCTAGGGGGAGTACCTTTGCGCCAAGGGAGTGTAGCTCCTCCATGCGCTTTGCAGGAGCACCATGCCCGCAAAATATTACCGTGCCCCGGGCGCGGCCTTCACTGAGCATCTTGAGGTCGGAACGTATAACCAGATCACGGTCCACTACCACTCTCAAGGTATCTATAGGCTCATCCACGCCAAGCCTGACATCAAGCCCGGGGTCATCGGCGTTCGCGGTGCCGACGCCTACCATAACCACTCGCGAGCGCTTTCTCAAGGCGTGCACCCTAAGACGTGACTCAGGAGAAGTTATCCACTTCGAGTCGCCCTTCAGAGTGGCGGTGCACCCGTCGAGGGTCGCCGCCAATTTTAAGTTCAAAAAAGCGCGCTTTTCAATTATGGCATGACGGTAGGATTCGTTCAGGCGGTTCGCCTTCTCCTCCAAAACGCCGCTGTCAACTTCGACGCCCGCCTTTTTGAGCAGCGCCAACCCCCTACCCGCGACCATCGGGTTTGGGTCGACCGCCGCGGCGACAACGCGCTTTATACCCGCATTTATCAGCGCATCCGTGCAAGGAGGAGTGCGTCCGTGGTGCGAACACGGCTCAAGGGTCACATACGCAGTGGCTCCACGCGCTTCGTCACATGCTTCATTTAGCGCTGCGACCTCGGCATGTGGGCCTCCGGCCTTTTCATGATAACCACGCCCGACGATGCGTCCATCCTTGACGATGACGCACCCCACTGCCGGGTTGGGAGTTGTGGTGCCAACCCCTCTCTTAGCCAGCTCAATAGCCAGCTCCATGAGGAGGAGGTCGCCGCCGGAGATCATCTGTTGAGCAGGTCTCTCAGGGTTGACATGAATTCGTCGAGGTCGCGAAAATCCCTGTATACAGAGGCAAAACGCACATAGGCCACCGCGTCGAGCTCTCGGAGAGCATTCATTACGTGCTCGCCCACCACGCTAGCGGGAACCTCTTTACTGCCCATCTCCTGAATATCCGCTTCAATGCGGTCGGTAATCTCTTCAATGGTCTGGGCTGAAATTGGCCGCTTCTCGCAAGCTTTTTGGAGGCCCGCTATTACCTTTTGCCGATCGTATGGTTCTCTGGAGCTGTCTTTCTTGACGAGGAGCGGCATTATCTCCTCTACTCTCTCATAGGTGGTGAAGCGACGCTCGCATGACTCGCACTCACGGCGGCGGCGAATGACATCGCCCTCCTTCGCGGTGCGCGAGTCAATGACCCTGTCGTGGTTCTCTCCACAGTAAGGGCATCTCATCTCGCTACCTACCTCCCCCCTCTTCATTGAGGGCATGGAGTTTAACCCCGGCTTCCTTGAACATCGCCAGGCTCATCTCGTCGGCGTAACCATCAAAATAGTAAACGTTTGTAATTCCCGAGTTTATTATCATCTTTGTGCAGATAATACAGGGAAGGTTGGTACAGTAAAGGTCTGCGCCATCCATGTTGACGCCGTGACGCGCCGCCTGTATCAGGGCGTTTTGCTCCGCGTGTATGCCTCTACAGAGTTCATGACGCTGCCCTGACGGCACCCCGTTTTGCTCTCTCAGGCACCCCACCTCTTCGCAATGGGAGACGTTGGCGGGAGCGCCGTTATAGCCGGTCGCCAGAATCCGTTTGTCTTTTACGAGTATTGCGCCAACGCTCCTTCTGGTACAGGTCGAGCGCGTAGCGACCAGCTTCGTTATCTCCGTAAAGTAATCCTGCCACGAGGGTCGCGCCATCTTAACTCTCTCCACTCAGTCTGCCAAAAAGTCGGCGTAGAAGGGGAACTGGCGGCAAAGGGCCGCGACATCTTCGCGGACGCTTGCCTCGACCTTCGCGTCGCCTACATTTTCCAGTACGCGAATAATCAGCTCGACAACCTTGTCCATCTCCTCCTCGCCCATGCCTCTGGTGGTAAGTATGGGGGTCCCTATCCTTATGCCGGAGGTTACGGTGGGGGGGAGTTTGTCGTAGGGCACGGCGTTCTTGTTGCAGGTTATGCCTGCCCGGTCGAGAGATTTTTCCGCGGCGTCGCCGGTGAGCCCGCGTGAGGAGAGGTCAAGGAGAAAGAGGTGGTTGTCGGTGCCGCCGCTTACCACATCATATCCGGCTTTTTTAAAGCCCTCGGCCATTCTCGCTGCATTTTTGACTACCATATCCGCATATTGTTTGAAGCCGTCGGTCATCGCTTCGCGAAACGCAACCGCCTTTGACGCGACGGTGTGGACCAGCGGTCCACCCTGTAGCCCGGGGAAAACAGCCTTGTCAACGGCTGCGGCGTATTTAGCCTTGCAGAGTATTAGGCCGCCGCGCGGGCCACGGAGGGTCTTGTGTGTCGTGGTGGTGACGATATCCGCGTATGGCACGGGGCTTGGATGCGAGCCGCCCGCCACGAGCCCGGCGATGTGCGCCATATCAACCATAAGGTAGGCGCCCACCGAATCCGCGATCTCGCGAAATCGCTGGAAATCGAGGGTACGTGAGTAGGATGAGGCCCCCGCTACTACCAAGCGCGGCTTCTCACGCTTGACGAGCTCGGCGAGCTTGTCGTAATCGATCTTGCCGGTATCCTCCTCTACAAAGTAGTGGACGATATCGTAGAGCCTGCCCGAGAAGCTTACTTTCGCTCCGTGTGTCAGGTGCCCGCCGTGGGCGAGCGACATGGATACGACCTTGTCGCCGGGATTTATGAGCGCGTAATATGCAGCCATATTGGCCGCCGAACCAGCTATCGGCTGGACGTTGGCGTGCTCCGCCCCGAAGAGCTTCTTCGCGCGCTCAATGGCGAGGGTCTCCACCTTGTCGGTAAACTCGCAGCCGCCGTAATAGCGGGCGCCGGGGTAGCCCTCTGCGTACTTATTCGTGAAGACGGAGCCCTGAGCTTCAAGCACCGCCGTGGAAGCGTAGTTTTCAGAAGCTATCAGGACGATGGTATCTTCCTCTCTCCTGAGCTCCCCCATCATCGCGGAGAAAACTTCCGGGTCTTCTGCGGATATTGACCTTGCGACACCGCAGGAAACTTCCATCTGCGAGATTTTATTTAGCCGTCTGGCATGCCGGTCGCCCTCGAACTCGGCGTCCAGCCAGGCATCCACGAGGGACTTGGCCTCTTCCGGGGTATTGGTGCGTCCACCAACCGCTATGACATTGGCGTTGTTGTGCTCCTTCGCCATCTTTGCCGAAAAGGTATCCGCTACCAGAGCGGCCCTTATCCCCGGCACTTTGTTGGCGGCAATGCTCATTCCGATTCCCGTGCCGCAGATGAGAATACCCTTGCTTTGGGGTTCATCCGCGACGCGTCGGGCCAGCTTCTTGGCGAAGTCGGGGTAGTCCACCGAGTCCGTATTGGTGGTGCCGAGGTCTTCCACCTCAAGCCCCCGCGCCTTCAAATGTTCCCCTATCGCTTCCTTTACCTCGAAGCCGCCGTGGTCGCTCGCAATGAGAATCATCTTCGCCTTTCCGTACTGCTAAAAACGTTTAAAAAGCAGCGTTGCGTTCGTTCCTCCGAAGCCGAAAGAGTTTGAAAGAACAGCCCTTATGTCGCCTTCGCGGGCGCTGTTGGGGACGTAATCAAGGTCACATTCGGGGTCGGGAGTTTCGTAGTTGATAGTCGGAGGGGCAATACCCTCTTTAATAGCCATTATCGAGAAAAAAGCCTCAATAGCGCCGGCTGCTCCCAGGCAGTGCCCGGTCATGGACTTGGTTGAGCTCACCCAAAGATCATTTGCGCGGTCACCGAAGACGCTCTTGATCGCCAGCGTTTCAAAGAAATCGTTTAGCGGAGTTGATGTTCCATGGGCGTTTATATAGTCCACGTCATCAATACCGACACCTCCGGAGCGCATAGCCATCTTCATACACCTGGCCGCGCCGTCGCCGGCGGGGTCCGGTGAGGTTATATGGTATGCATCACAGGTTGCGCCATACCCGGCAACCTCGCCATATATCTCAGCGCCACGGGTGCGAGCGTGCTCAAGCGATTCGAGGACTAGAACCGTTCCCGCTTCACCCATCAGGAAGCCGTCGCGATCCTTGTCGAATGGGCGGCTTGCGGCGGCAGGGTCATCGTTTCTGGTTGTAATCGCCCTCAAAGCGTTGAACCCGCCTATTCCGAGGGGGGTAATCGTTGACTCAACGCCGCCGGCAAAAGCGACATCGATATCTCCACGCTTAATCGCGTGCATAGCCTCGCCTATTGAGTGCGTACCTGTGGCGCAGGCTGTTACAACGGCCATATTCGGACCTTTTGCGCCTGTAAACATGGCTACATATCCGGGGGCCAGGTTTGAGATTACCATCGGGATGAAGAAGGGGCTTATGCGCCTGGGGCCCGCCTCATCCAAGAGAGCTTTTTGCCTCTCAATCTCAGGGAGCCCGCCAAGACCAGCGCCGATGTAAACTCCAACTCTCTCGGCCTCCTCTTCGGAGACCTGGTAGCCGGCGTCCTCCATCGCCATCATGGTGCACGCGATGGCATACTGGATGAAGATATCCATCTTTTTTAGGTCTTTACGGTCGATCCACTTCAGCGGGTCGAAGTCTTTGACCTCAGCCGCGATACGGGTTTTATAGCCCGAAGCGTCAAATTTAGTTATGGGGCCCGCGCCTGACTTACCGGCAAGGGCCGCTTCCCAGGTCGAGCTGGCATCGAGGCCAAGGGGGGAGACTACGCCCATCCCCGTAACAACCACTCTCTTGTCAGCCATAATTTCCTCCTGAAACCGCTTTTAGCGATTCCACTTAGGGAACCGGGCCGACGCTTGGCCGGCCCGGCTCCCCAAGAACATTTTACTCAGGTGTAAAGTGTCGTATTCCGCAACCAAGGTGGCACGGCCTGCCCATCCTCCCCTCTTCTCAGCGAAAAGAGGCGGTTAAGCATGTCCTGCTAAACCTTATTTCCGGAAAACGGCACTAGTTCGAGTACGCTTATTAATTAACCCTCAAGCTTGCTCTTTATGTACTCGACGGCGGAACCGACTGTGCGGATGTTCTCGGCGTCTTCGTCGGGAATCTCCTGGTCGAACTCATCTTCGAGGGCCATTACCAGCTCGACGGTGTCCAGAGAGTCTGCGCCGAGGTCATCCTGAAAGTGCGCATCAAGGGTAACCTTCTCGATGTCTACGTCGAGCTGCTCAGCTATGATCTTTTTGACGATCTCTTCAATGTTCTGCGTCATTTTTCTTTCCTCTTAAGTTGTGGGCGGGGGTTAGCCCATAAACATGCCCCCGTTTACGTGAAGTACCTGACCTGTTATGTATGAGGCGTCGTCGGAGGCAAGGAACGCGACCGCACGCGCAACGTCCTCACCCGTACCAAGCCTCTTTAGTGGAATTTTTTCCATCAGCGCGGCGGACTGGCCATCTCCCAGCGCCTCCGTCATGTGGGTGGTTATAAAACCGGGAGCGACGGCATTGAACCTGAGTCCCCTGTCCGCGTACTCGTAAGCAAGTGAGCGGGTCAGCCCCTCAAGGCCCGCCTTTGCGGCGCAGTAATTAGGCTGCCCGGGGTTGCCCATTGAGGCGACCACCGAGGAAATATTAACCACACAACCGCTTCTTGCCTTCATCATCGGCCTCAGAACCGCCTTTGTACAGTTGAAAGCGCCCGTGAGGTTGGAGTCTATGACAGCCTGCCAGTCGGCCTCCTTCATCCTCATGGCAAGCCCGTCACGGGTTATGCCGGCATTGTTGACCAATACGTCGATCTTGCCCCATTTATCGAGGACCGCCTTTATTGAAGCTGCGATGGAATCGGCGTCGTCCACGTCCAAAACGAATGGCGCAGCGCCTCCGCCCAACTCCTTGGCAACAACCTCGGCGTTTTCAAGATTCCGCGCGGCTATGGCGACGTTTGCTCCAAGCGCGACAAAGTGCTCAGCGATTGAACGCCCGATTCCCCTGTTGGCGCCGGTAACCACAACTACTTTATCCTTAAAATCACACATGGCTATGCTCCCTCGGTTAATTTTACCAAGTCTTCCGGCTTCTCGAAATTGGCCGCGATAAGGTCTCGCTCAATGCGGCGGAGCATGCCGGAGAGCACCTTGCCCGGGCCAATCTCCACGAAGGTCATTGCGCCAAGTCCTGCAAGGGCCCTTACGCAATCTTGCCATTTTACGCCGCCCGAAACCTGATCTGTTAGAAGTCCGGAGATTTTACCGGGGTCGGAGTTCATAAGCCCATCCACATTTGCCGCAACCGGCACTGTGGGAGTCTTGAAGTTAATCCCTGCTAAGACTTCGGAGAGCTTTTGAGCGGCAGGCGCCATAAGGGATGAGTGAAAGGGCGCTGAAACCTCAAGTTTTACAGCGCGCTTCGCGCCAGCAGCCTTGGCCGCTTCAGCGGCGCGCGCCGCTGCGTCTGCATGACCGGAGATTACAGTCTGCCCCGCGCAGTTGTCATTGGCGATTTGCACAAGTGAGCTCTGGGTGGAGGCTTCGTTGCAAAGCTCACTGATTTTTCCGATTTCAAGGCCGAGGATAGCATACATTGCTCCCTCGCCAACCGGCACCGCCTCCTGCATGAAACGGCCGCGCTTTTCCACTGTGCGCACCGCATCCGCAAACTCCATCGCGCCAGCCGCGACGAGGGCTGAATATTCTCCGAGGGAGTGCCCCGCCATTCCGACGACGTCGAGGTCGACGCGTGGCGACAGCGCCCGATAAGCAGCTATGGATGCGGTGAGGATTGCAGGCTGGGTGTTCCAGGTAAGGGTTAACTCCTCCTGGGGTCCTTCCTTTATCAGGTCCGTTATGGAGCGGCCCAAAGCATCATCCGCCTCTGCAAAGACGGCTCTGGCCTCACCATACTCTTTGGCGAGCTCAAGGCCCATCCCGACATACTGGGAACCTTGGCCCGGAAAGACTAGGGCGTATTTCATAGATCATCCCTTGGCGACGGTGGAAACGGTTACTTCCGGGAGGGTGAAATTATAGCTTCACCCCCTCACGGGCCGCAAGCTCAAAGGGCTCGCCACGGAGGGTTCGCTCCACCTGTTCAGGTTTTAATTCAGGGATACCACTCCGCCGAGGAGGGGATTTTTGAGGCAATCTTAAAGACACCCTATATCGCAGGCTAAGGCCAGTGGCGGGGCCTTCCCCGCACACCCCCTTGCCCCTTTGGCTGGTCAAGTCCCCCATGGGACCAGAACACTCAAAGAGACACAGGCGCGCCCTGAATTTTCTATAGTTTAAATATACCTTGTAACTTCCGCAAGGTGCCAGAGAAAAAGCCTAAAAAGGAGCTACTTCTCCTCGTCCTCGCGTTTGGGGCTTATAATTTTCTCTTTAATGCTCTTCCAGAAGTGCCTTTCCTTGGAGGAGGCCCATATCTCCTGGTCCTCGTAGGCGGCAAGCTTCTGGAGCATATGGAGGTCTATACGGTTCTCAGCGTAACGGGCTGCGGCGGCGATAGCCGACTTTATCGCAAGCGCGTCGGAGGAGCCGTGGCATATAACGGCGATACCGTTAAGCCCAAGGAGCGGAGCGCCGCCCACCTCACGGTAATCAATTCGGCTCCTGAGTTTTTTGAATGCCCGGTGCCCCAGAATGTATCCGAGCTTTGAAACCCAGGTGGCGCGCATCTCGCTCTTTAGAATTTTACCGATGACCCGCGCTATACCCTCGGACGCCTTAAGCATGACGTTACCGGTAAAGCCGTCGGTCACTACCACGTCAACCTCTCCGGTGAAGACGTCACGCCCTTCGACATAGCCAACGTAGTTGAGCTTTAGGCGTTCAATTAGCTCATGGGCCTTCCGGGTGAGGTCGGTACCCTTTGATGACTCAGTTCCGTTGGAGAGAAGGCCGACCTTTGGCGAGGTTATTCCTAGCGCATCATGGGCGAATACCTCCCCCATAACTGCAAACTGAACCAGGTGTTTTGGGGAGCAATCGACATTTGCCACGACGTCGAGGACTACGGTGGAGCCGGAAAGGGAGGGCATCAGGGTCGCGATGGCGGGACGCTCGACACCCTCAAGGGGCCTAAGCACCAACATCGCCTTAGCCATGAAAGCTCCAGAGTTACCTGCACTTACAGCGGCATTAGCCTCCCCCTCCTTCACAAGGTCGAGGGAAACCCTCATGGATGAATCCTTCTTCCGGCGCAACGCCACGGAAGGAGAGTCATCCATTGTAACAACCTCTGAAGCGTGGTGGATCGTAAGGGGGAGCCCCCGCACGTCATGACGCTCAAGCTCGGCTGTCAAGAGGTCTCTGTCGCCGACGAGGGTTACGTGAACACCCCTCTCGCGAGCGGCCAGGACAGCGCCTTCGACAACCACTTCGGGGCCCAAATCGCCCCCCATGGCGTCAAGAGCTATGCGCATCTTTTAAGCCCGCCCGAAAGCTACTCCTCGACCTCTTCAGGCTGAGCTACCACTACACGGCCCTTGTAGGAGCCGCATGAAGGGCATGCACGGTGAGGGAGCTTCGCCTCTCCGCACTCAGGGCAGCTGTCGAGGTTGGGGCTTGTGAGCCCATCATTTGCGCGGCGCTTGTTGCGACGGGTAACTGAGTGTCGCCTCTTGGGGACGGCCATTTTGTTTCTCCTGTATAGGTAGTAATTCTTTGGTTTTTATTTAAGAGTGCTATTTATACCAGAGTTGGCAATTTTTTGCCTGTCTCTATTGCTTTTTTACCTTAAAACCCTTTAACGCTGCAAAACGCGGGTCAACATCTTTATCCTCACAACCGCAACTTCCCGCGTTCATGGCCTCGCCGCATCTGGGGCAGTTAAGTTCGCACCCTGCGGGGCATGCGGGGTAATCGGGCAGCGCCAGCAGGAGCTGCTCAATCAAGATGGGCTCAAGCTCCAGCACATCTCCCTCAATGTACTCGACCTCCAGCTCCGCCTCGGAGAGCTCTATCTCACCGGGTTCATCCTCGAACCCCAGCGGTTCTCTGGTCAAATCCAGATGAAACTCGCCTGACACATCGCGCCGGAAATTTTCCAGGCACCTCACGCAAGACAGCTCAACCTTTGCCTCTAAGCTACCGATTACAAAGATATCGGGACCTGAGCGGGTTATGCGCGCGCTGCCCTTTAGCGGCCCAAGCGCCCTTACGTCATTGACTCCTCGCTCGTCGAACTCGGCGTTAAGCGCGTCTGCGTCAACCTCTCGCTCTGCTCGTATCTCGCTTTGCGATAGGGACTCTATGGGTATCCCCTGGTATGGCAAAGGGAGCCCTCCTTATTCCAAGGATTTGAAGAATCGCCCATTATAGGAGGAAAGTACCGAGAGTCAAGGCATTTTTCAAGGTGGCGGCGCCCCCAAATCCTTGTAAAATTAAGGTGTAATCGCCTACAATGTATGGCAGTGTTACTTTCGTGCAATTTATTGCTATTAGGGAGAAGCCAACATATGCGTGGCATCATCGCGACGTCTGTCCTAGTCGCCTCGCTCATTGCAGCAACAGCTTATGCGCAACCTTCCGCCGAGGCGGTTAAACGTAAGATGGCGGGAAACGAATATTTAAAGCGCAGGGAGTATGCCGAGGCTTCAAAACAGTACCAGGCGGCGCTAAAGCTTGAACCCGCCTACTCGGATGTCCACTACAATCTGGGCATTCTCTACTTCTACAGGCTTGAAGATGAGCCGAGAAGGTATGAGAAGGCGCTATACCACCTTAACGCCTACCGTCTCCTGAACCCCGACGCAGAGGACATGGAGACCGTCCTTGCACATGTACGCCAGTCTCTTGAGGCAATCGACGCAGCTGAACAGAGCGATTACCAAAACGCCATCCTCTCCGGAACGATAGAGAGCCTTCAGGACTTCATAAACGCAAACCCAATCGGATATTACGCCGAGGACGCCAGACGTCAGTTAAAAATTCTCAGGGACTATGAAGCGGCGGTAAAAAAGCGCCAATCAAAGATTCAGTCGCTCTTTAAAAGCGCCCTCGCCGCCAAGAGTCCTGAAAAGATGGAGGAGTTCGCCCGCCTCTATCCGGATGAACCCCAAGCCACCGAGGCAAGCGCGCTCGCGGAGAAGTGGCGCGTGGAATACGAGAGGCAGGAAGCTGACTTCCACGTCGCACGAGAGAAGGACACCGTCTCAGCCTATGACGCTTTTTTAGAGGAGCACCCGGATTCACATCTGGCTCCGGACGCGCGAGCCCGCGCGGCGCATCTCTCCTCAGCGCTTGAGGCTCTAACTATGGCTGAAGAGGCGGGCTCCGTGGTCGCCCTGGAAAAATTTCTCGAACTATACGGCGACACACCCTACGAGGTCGAAGCGCTTGAGATAATTGAAAAGCTAAAGCGCGAAGAGATAGAGAAAGCGGCGGCTAAGGACGCAATGGAGATGCTCAAATCCCCACCGCCCAGCGAGGATGAGGAGGCCGAGACGGAGCAGCTTAAAGACGGTTCGGACCTGAAACTCCTGAAGCCTGAAGATTTTGAAAAAGCAAAATATGAAGAAGAGGAAGCAAAAAAAGCTGCCGAGGAGGCTGCCAAGATAGCGGCTGAAAAAAAAGCCGCCGAAGAAGCGGAAGCCGCCCGCTTAGCTGCTGAAAAGAAAGCCGCCGAGGAAGCAGAGGCCGCTCGCTTAGCGGCTGAGAAGAAAGCGGCTGAGGAGGAATCAGCAAGGTTGGCGGCGGAAAAGAAAGCCGAGGATGAACGCTTGGCCGACGAAGAGGCAAAACGGCTTGAGGCAGAGCGCGCCGAAGAGGCCAGAAAAGCTGCCGAGGCACGAAAAGAACGTGAGATTGAAAGGAAGAAGGCAGCTGAGGAGGCAGCCCGCATCGAAGCCGAGAAGATAGCCGCCGAAGAGGCGGAGGCAGCACGCCTTGAAGCCGAGAAGGTTGCCGCCGAGGAGGCGGAGGCAGCACGCCTTGAAGCTGAGAAGGTTGCCGCCGAGGAGGCGGAGGCAGCACGCCTTGAAGCCGAGAAGGTTG
>PKTU01000050.1 GCA_002869005.1 Deltaproteobacteria bacterium
AAGGTAAAAGCCCTTGCAGACGCTGCCCGCGAAGCGGGCTTGAAGTTTTAGCGTAGCCAGGAGGATGGTCTCTTGAACAAGAGAATCGACCCCAATGAATTTGAATTAATTGACCGCGTAGTCTTCCTCAACCGCGTCGCGAAGGTCGTAAAAGGCGGACGCCGTTTCTCCTTCAGCGCTTTAATGGTTGTCGGCGACGGCAACGGTGTTGTCGGCGTAGGTTTGGGCAAGGCTAATCAGGTACCTGAGGCCATCAGGAAGGGTATTGAGCAGGCTAAGCGCAGCCTCGTTCGCGTCCCTGTCCTGGACGGGACCATACCTTTTCAGGTTATGGGCCACTATGGCGCCGGTTCCGTTCTTCTCAAGCCCGCCGCTACCGGTACAGGTGTTATCGCCGGTGGCCCGGTACGCGCGGTCTTGGAGTCAGTTGGCGTTCGCGATATTCTCACGAAGTGTATCGGCACCAACAACCCACACAACGTAGTCCGCGCGACTCTGGAAGGGTTACAGCAGCTTCGTACCCCTGATGAGATAGCGGCACGACGCGGTAAGTCCCTCGAAGAAATTAGGGCTCAGTAAACAAGGGCTCTGGAGGCAAATAATATGCGATTGCACGATATAAAAAGGCCCGAGGGCGCTGTTAAAAAGAAAAAGCGCGTTGGACGAGGCCCCGGCTCCGGCGCAGGCAAGACTTCCGCGCGTGGGCAGGATGGGCAGAAGAGCCGCGCAGGCTTCTCCCAACACCCCGGTTTCGAGGGTGGGCAGATGCCGCTCCAGCGCCGTATACCCAAGGTGGGGTTCAAAAACCCCTTCCGCAAGGAATACGCTTGCGTTAACGTCCAGGAGCTTAACCGCTTCGAGGACGGCACTGAGGTGACCCCCGCCCTTTTAATCGAGAGCGGCGTGATCAAGAAGATGAAGGACGGCGTCAAGATCCTCGGCAAGGGTGAGCTCGAGCGCAAACTCACTATCTTTGCGCAAAAAATTACCAAGGGCGCGCAAGAAAAAATTGAAGCGCGAGGTGGAGAGGTGAAACTTGGCTAAAGTTGCCGGCGACATCCAGGGGATTGCTAAAATCCCCGAACTGAAGAGGCGTATTCTAATTACGTTCCTCTTCCTGGCCGTCTATCGCCTCGGCGTACATGTCCCCGTACCGGGGGTGCGCTCTTGGCTGTTCGGCCAGTGGGTGGAGCAGGGCCAGGATTCTATCCTCGGCCTGGTAAACATGTTCAGCGGCGGCGCGCTAAAGCAGATGAGCGTATTTGCCCTGGGTATAATGCCTTACATCAGCGCCTCCATTATCCTGCAACTCCTTACGGTGGTTGTACCCACCCTTGAGCGCCTCTCGAAAGAGGGTGAGCAGGGCCGGAGGGTAATTACGCAGTACACACGCTACGGCACAGTTCTTCTCTCCGTGATTCAAGGGTTCGGCATCGCCGTGGGGCTCGAAGGCCTCAAGGTTACGGTAAGCGACCCCGGCATGCTACAGTCGATGGGACTTGCAGTTGCCACCGAGATCCCGGTGGTGCTCGCCGGTGGCTTCGGCTTCAAGCTGATGACCGTGCTTTCCCTTACAGCGGGGACGGCGTTCATCATGTGGCTTGGTGAGCAGATCACCGAGCGCGGAATAGGCAACGGCATCTCGCTAATCATCTTCGCGGGTATCGTCGTGGGCATTCCAAGCGCTGTGCTGGCGGAGTTCGCTCGCGGCGTTGGTGCAGGCGGTGGCCTCTTGATGCTGATCTTCATAGTGGCCGTAACCTTCTTTGTAGTATGGGTGGAGCGCTCACAGCGCCGCATCCCGGTGCAGTACGCCAAGCGAGTTGTTGGCAGGCGCGTGTACGGCGGTCAGTCAACGCACTTGCCGCTTAAGCTGAACACCGCGGGCGTAATACCGCCGATCTTCGCGTCGTCGCTTTTGATGTTTCCGATGACGGTGGGGCAGTTCGTTGACCACCCCTGGGTGGATACGATTCGTGGGCTTTTGAACCCCGGCTCCCTCGTTTACAGCATCGTCTACGTGGCGTTAATTATCTTCTTCTGTTACTTTTACACGGCGATACAGTTCAACCCTAACGATGTCGCCGATAATATGAAGAAGAACGGCGGCTACATCCCCGGAATACGTCCCGGGCAGCGCACCGCCGAGTATATCGACAAGGTTCTGAGCCGGTTGACCTTCTGGGGCGGTATATATGTCAGCTTAGTCTGTCTGTTGCCCACCCTGCTCAGGCGTGAAGGCGTCTCCTTCTTCTTTGGAGGAACCAGTCTTCTCATCGTCGTTGGCGTCGCGCTTGACACGGTCTCCCAGATTGAAACGCATCTTATCGCCCGCAACTATGAGGGGCTTACGGCAAAGCGCAGAATTCGCGGCCGTAGATAAATTACGATTTCAAGCGACCCACTAAGGAGGAGATTGATATGCGACTGATCTTGCTTGGCGGCCCAGGTGCCGGTAAAGGAACACAGGCGCAGAAGCTCGTGGAAAAATACGGGATTCCGCAGATCTCGACCGGTGATATGCTTCGCGCCGCTCTTCGCGAGGGAACCGAGCTGGGCCTTGAGGCTAAAAAGTTCATGGATGCGGGCAAGCTCGTCCCCGATGAGGTCGTTGTCGGCCTGATTGAGGAGCGAATTAAAGCAGATGACTGCAAAGATGGTTTTATGCTTGACGGCTTTCCCCGCACTGTGGGACAAGCTGACGCTTTAAAGAGTGTGCTCGACAAGATGGGCATAAAGATCGACCATGTCATCTCCATTGAGGTGCCCAGTGAAGAGCTGGTGGCCAGACTTACCGGCCGCCGCGCTTGCAGGGGTTGCTCCAGCGGATACCATGTAATGTTCGACCCGCCGAAGGTTGAGGGTGTCTGCGATGATTGCGGTGGTGAACTTTACCAGCGTGACGACGACAACGAAGCGACCATAAGAAGCAGGCTGAATGTTTACGATGAGCAAACGGCGCCCCTCATCGACTACTATAAAAGCGCTGGCCTTTTAAGGCCAATCGAGGGTACGGGCTCAATTGATGAAATATTCGCCCGAATCACGAGCGTGATTGGTTGATAGTTTTAAAGTCCGTAAAAGAGATTGAGAAGATGCGTCAGGTCAATCTGATTGTGGCGCAGATTCTGGAAGTAGTTAGAGGTTTCATAAAGCCTGGCATTGCCACCTCCGAGCTTGAGGCGGTAGCTGAGGAAGAGATAAATAGACGGGGGGTAAAAGGTGCCTTTAAAGGTGTGCCGAATCCTCAGGGTTTCGGAGAGCCTTTTCCCGCCAACCTCTGTATGTCGCTAAATGACGAGATTGTCCACGGCATACCGAGCGATAAAAAGAAGCTTAGCGACGGAGACCTCATCAGCATTGACTTTGGGGTTTTGAGCCAGGGCTTTTACGGTGACTCGGCGATTAGCGTAGCAGTTGGGGAGGCCGCGGAAGACGTTAACCGGCTTATTAAAAACGCTGAAGAGTCGCTGGCAGCTGGAATCAGCGAGGCGAGACCTGGAAACCGTATGGGGGACCTCTCTTCGGCGGTTCAGGAAGTGGTTGAGGGTGCCGGCTACAACGTGGTACGCGAATTTGTGGGCCACGGTATTGGCAGAGACCTTCACGAAGACCCTCAGGTGCCGAACTTCGGCACACGAGGCAGAGGTATAAAGCTCAAGGAGGGTATGGTCATCGCGATTGAGCCGATGATCAACGCTGGTGGCCCCGGCGTTAGGCTGGACGCCGACGGGTGGACAGCCCGCACGAGAGACGGCAGCTTGGCCGCGCACGTGGAACACACAGTTGCCATCACAAAAGATGGCCCGGTAATCTTGAGCAGACTCGGCTAATCGAGGAGGAAGTTTTGGCAAAAGAGGAAGCCATAGAAGTAGAAGGCACCGTTATCGAACCGCTACCCAACGCGATGTTTCGAGTGGAGCTGGAAAACGGGCACAAGGTGCTCGCGCATATATCCGGGAAGATGAGGATGAACTTCATCAAGATACTGCCCGGAGATAAAGTAACCGTTGAGATTTCTCCCTACGATTTGACTCGTGGGCGAATAACTTATCGCAAGAAGTAGACGACCGGGGGGCCGGTCAGCAGGAGCTAAAAAATGAAAGTA
>PKTU01000052.1 GCA_002869005.1 Deltaproteobacteria bacterium
TACGCGGTCAGCCTCTTTGCCAGAAAGGGCCTGCCCTCAAGGGTGGTAACCGGCTTACCCCGCTTATTGATGAGGGTCAGAACTACAGCTACGTTGGAATCAACGAGCGATTCGTTGGCGACCTCGCCGGTCCAATGCAAATTCACCACACCGCTCTTATCGTCGTTAACGTCTAACCCCTCCCTCTTCGCAGTGTATGAAGGCGAGGAGAAGGCGCTCGCGGCTATCAAAAAAGCGGTGATCGTGGATATTAGTACCTTCAATTAAGCTCCTCTCTAGAAGTTAGGGAGTTATTCAGCCATTCCCGGCGCCATACCGGGAGCGCCGCCATTCAAAGCAGGTGGAGCCTCCCAAAGAGGCGCGCCGTTTACAGTGAGGGTCGCTCCGTCAAAGCTGGCCCGCATGACGTATTTACCATCCTCAACCACTACGAGCCCCATCTCCTTAAGCTCCTCGGCCTTTTGCGCAAGAGGCGAATTGCCCCCTTCCGGGATGGTTAGCGAGAAAGCCATATCCCCGCGCAACTTCGAGATCAAATCCTGCTGGTCGAATATATTTACGGGGCCGTTTGGCACAAAAGAGAGCACCGCGCCGCCATCCAGATCACCAAAGGGCGATTTGGCGTACACCTCCTTCAGCTCAATTACCGGAGCACCGTCAAGGATGATTGGGACAATGCGCATCATCTCCCCCATCATCACCGTTTGAACCACGTCGGGGTCCGCGTCCGGACCGAGCTCGGATATCCGCTCGCCAAGCTCTTCCAGCATGCCGTACGCCTCAAGGCTTATCCTCTTAACCCCGAGGGTAGCGCCCATGGGCCCGGACCGCTTACCATCGGCTGTAACCTCATCGATATGTAAAACACCCTCGGAGGAGATCATCCCATCTTCACTGCCGGTATCAACCTTCCAGCCAAAGCCCTTAAGGGACGTTTCGCCGCTCCCATCGGAGAAGTCCACGGATGCAATCTTGACCTCAAAAGAGCCCTCCGGCGGGTTGCTGGCGAACGCTCCGTCGAAACTCATCCCGCTAACCAGAAGCTTGCCGACATTCTCCTCGACTTTGAAGTTCTGCCAAAGGCCGCTGTAACGAAGAACGTCCCCCTCGAAGTTGGCGGAAAAAGAGGTGGTCAAATCGCCCCATGCGATTAACGTCCCCCTCTCTTCGTTCTTAAAGGATCCGGCGTCGGAGCGGGCTTCACCAACTATCATATCGTCAAATGTAGCGACAGCGCGGCAGACATTTAAAGGCGCGGTATCGGAGAACTCCGGCAGGAAGACCTCCGTATCCACCACCCCCCAACCGTAGGAAGAGGACTCAAGACCGTGAAACTCGCCGGGGAAGGCGAATGGCCCATGGCTTATGTGCGCCTTCACCGTCAGGTTAATCTCCCCCTCCGCAGGTGGCCCGGCAACCTCATCGTCACCCTCAGGCTCATCCAGAAGCGCCGCCGAATCAACAGTGGCGATTGATACGCCCCACTCGACATCACTTGAAAAAATGCCCCTCTTTATTGAAATAGAGTCGATACTGAAAAGCTCAAAAGTCGCAGCGGGGGATGCATGCTCAAGCAGCGCCTTTTCGATCTTCATACCCGCGTAGTAAGGCGCCCCGAATATAAAGGCCGCTAAAACCAGCGCCGCAGCTAAGGCCGCAAACTTTTTCATGATAAATCCCTCCCATAAGCGAAAACCGCCAAATAGATATAAAAAGAGGCGGGGCGGCCTCAAGAACCACTCCCGCCCCTTCTTCATTCACAAAGTAGGGTATAGGGTACACCCCCGCCACCACGGAGGTCAAAGAATTCACACTGCCTCAGAACACCTTAACTGACGAAGGACAAATAGAGCTTGTAGCCCGTTACAATCTGATTCAAGGCGACAAGGAGCCCCAAGGTATTTGCCGACCCATGGATCAAAGGCAGGAGCTTTCGACGCTTTTTATGTTTGTCGAGAATGTAGCCCGTGCTGGCGCCGACAAAGAAAAAAGCCATGGAGACGATCCCGAGCTGTCCGTGCGAGAGAACCGGCACAGTGTACTCGAAATAGTAAGGAGTAATAGCCACCCCGGCCACAGTGCCTGCGATTAGCCCGACGATAGCAATCCGCCCAACATAAACGTGGCCCTTCCAATTAAAGCGAGTCTGGTGCCCAAGGTGATTCGAACGAAAACGCTGCAAACCCAAAATAAAGGCCACAACAGCCATCGCAATGAAGAAAACCTGCATAATCGGGTGAATTAGAATCATCGCAAGCTCACAATGTCGTCAAATAGGGGAAAAACCATCATAGAGTAAATTTACCTGAAGCTAGAAATGACGCCAGCAAGAAAATATGATTCCATCCCCTCACAAGAGAGAACCACCAAAGCGCTCCTCAGCAACGGCGAAAGCGGCAAGCTCGGCCTCGCTGGGCGCAGCGAAAGCGCATGAGCAGACACCGAAGAAAAGCAATGACAGACAAAAAATAAAAATTCTCATAACTGAGTCCTCTAGTAGTCGTGTTGACAGTCAGTTAATTGAGTCCAGGGTCTTCAAAGCTCTTAATCTTCCCCTTAAATAGATTCCTGCGTGGGTCGTATTCCAGATTCTGCGTGTAATCAGGATTCAACCAATATCTAAAAAGCAGCTTGACTGTTTTTCCACCTTTGCTTCCGACCTTAAACGGATTTAGTATTTTCCCACACATTGCATTAACAACTTTGCCACTCTCAAACACAGCCCGGGTTCTAAAAATGTAGTTATCCTGCTCCGCGAATCCAGTGTGATTTGTAACTGCATAATGGCCTTCTATATGGCGACTCCAAGCAAATGTAAGTGAGTCCGTGTATCCATCCTCCGGTGCATGCCGGGGAAGTTTTAATTCGCTCCCTTGAGTTAAATCTTCTTTGTATATTTGGATTCCATTCCCATCGCCTGACACCTTGATGGTCAGCTTAATATCGTAATTCTCCTTGCTTACAAAATCCTTTTTCAAAATAAAGGTGAAATCCGCATAGTTTCCTTTCCCATAAGGAGGCACCCAATCATATTTAATTAGATCAAACCCAACCTATTCGCCGATTGCTGGAATTTCTATCTGGGCGTTGCGCGCGTACATGGGGACAGGGTCCTCTATTTTCCGCATGACTAACTTTACTTCTGGATTCCACGGCTGCCTTTTCCCTTCAAAAACTTCATTAAACCGCAGATTCATCTTGCTTCTATACCAGCCATCTTTTAATGCGTTAACCTGAAAAGAAGGCCCTGTCTCCCCAGAAGCGCTAAACATTCCGCTTGGGTCAGTCACACCATTAACAGGATTAGGTTTTGTCCCCCACCCAGAAGGCTTAGCCTTAACAAAGCCGACAATTACTTCTGCGCCTTCCACACCAAAACCTTGTTCATCAACAACTTTTACAGTTACCTTCGCAGCAGGAACTGCAAAGGCTAGAGAAGTTGTAAAAAGCACGTGAAGAATCACAGCGAGTAGACATTTTATTACCATGGCATTCATCATCTTAGACTCCCAAAGGCAACCCATCATCAAATAGCTTATTGATATAGGAGCAAGGAGCAATAGGGGGTCAGGAGCAATAGGGGGTCAGGCCTTGTGTTTTAACATTTTTAGGCGTCATCTTTAGGGAATGTTAAAAGTCAAAGCCTAACCCTATTATTGCTCAAACCTCTTAACCGAACCTCTCCAACAGCCTCAACTCACCTCTCACTTGAATTAAGTATTGTGTCCCCCGAACTCGACATTCGCGCCATAATCCCCCCCTTTCTTTTGGCGTGGTCACGGGGGCCATAAACTTAATTCCCCTGCCGCCAAAGCCATCAAACTTCCTAACCAAACCTCTCGAACACCCTCAACTCACCTCTCACCTGAATTAAGTATTGTGTCCCCCGAACTCCCCCCGCGGTTATGGGTGTCCCCGAACTCTGACATTACAATTGGATTCATGCTAAATAAACGTCTTTGAATAGCAATAATAATTCTATCAAAAACATTTGGGAAATATCCAAGCTGTTCCATCTCTATATTTATAGTTAATCTATCCA
>PKTU01000102.1 GCA_002869005.1 Deltaproteobacteria bacterium
TCTTCTGAAAGAGGGTGCGATGAGTTTTCTCGACCTCAAAAGCCCACTTGAATGTCGTCAGCGCCTTTTTCTCGCCCTCGGCCTCCGCTGTAGCAATAAACTCAGGGTACATTACCTCCGCCTCGTGGTCCTCACCCGCTATGGTAGCGCGAATATTGTCTGCGGTCTCGCTCACGCCATCGAGGGCCTTGAAGTGGCTCAGCGCATGGACAGTCTCAGCCGCTGCGGCTGCTCTAAAAAGCTTTGCCGCCTGGCTGAAACCCTGATCATCGGCCTTGCGGGAAAAAGCTGTGTATTTGCGGTTAGCCTGAGATTCGCCGGCAAATGCCGCCCAGAGATTATCGGTTGATTTGCTCATTGGTTTTTCTCCTCTGGTAAATTTAAAGTAGTATGGAATTTTCTGCTGCTGGCATTAGTTAACCAAATTGGTTATATTTTGTCAAGGGGAAAACCGTCCCCGTTGACAAATTAACACTTATCGTAAAAACCGCAAGAAAATCAATGTAATTGACCCTCCGCGCCATGGAGGGTAAATTGTCGCTAAAGGCAATTTTTCAAACTGGAAAGGATTGACCATGAAGGAAAAAGTTCAAGCAGCTCTGGATCAGGTACGTGTAAAGTTACAGGCGGACGGTGGCGACGCCGAGCTAGTGGAGGTCACCGAAGACGGCATCGTCAAAGTGCGTTTACAGGGCGCTTGCAAAGGTTGTCCGATGAGCCAGATGACCCTGAAGCAGGGTATTGAGCGCTTCATCAAGCAGGAGATCCCGGAGGTTAAAGCAGTAGAGGCAGTTCAATAAAAGATGCCCTCGACCGAGCTTCGCAGACCCAACAGCAGCGACTATGAAACTCTGGCGGAGCTCCTTTTAGAGGGAAAGCTGCTAACATCGACCGAGAGTATCGAGCGCTACAGCCGAGACGAGTCAACACGCGCCGAGGCATTACCGTGGGCGGTGGTTCTACCCTCCTCCGAGGAGGAGGTAAAAAAGGTCCTCTCCTGGGCTAATGAAGGCCCTTTTCCCATTGTCACCAGGGGCGCGGGAACTGGAGTGGCGGGGGGTTCAGTGGCGCTCGCAGGGGGAGTGGTACTCTCCCTTGAGCGCTTGGATAAAATTATCTCGGTCGACACTGAAAACTTAACGGCAACCTGTCAACCCGGGGTAATTACCGAGACATTGCAGCGGCAGGTTGAAGAGTTGGGCCTTTTTTATCCGCCAGACCCCGCCTCCGCCGACACCTGCTCAATCGGAGGCAACGTCGCAGTGGGGGCAGGCGGAGCGCGGGCGGTAAAATACGGAACCACCCGCGATTACGTCCTTGGCATGCGGGTGGCGCTTGCTGATGGGAGGCTCATAGAGCTCGGAGGGAAAAACGTCAAGGACGCTTCAGGCTTCAGCCTGCTTCAGCTCATGGTGGGAACGGAGGGCACCTTGGGGGTCATCACCGAGGTTACGTTGCGCTTGATAGCCAAGCCAAAGCGGCGGGTCAGCCTGCTGATACCCTTCTTGGACCTGGGTGATGCGGCGCGATTGGTGCACGAGGTGACCCTGGCTGGGATCCTCCCTGCCGTTGCGGAATTTATCGACGAGGTCGCGATTGAGGCTTCGGCTAAACACCTTTCGCGCGAGTTGCCTTGTGAAGATAAAGCCCGCGCCTACTCCTTCATCTGCCTTGACGGCGATGAGGCAGATGCCCTTGAGCGGCAGATGGTCAGCATCGGGGAGATGGCGAAGAAGCATAACGCCCTCGACGTCCTCGCCGCGATTGACGAGGGGCAACAAGAGCGCCTTTGGGAGAGCCGCCGAACCCTCGGCACCGCTATGAAGGGGCTCAGCCCGGTAATAGGCAAAGCCGACGTAGTCGTCCCAAGGGGGGCAGTCCCCGAACTGGTCGCGAGGATAAAGAGAATCGGCCGGGCACTTTCTATTGATATAGCCTGTTTCGGGCACGCAGGAGACGGGAATGTCCATGTCAACATACTGCGCCGGGATCGTAGCGAAGAGAGCTGGGATACGCTACTTGACAAAGCAATGTCCGAAACCATGTCCGTTGTTAAGGAGCTTGGCGGACGTCCATCCGGAGAGCACGGCATCGGCGCATTGAAACGCGCTGAGCTTGAAAGATTCATAGGAGCCGACGCGCTTGAGTTGATGCGTGGTATAAAAGATGTTTTCGACCCCAGAGGAATTCTCAATCCGGGCAAGGTTATATGAGCGCCGAAACCAGACCACTTGGACAGATTCTAGTAGTAGACGATGAGCCGGGCATGCGGCGGATGATCTCCCGCGCCCTTACCCGTGACGGGTACCGCGTGGAGAGTGCCCCCGGCGGCGAAGAGGCCCTGGAGAAGCTCTCTTCATCCTCATTCGATCTGGTAGTCAGCGATATCGTGATGGAGCCGATGGGCGGTCTCACCCTCCTAGACCAAATCCGCGAGCGCCTCCCGGACCTTCCCGTGGTCATGGTCACCGCTTACGGCACCGTGGAGTCCGCGGTGGAAGCGATGAAGCGGGGGGCGAGCGACTATCTTACAAAACCCTTCTCGGTTGATGAGCTCAACCTGGTGGTGGCTAAAGCGCTGGACCGTGTACGGCTTCTCGACGAACGTCAATACCTTCGCGAGGAGATGGAGCGGCAATGGGATTTCAAGGGCATTGTCGGCAACTCCCCAAAGATGACCCGCGTCTTCGAGGTCGCCTCATCAGTTTCAGAGACCAACGCAAACGTTCTCATATCCGGCGAGTCGGGAACGGGCAAGGAGCTGCTTGCCCGCTCAATACATTTTAACAGCCGCCGAGCCGAAGCCCCATTTGTAGTTCTCAATTGCGGTGCGTTGCCGGAGGGCGTCCTTGAATCGGAGCTCTTCGGCCACGAAAAGGGTGCGTTCACCGGCGCGGTGAGACAGCGGAAAGGGCGCTTCGAGCTAGCGCATAAGGGAACCCTCTTCATCGATGAGGTCGGAGAGCTATCCCTCTCCAGCCAGGTACGGCTGCTCCGTGTCCTGCAAGAGCGGGAATTTGAGCGTGTAGGCGGTGATGAAACAATTGAGGTGGATGTGAGGATAATCGCAGCCACCAACAAAGACCTTCGCGCGGAAGTTGCTGAAAACAGCTTTCGGGAAGACCTCTTCTACCGCCTCAATGTTGTGGAGATACCCCTCCCCCCCTTGAGGGACAGGGTCGATGATATAGAGCCTTTGGCAAACTATTTCCTGGCTCGATACGTCAGGGAGACAGGCAAGAACGTCACCTCGATCTCCCCCCTGGCGATGGAGGTTTTAAGGCGCTACCGCTGGCCCGGCAACGTAAGGGAGCTTGAAAATGCCATCGAGCGCGCGGTCGTTCTCTCAAAGAGCGATACCGTCATCCCAGCTGACCTGCCAATGGGCATTGACGGCGAGCAGCGCTCGGCCCTAGCCATCCCTGAGGGTGCAATGAATCTCCCGGAGATGCTCGATGATTTGGAGCGGCAAATCATAATCCGAACTATCGAAGCAGTGGGCGGCTCCCAAACCAAAGCAGCGACCCAACTTGGCATCGCGAGGACAACGCTCAGGTACAAGATGGAGAAATATGGTCTGGTAAACAATGGGGATTGACGGATTTTCGTCTGAACCAAGCGGAAACGCATGCCCCGGAGAGCAATACTCCGGGGCCGTTTTTTGCATGGATCTGAGGCATGTATAAGACACTGCTACTCGTAATTCTAACGGCGCTCGCCCTATCTCTTTGGGGCTGCTCCATCGATGGAGACACTGTTTACGCCTTAAAGCTCTCATCCCGGCCCACGGAAAGAGAGTGGGCGGCGGCGGTGCCGCTCAGGCTTGAGGCAAGCGGCGGAGCGACAAGCCAGATGAAGGAGTCGGAGGTTGATGAGGACTCGGTCCATGTCGCCACCGCCTCCTGCCACCACGGCACCGGCGCACCCCCAGTCGAGCTCTCCATCAAAGCTTTTTACACCTCAGAAGCGCTGTACATGCGCCTTGAGTGGAAAGACCCTACCATGGACACGGGGCGCACCTGGAGTTGGAGCAAGACGGGTTGGACGCCGGGAGATGGGCGAGAGGATGGAGCGGGTATACTTTGGGGTGAGGATGAGAACTTCGACTGCGTGCACTCCTGCCACCTGAAAGACTGGAGAATGGCTGGTGAAATGAAGGCCACGGCGGACTTCGCGATGGAGACATCGGAGGGTACGCTAAAAGACTTCTGGATATGGCGCTCCGGCCGAGGCGGATCCGGCGGGATGGCCGAGGATGCAACCCTCTCGGAGAGAGGGAGGGTAAGCGACACCGGCGAGGAACGGGAGCTCTTCACGCCGAACTCCCGTAACGCAGCAGAGGGCGATAAAGAAATATTCACCGATGGCGACGTCCCCATAAAACACCCGGAGGAGAAGCTTAACGCCTCCGCGCCCGGCGAGCTTCTAGCCGATGAGAGCTACGACAGGCTGGAGGTAAGTGCCAATGGTGAGTATCGCGAGGGCCGCTGGGTGGTTACATTATCTAGGCCACTGGCCCCCGCAGGCAGCGCAGATGTAACATTCTATGCCGGTGGTGAATATTTCTTTGGCGTAGCGGTTATTGACGGAGTAGGTACCGACCACAATGCCGGACGCTTTCCGCTACGGTTGAAGCTGGTTGAACCGGGGAGCATAACGCCTCCACTTGAGGACTAAAGTAATGAAGACAGCTATTACTGTATTGCTTTTTACAACGCTCGCACTGTCGCTCGGCGGGTGTGGCGGCTCAAAGGCCCCGGCAGGCGGCCCAAACGCGCTCTCAACTATAAGCGGTGTCGCCTACCGCCCCGCTGAGGCAGCCACGATCTACGTTTACCGCGTGGGAGATGATTTCAGAGGGCCGCCTATGACACGAATTGGCCCCCTCGCCTTTGACGGTTCCTTCTCTGTTGACCTTCCTCCCGGCGAATACAACTTCCTTCTCAGGCAACGCGCGGAGGGCGACGACTCGGGGCCGGTAAGGGAGGGCGACCTTAAGACAGACCCCATCAAAGTCTTGGTCGCCGACGGCAAACCGATTTCGCTGGATTTAAAGGGTTTCATCAAAGAGGGAAATGCAAAGGAGAGCTTTGGCGAAGAGGTAAAGTACAAGGCTCGGCTGGAAGGCAGAATAACCGACGCGGAGGGTGCCCCGGTCGAGGGCGTCAGGGTCCACGCGTACGACCATGTGCAGATGTCAGAGAGGCCAAAGTTCGTTTCCGCCCGTACCGGCCCAGACGGGCGTTATGAACTGAACCTACCGGAAGGGGGAACTTATTATATCTGCGCTCGCGACCAGTATGGAGGCCCCCCCAAAGTTGGCGACCTTTATGGACGCTACGATATGGGGACGGTGGAGCCTTCCGCCGTCATCGTCGAGGATGGCAACACGCTAAAGGATGTGGACATAACGGTCCACACGGTCTGGTAGATGACGTTCCAAAGAGCATTTTTGCTAATACTTTTAGCCGCTGCCTTATTGGCCGGCTGCTCCGGGTACGGACCGCCCCCCTCACTGAAAGCCCTTGAGGAGCGCTCCGCCTCGGGAGATGCGACCGCCTACGATGGGCTCGTCTCCTACATGGCTAAGGAGAAGCGCCAAGATGAGCGCTCCCGCGCTTATATCGCCCTTCTAAAGGCAGGGCAAAATGCGGCACCGACGATTCTGACAGCGGCATCGGAGGGCGACCCGACGCAGCGGGAGCACGCAATAGCTTTGGCGGCCAATTTAAAGCTCAAGGGTGGATTCGAGGTGGCGATGAAAGCCCTAAATGACCCCTCATTCCCCCGGAGACACTCGGCGGCATGGGCGCTTGGCGAGTTAGGCGATGCGCGGGCCATCGAACCGCTTGCGGACACAGTTGAATCGTCCGACAGGGAGCTCACCGCCCGCGAGGCGGCGCGCGCCCTGGCCCGCTTTGGTAAGGCTGCGGTGCTCCCCTTGGCTGCACGCCTGGAGAAGATGCCCAACAAACGGAAGGGCTATGCTTTGAGGGTGCTCGGCGAGTTGCGCGACGAGCGGGGTAAGCCCTACTTAATCAAGGCGCTGGAAGATCCGCATACCCGTGAAGACGCCCTCTGGGCGCTCGGCACAATGGGGCGTATCGGAAAACCTTCCGACACCGCTTTTTACCTTGATGACCAAGACTGGCGCGTAAGGGTCGAGGCCGCCAGAGCGACCGGATTGCTTCAGGAAAACGCCGCCAAGGTAAAACTTGACTACTTGCGTGCCGAAGACCCCGTTAAAGCCGTGCGGGAATGGTCCGCAAGGGCGATGTCCCTCCTTGAGGGCAATCCGGTCGAGTACAAAACTTTTTCGGGCGAGTGGAAGATTCCCGACTCGCTCTACCATTAGGCAGGGAGCTAGAACAAGAGATGGCGTTAAACCTCTACCAAGCCAGAGCCACAAGGCCGCTGATAAAGAATCCTTTTTTCCAGCGGACCTTGCAGGGGTTCGCCATCTTGGTACTCATATGCCTGCTTATAATAGCCTGGGGGAGGGAGGCGCTTCCCGGCATCCCCGACCGCTGGCCGCTTATCTACACCAACGCCACCACCCTTATTTTCTGGGTCATCTGGTTCATGGGGCTCGTACTTACAATCCCCCTGCTGGGGAGGCTCTGGTGCGCCATCTGCCCACTTGGCTATATCACCGAGCGCTTTGCCAAGATGGGTCGCGCCGCGCCATGGCCCCGAGGTTGGGGCGGTTGGCTTGGAATGGTCATTGTCTTCCTAACCGGGATGGGCGGCGCACTTTATTGGGACGTGCATAAATCACCACACGCGACCGCTATCTTCGTCGGGATAGCCACACTTTTCGCTGCGTTGAGCGGCTTACTCTGGCGAGGCGCGCCATTTTGCAAGCTCTTTTGCCCCGTAGGCGTCGTCCTCTCCCTTTACTGCCGCTTTTCTCCTGTTAAGGTGGGCGCGCTAAACCCTGATCGCTGCGGCAGTTGCGACGACCACGCCTGCGTCAAGCGAAAAACTTCATGGCGCCGCTGGACCATTGCAGGAAAATCTTTCCACAGGAAGCTCTCGACAGGAGGCTGCCCCGTAGGGCTCTATCCTCCCAAAATGGACGCTACCCGCTGCCAGCTCTGCCTGGCCTGCCTCAGGAGCTGCCCCTCCGAGAACCTTGGACTTTTTTATGGGTCTAGACCGGGCGGCGCCAAACTCTCCACTCCCGCGCTCATATTGCTTGTATTGCTTACAGGCCTCGTCACCAGCGCCCTTGCGCGGACCTGGCCCTCATTCTCCATCGCCATTACCCCCTCGATAAACCCATCCGGCCGTCTGACATCAATATGGATCGGCTTTATCCTGCCTATTGTCATAATCTTTGCGCCAGCACTGGTCGGCGCCCTAACCACGATGCTTTCCGGCAGGGAGGTCTCCTCTCCCTATGATGCAAAAATAGCGGGCAGAGAAAATTTATGGGCGGTGACACGCCGGGCGGCGGTGCCCTTTATAGGCCCCCTCTTAGGTGGGCATATGGCGCTCGCGCTGGTGAAAATTAATGCGAAGGCACTCTATCTGGCATACCTGCCCTACGACCCCACCGGCGCGGAGACCTATCTGGCTATCCACGTAGCCGACACGCTGCCGCTGCCTGATATGGTTCTGCCCCTCTCCCTTCTCAGGTGGCTTGCGCTCTTGGTCCTTGGATGCGGCGTAGTCGCGGGGCTCTTTGAAATGAAGAGAAGCTGGAAACCACTGCCAGGCAATATCTCCAGGTTTTTCGGCGTCGCTAGCTATTTTTCACTCTCAATCGTCTTCGCGGCGCTGCTGCACCACTGGCTCTTTCCGGGGAGATAATGGAAAAATGGGAATTATAAGAACGATTATCGCCTTACTCATACCATCCGTGGCGCTCGCCTGCTTTGGCGCGGAGCTCAAAATCGGAGTGCCCTCCGGAGCAGGCCTTCACCCCTACGCCACTTACGCTGTCGGATACTATGTTGAGGAGAAGACCGGCATAGCCCCGCTATTTGTAGAGGTCGAGAAGGGTGAGGCGGCGCTGCATTCCGGAAAAATTGACCTCTGGCTCGACATTGGTGAAAGAGATGCCCCCGAAGGCGTGGAAATTAGACCCGGCGCTGAAGTGGTAGTGTTGGGCAAGGTTGCCTTCTGGCTCAATCCAGAGGTGCTGGACGACTTGAGGTTCACAACGGTAGAGAGAGCTCTTGAACATGCTGCCGTATTCCTCACCTCGGAGCACTTTGAAGAAAACGCCTCGGATGAAAATCCAAAAAAGGCTGCGCGAAAGGCGGTAACTGAAAGTGATTAGAAGAGTGGTTCTCACGCTTTTCCTGCTCTTGGCGACCTCATTGACGCTGGCAGGGTGTGAGGGAGAGAAGCCGACTTTTAAGGTCGCCTACATGATCTGCAACTCCCTTGAGGAGTCAAAAGGACGTTTCGAGGGGATAACGTCCTATCTATCGGAGACTACGGGAGCAAAATTCGAGTCTATCTACCTTGACACAGTTGACTTCGAGGAGGCCTACAAAAAAGGCGATATCGATTTTACACACACCAACTCGCTACTCTTTATAACACTTTCAAAACGCCACGGGGTAAAGCTTCTCGCTTCGGAAAAACGCGGGACTTATGGAGCGCTCTCCAGAGGGACCATCATCGTAAGAAGCGACTCCGATATCAAGACTCTGGAAGACCTCAAAGGAAAAAGGCTTGTATTCGGTCCGCAGTGGGCGCCATTCGGCTTCCTCTCCCAATATGCGACGATGCTCGCGGCGGGGGTCGACCCCGAGCACGACCTCGGCCCCTACAGCTTTCCGCGCGGTAACTGGAAGCATGAGAAGATCATTTACTCCGTATTCTATGGAGCTTACGACGCTGGCGCAGCGCCACTAATAGACCTTGAGGAGATGACCGCAGATGGTCGCGTATCTCCTGATGATTTCAGGGTCATAGCCTCATCGGACCTAGCGCCTTACTGCACCTACGGCGTAGCAGCGAGAGTTGGCGAAGAGTGGGCTGAGAAGGTTCGCGACGCGCTCCTCGCCATAGATGACGAGACGACTGCAAACGTAGGCGGCGAGAGGATACTTGTAAATAAACGGGCATTCATAGATGGTTTTGAGCGGCTTTCGATGGAGGATTTCAAAACCGTTGACGACTGGGCAAGGCTTGCCAAAATGCCGCCCTATGAGGAGTATTAAGGTTGCGCTTCCTTATACACCTTTTCATAGCCATATCCCTCGCCGGGGGCGCTTACTACGCTACCCAGATAAAACCCGGCGCGGATAGGGGATGCGCGGCCACTGATCCGGCGGAGGTGGAACGATCCTACGCACTGGCGCTAAAGGCGCTTGAGGACGGCAAGCGCGAGGAGACATTGCTCTTCCTGCGAAAACGCGCTGAAAAGGGTCCCCATGAAGGTGGGGCTCTATATTTATTGGGCAATCTCGCTTACGAGGAGGGCGCATACGCAAGCGCTGTCGACAATTACCGAGCGGCGCTTAAAGCGGACCGCGCACTTGGCGACACAGGTGGCCCCTTCAATGCTAAAAATACAATATTAAAAAATATGGAGGAGTTAAAGCGCGGCCCCTGGAGAGAGCGTGACGTAAAGGCGCTCACCGGAGTCAACGGCCTTTTGAGAACATTAAACGGGGGGTGCGAATGATGGCGCTATCCCGTGATATGAAGTGGATCATTGCAGCCGGCCTCCTGCTCGGAGTTTTTGGCAGTCTCCTGGCCTTTTGGGGCAACCCGCCAAACACTGGTATATGCATCTCTTGTTTCTTGGAGAACTCCGCAGGCGCGCTCGGCCTCCACAACGATGTCAGGATGCGCTATTTCAGGCCCGAATTAACCGCTTTTATACTCGGCTCATTCCTGGCGGCAATCGCTAAAGGGGAGTTCAAGGCACGCTCCAGCGGCTCGGGGCTAGGCGGTTTCACCTTGGGTTTCCTGATGATCGTGGGCTCCGCCGTATTCATCGGCTGCCCCATCAAACTGATCCTGCGCCTTGCAGGAGGAGACCTTACAGCCCTCTCAGGCCTCTTCGGCCTTATCGCTGGAGTGACGGTCGGGCTTCAATCTCTGCGCGGCCCTGACATCAAAATATTCGGCAGCTCAAGGGATGGCTCCAATCCTCTGGCATTCGCAGTGCTGGGGGCAACGTTGCTCCTTACAGTGCTCGGAGCTACAGGATACCTGCTTAAATCTAAGACCGGAGGAGGCGCAATGCATGCGCCTACCTACATGTCCCTACTTGCGGGCCTTCTGTTGGGCGCTATCTGCCAGCGCTCCCGTTTCTGCGTCACCGGCTCGCTTCGGGACGTCATCCTCACCCACTCGCCCAAGGCGGGTCTTGGCCTTTATTTCGCTTTCGGCGGCGCGCTTTTAGCAAACATACTTACCGGTCAGTTCAATCCCGGCTATTTCGACCAGCCGGGGGCGCATCTCGAACCTCTTTGGGGTTTTGCGGGAATGGCGCTCACCGGCTGGGCCGCGGTCCTGGCGGGGGGCTGCCCCTTCCGTCAGCTAATCAAAGCCGGAGAGGGTGATTTGGATGGCTGGATGATAACTGTCGGTATGCTCTCCGGCGCTACTGCGGTTCAACTATGGAATTTGGATGCCTCCTCCGCAGGCGTCACGGCGCAGGGCAAAGCGGCGGTGCTTATCGGCTTCGCGTTGCTCGCCTCTTTTAGCAGCTCTAGGCGGCGGGTATGAGGCTGATAACCCTCTTGTCCATTATCTTGATACCGGCGTCGCTTCACGCTCACGGGGTTGGTGTTATCGACATAGCAGATGATCGGGTGTGGTCGGGGGCGGTCAAAGTAACGCAGCCGCTTCATGTACTTAAAGGCGCCTCTCTTACAATCACCGCAGGGACCGAGGTTACCTTCGATATGCCGGCTACGGATGAATTCGAACCGGAGCCCTGGATACTGGTTGAGGGACGCCTTGATGTCGCGGGAACGGCTGGCTCGCCTATTCTCTTTAAAGTGAAATCGGAGCCCCGCCAAAGAGCTACGCAGGACATGTTCAACATTCTCGCTGCGGAAAGCGCAAAGGTTTCCTATGGGCGTTTTATAGGCGCTGGGTGGGCGCTTCATATACATGATACTAAGACAGTTATAGAAAATTCGCGTTTCGTGGATAATTATGGCGGCATCCGCTCCAGTAGCGACAACCTGAAGGTAAACAAATCGACCTTTGCAGGGAATACCATAGGCATCAGGCTCTTAAACGCCTCGGGAGTAAGGATCCTGTCGTGCGATTTTATAGACAACCTGACTGGCATCTTCCTCAGAAAAGATATTCTGGGCATGGTTATAACTTATAATTACTTCGCCAACACCGAATATGACATCAAGCTGGGAGAGATGCAGGGTGAGGATATAAGCGCTGCCTCAAATTGGTGGAGGTCACCACCCTCGGCTGGCGGAGAAAAACTTTTCGATGGCAACGACTCAGAGGGTATCGGGTTTGTAAGGACCGAACCTGAATTGGATTTTGAAGAGAAACCGGAGAGATAGTATGAAGAAACTATCCAGAAACCCAGACCTCGTCTGGCGTGACGAACCCGCCGAGCGAGAGGGAATAGTCAAGGCGCTTGAGGGAGGTGACGAGAGCGCGGCTGAGCGCGGCTGGGTGATTATCATTGATAAGGGGTCCATGCACCAGCTCAACTTGCTGGCAGGCGAGATATGGCTGCTGCTCGACGGCACCCTGGATGAATATGAGGTGGCTAAAAATCTCGCGTCAAGATACGACGCGCCCATAGAAGAGATAATTGAAGACGTCCGCGAGTTCATCGCGGATTGCGAGAAAAAAGGCTGGC
Source organism: Deltaproteobacteria bacterium (assembly GCA_002869005.1). Classification (GTDB taxonomy): domain Bacteria; phylum Desulfobacterota; class Deferrisomatia; order Deferrisomatales; family BM512; genus BM512. Next base: position 11,813 of record PKTU01000102.1, read on the forward strand.
TAGCCTAAAGAGGGAGATGAATGTGAAGTTATCTGCACCCCTGACTGTTAATTGGACCCTCTCATACGCCTGCAACTTCTCCTGCCGCCACTGCTACTCGCGGGAGATTGAAAAGAGCGAACTATCTCTTGAAGAAAATTTTGCAGTGGTTGACGCATTGGCCGGAGCAAGGGTCGCTTTCGTCAATTTTGGAGGAGGAGAGCCGCTGCTTTACCCTCACCTTTATGCCGTCACTAAACATGCGTCGGAGAGCGGCCTTAAAGTTACAATGAATTCAAATGGCTGGCTGATAGACGAAGAAGCAGCAGCTAAGTGCGCCGAAGCGGGCTTTCGTTCTGTGGGCATCTCAATCGATGGGGCCGAAGCCGCCACCCACGATGGATTCCGGGATCGCCCCGGCAGCTATGCGCGCGCGCACCGCGCTCTTAAAAACCTCTGCGGTGCAGGAGTTCCAACAACTGTAAGCGCCGTGATCTTCAAGAGAAACGTTAAAAGCTATAGAGAGATAGTTTCACAGGCGGCCGACAGCGGCGCAGGCACGGTGTATCTTCACAACTTCAAATGCTCCGGCAGGGGGATGGAAAACCGGGAGGAGCTTGACCTCTCCCCCCAAGAGTGGCGTGATTTTTATGAGGATGCCCTGGCTTGGCGGGATGAAGCTCCCTGCGCGCTGGCTTTTGACGACCCTGTTATTGCGCTCCTTGGAGAGGAGTCGTCGGCAGCCGTCAAAGGGTCAACGTGCGGCAAGCTCTCATTGCATCTTGAGCCGGACGGCGACGCTACCCCTTGCGGCTTTATTCCCCTTACCCTTGGAAATATCCTTACTGACGGGCTTGAAAAAATCTGGAACGACTCCGAAGTGCTGCATCAGATGAGGAACAAGGAGGCCACCGGCAAATGCGTCGGCTGTTCGGTTTATGGTGAGTGTTTAGGCGGTTGCACCGCAAGGGCGCTTGCGACAACAGGCTCTTTTAACGCACCGGACCCGCATTGTTGGAAAGAATAGGCACGATTGGTGCATTCAATTTAAAATGTCTTTGAAAAATTTTTCGACCTGTTGCAACATTTAATAGTATTAAGAGTATTTAATAAGCGAGTTAACGCGAACCCTGAAAATAGGGAGGAATGAAAATGAAAACACGCTATGTAAAACCTCGCGTAACAGGCCAGTCCAGCGTACATCCCTGCTGAGTTGGCAACTTGACCGGTGAGCTTTAAGCGCTAGCCGGTCGGGGCACACCCCTCGGTCTAAGTTAAGAGAGGGGCGATTTTTCGTCTAAGAGAGTGAAGTGCTGCCCTCGGAGACGGTTTTTTGACTGGAGCTGTGTTAGAAGCACAGCTCCAGTTTTTTATTTGTCCCCCGCTTTGTCGCCGAGCATACGCTGCATTTCCTCAAAGAAGTTCTTTGCCATCTTGGCCTCCTCCGCCTCATCGACGCCCTCCTCAACCCCAGCCCTCACAGTGAGCTCAGGCGGTATCTCATCGAGGAAACGTGAGGGCTGAGAGGGGCGCAGCCGCCCTTTTTTGCGGCGCATCATGGCATGTGAGAGCACCAACTCCTCCTTGGCGCGTGTCATTCCAACATAAAACAGCCGTCGCTCCTCCTCTTCGCGCTCCTCCACACCCTCATCCCTAAGGTGCGGCAAAAGACCCTCCTCTACACCGCTTATGAAGACCACGGGAAACTCCAGGCCCTTCGCTGCGTGCAGGGTCATAAGAGTTATACCCTCGGCATCTCCGTCATCTTTATCCTCCGGAGGGTCCAGGGTCACGGTGTCGAGAAATTCGCCCAACGCTAGACGCTTGCGCCCTTTGTTGAGCGCCATTACCCCATCGACCAGCTGGTCGAAGAGCTCAAGACGCCTCTCGACCGCTCTAGCGGAGTCATATGAACTCCTCACCTCTTCTCTTAGCCTCGCATCGCGTATGAAGTCAGTGAGGCTATCCGGGGTGACCCCCTCCTCGGAGAATCGTGAGCGGTAGCGCCCCAGAAGCTCAAGCAGAGCCTTTGCCCCAGCGCGTGAAGCGGCGTGGGAGATGCTCTCAGCGCTCCCCGCGAGTACGGCTTGAAGCGGCAACCTCCTCTCCCGGGACTGCTCCAGCAGGTCAAGCATCGTCTTGTGGCCCAGCCCCCTCTTTGGAACATTCGCGATCCGCATCAAGGACGCGTCATCGCTAGGGTTGTCAATCGCCCTCAGGTAGCTGACCAGATCACGGACCTCTTTTCTGTCAAAAAAGCGCGTCCCCCCCACAACGTTGTGCGGAAGATTTTGCGACCTAAGCGCCTGCTCCAGCGCCCGCGCCTGCCCGTTTGTGCGATATAAAACCGCATAGCTAGACCAGGAACGGCGACGGCGAAAGCGGTCTGCAAGGATGTGGGCGATAATTTTCTCCGCCTCCGCCTCCTCGCTCTCCGCCTCGATCCAGCCGATAAGCGCGCCGCTCCCCTCCTCGGCGCGCAGCCTCTTTTCATGGCGGCCCGGTAGAGATGACACGATTGCGTGTGCCGCATCGAGGATTGTGGAGGTGGAGCGGTAGTTTTTGTCTAAAACGACCCTTTTTGCCCCCTCGAAATGCTCGGGGAAACGGAGGATAAGTTCAACCTCCGCGCCACGCCAGCCATAGATTGATTGGTCGTCGTCACCAACTACGCATATATTGCCCCGCTCACCTGTGAGCTCGCGAAGAAGCTCAAACTGTACCCTGTTCGTGTCCTGATACTCATCCACGAGGATGTGTTGGTACTTCTCCCGCCACCAGCTCCCGGCATCGGGGTAGCGGCGAAAAATCTTTAGCGGCAAAAGGAGTAAATCGTCAAAGTCAACTCGCTGCTGCGCTCTCGTCATCTGCTCATAGAGCTTAAAGGCGTCAAGGAGCGGTTTAGCCTCGGGGGAATCGCCAAGGTCAACCTCCTCAGGCGTTAATCCCTTGTTCTTCCAGCGCCCTATCGCATCACCCACCAGGGCCGGGTCTACCGGAAGAGAGAGGTCCCTTATCACGCCCACTATTATGGAGCGGCGCTCTCCCTCGCCCATCAGGGTAAAGGAGGATGGAATACCTATCCTTTTACCCTCCTGCCTAAGTATTCGTAGCCCTAGCGCGTGGAATGTGGATACGGTCAGCCCTTCGCTTCTGGCTTTGCCAACCTTTGAGACTACGCGCTCATTAACCTCGCGCGCTGCCTTGTTGGTGAATGAGAGTGCGAGGATCTTTTCCGGTGAGATTCCTGAGGTGATTAGGTGGGCTATCCGGTAGGTTATTACGCGGGTCTTGCCGCTACCGGCACCGGCGAGGACAAGAAGAGGCCCCTCTCCGTGGGTAACTGCCTCATACTGCTCTTCATTTAGTCCCGTAAGATTCACGCGGCTGCCCTATCTCAAGAATGGAAAAAGGCCCCGGAATCTCCGGGGCCTCTATATTCATGGTGGGCGATACAGGGCTTGAACCTGTGACCCCTGGCATGTGAGGCCAGTGCTCTCCCGCTGAGCTAATCGCCCGTGAAAAACTGCTTATACTTTAACGCCGTCGGGAGGTCAACCCCCCATTGAGTCCACCAGTTTGTCGATACTCTCAACCCCTACCAACTCCATACCGGCTATCTCCTTGACGCCTGAGACCTCCCTTGCTTGTCTAACCGGCAGGACGGCCCTGTCGTATCCGAGTTTCTTGGCCTCCTTGAGGCGGTCCAGCGGACGCGACACGCCACGGACCTCACCGGCGAGGCCAACCTCACCGAAGAAAACGGTCTTACCGTCAACTGGACGGTCCATATAAGCGGATATCAGCGCTGCAACCAAAGCGAGATCGCCAGCCGGCTCGTTTACCTGCATCCCCCCCGCCACAGAGACAAATATATCGTGGTTTGCCAAAGCCAGACCAAGACGCCTATCCAACAAGGCCGCCAATATCTGCACCCTGTTGCGCTCGACACCGGAAACAGTGCGCTGAGGCGAACCATAATTTTGAGGCGCAGTCAGGGTCTGAACTTCCACGAGGATAACGCGGCTACCCTCAAGCGACGGGAGCACAACGGATCCGCTCGCGCCCTCCGGCCGCTCGGCAAGGAATAGCTCCGAGGGATTTTTTACCCCAATCAGCCCCCGGGCTCCCATCTCAAAAACCCCGACCTCGTTGGTCGAACCGAAGCGGTTCTTTACGGCCCTTAAAATCCTGTAGGGGTGCCCTTTGTCACCCTCGAAATAAAGAACGGTGTCCACCATGTGCTCCAAAACCCGCGGCCCCGCAAGCGCGCCGTCTTTGGTTACGTGGCCTACAAGGAAAAGGGGGATACCACGACCTTTGGCCCAACCCACCAACCTAGCCGCGACCTCCCTGACCTGGCTTACCGTACCTGGGGCGCCTTGAATCTCAGGGCTCACCAGCGTCTGCACCGAGTCCATCACCGCGGCTGCGGGGTTCTCTTTCTCAAGCACGGAGATGATCCGCTCGACATCTATCTCGGTTAATACTTTTATCTTCTCCGAAGCGCCCCCTATGCGCTCAGCTCGCATCCTGAGCTGCCTTGATGACTCCTCCCCCGAAACATAAAGCGTTGTTCGCCCCTCCTGGCCCAGGCCAAGTAAAAGTTGTAGAAGGAGGGTGGACTTTCCTATGCCGGGGTCTCCGCCCACGAGCACCGCTGAGCCCGCTACTACCCCGCCGCCAAGAACGCGATCAAGCTCCTCCATGGTGGAGCTCACCCGCTCTCTTTCATCGACATCCACCTCTGTCAACGGGGTTGGGCCGCTGCCCTCTTCACCGGGGATCCACCGCTGTGCTGCCGGCGATAAAGGGGCCTCCCGAAACTCCTCGACGGAGCTCCACCCCCCACATTCGGTGCATCTTCCTACCCATTTGGGGAAGCGGCTGCCGCAAGCGGTACACTCGTAAATTGTTTTGGATTTGGATTTAGCCATGAAGCCATATTACCACCGTAAAATTGCGGTGGGGAAGAATTAGGCTCCTCGGTTGTCTGAGGTGGAAATAGCGACCCGGTGCTCGCCCCAGCCTAGAACCACTCTGCCGTCGGGGGCGAATTTTTCCGCGTCTCCAATCTGGATAAATTTACCCTCGCCGGAAATCGTGCCATCCCGATGGAGTATTGATACACCCGCGCGCTTTAAAGCCGAGGTGAATTCGGCGAAAGAAACCTCCAAGGGGGCCGAGAACCAGACTTCGTCGCCGAATACGCTCTCCTTTAGGGATAAAGAATTTTCCAGGAGTTCGGAAAGCGCCCCATTTTCACCGGATTCATCATCCACGAAGGACCAGACATCCTCGATTACCTCAAGCTGGGGCGCAAAGAAGCCTTCATCCTTTTCTTCAGGGACCGCTGCAAAGAGCGAGTCATCGCTGAAGACAGCCTCTAAAGCCGAAGCAAGCGCTTCGTGAATCTCAGCGTAATCGTCCAGGTCTACGTTGCCCGTGAGGAGCCCCGCCGCAATGGTTGCGGCAAGCTCACCGTAACGCTCCCTGTCAATGAGTCCATCCTCGCACGCTCTGGCGATCGCACTGCCCAGAGTAGCCAATTCTTTTTGCGCTTCTTTATTCATGGAGATACTTTTCGGCAGTTTTTTTTCAAAGATAAACATCATCTTGAAAATCTTCTAATCCTTATGCTCATAAGTATGCCTGCTATCAAATATGTGGTTAACACTGAGGAGCCGCCATATGAGAAAAGCGGGAGAGGGACTCCGACCACGGGCAAAAGCCCCATGACCATGGCTATATTGACCATGACGTGAAAAAAAAGAATCGATGTAACGCCTACAGCGAGAAGTCTGCCGAACGGCTCGCGCGCTTTCGCTGCTATGTCGAGCCCCCAAAGGATCAGGATGAAAAAAAGCGCCAACACCCCGATGGAACCCAGAAACCCCCACTCCTCAGCCAATACGGAGAAGATAAAATCGGTATGCCGTTCAGGCAAAAAGCGCAAATGTGATTGAGTACCCTTGAGATAGCCCTTACCCAGGAACTGTCCGGAGCCAATCGCTATCTTTGACTGGATTATATGGTAGCCGGCCCCTGACGGGTCCCGTTCAGGGTTTAAAAAGGTAAGGATCCTCGCCCGCTGATATTCTTTTAGCAAATTCCAAAAAACAGGCGCGGCACAGGCCATCAGTATGCCAGACCATACAAGGAGCTTCCTTTTAATTCCCCTGAAGAGGGCAATGGTGAAAGCAACCGCGCCCACAAGTATTGCCGTTCCTAGGTCCGGCTGCATAAGGACAAGGCCCATTGGCGCCAGTGTAACGATTATCGGCACTCCGAGCTCTCTTAGCCCATAGGGGGGCCTAGCTCCCTCCTGCACAAAGAGACGGGCGGCGGTTATAGCAATGCCAATCTTCACGAACTCCGATGGCTGCATCCTCAGCGGGCCGATGGCAATCCACCGCTGCGCGCCCATGGAGGTCGTACCGCCAAACAGCACTATGAGAAGGAGGATAAGCAATACTCCGTAAATGGGGTATGCGTAAGTGTAGAGGTGGCGGTAATCAAAAAGGGAACAGAGGAGCATTGCCCCGGCACCCAAGGCAAGCCACCTGAGCTGTCGGAGGGCATAAAATGCCTGACCGCCACCTGCGCCCTGACTCGCAGACCAGAGCGCCGCTATGCCTAATCCCGAAAGGAGCGCGAGGAGGATCAGGAAGGGGTAGTCTATCTGTCTCCATAGAGAGTTGTTGGTGCTCAAGTATCACCCTCCCCCTCAATGAAGAGCCGCTTGTATGCCTCCAGCACCTTCTGGGCAATAGGGGCCGCGCCGCTACCTCCATGTCCCCCGTGGTCCACAACAACCGATACTGCGATCCGTGGATCATCCACCGGCGCATAGCAGATGAAGAGTGCGTGGTCGCGGTGACGCCACGCGACCTCTTCAGGGTCTATTCCCGATTCGTCCTCTGCCATCGAAACAACCTGGGCAGTACCTGTTTTCCCCGCGACCTTCAGCCCTTTGACCTGTGCATTCTTGCCAGTTCCGTGTTCACCATAGACGACCTTAACCATACCCTCCCGCACCATACCGAGGTGCGTTTCTCTAAAGGGAAGATCACCCGCCGGCCGCGGCGCAAAAGTGCGGGTGACCTCCCCCGAGGCATCTTCTGTCTTGAGGAGGAGGCGGGGCTCCATTACAAGAGAGCGTGGGTTTGACAAAGCGGCGGTCATCACTGCCAGCTGTAGGGGGGTCGTAAGGAGATATCCCTGACCTATGGAGACGGAAAGCGTTTCACCCGGATACCAGGGTTCGCCGCGAGCGCGCCGCTTCCACGACTTCGATGGCACCAACCCACCGCTCTCTCCGGGTATGGTCAACCCCGTGGAAGTACCCAGACCGAAGAGCGTTGCATAGTCATGTATGGTATCAACCCCCAGAAGAAGACCCAATTCATAGAAATATACGTCGCAAGACGACTCCAGCGCCTCCTCGAGATTCACCGCGCCATGACCGGTATGTTTCCAGCAGCGGTAATCTCTGCCGCCAAAAGGCAAGGCACCGGTACAGTTGAAAGTTGTAGATGGGGTTATGACCCCCTCGGCAAGGCCTGCTAAAGCCATGACCACCTTGAATGTGGAGCCGGGGGCATAGAGTCCCTGTATCGGCCTGTTCTGCAAGGGGTGGTGGGTGTCATTGACGAGGGCGGCCCACTCATCGCCCGAGAGCCCCCGGGCCAAGCCGTTCGGATCAAAAGTAGGCTCTGTGACAAAAGCGAGGAGCTCGCCGGTTATTATATCCATCGCCACCACAGAGCCTACGTTATTGCCTAGAGCCTCCTCCGCAATCCTCTGAAGCTCCATATCTATGGTCAGATAGATATTCTCTCCCGGAACAGGCGGCTTCCTAGCGATTTCTTTAAGTTTTCTTCCAAGGACGTCGACCTCTGTGTGCATCCCGCCCGGTTCTCCACGGAGAAGAGGCTCCCATTGACGCTCTAGTCCTGCCCGGCCAATGTAGTCGGAACCGTCGTAGTCCTCATATTCCGGTGAATTCAGCTCCTTTTTACCGATACCGCCCATGTAACCCAGGGTTCCGGCAAGCAGCTTCTTATAGGGGTAGTGGCGAACAGGGTTTGGAACAATTTCAAAACCTGTAAGTTCAATCCTGCGGCCCTCAACCATAGCCATCTCTTTACGTGTGAGCTGACGTTTTATGAGGCGCGGCTTCCATTTGGGTGGGCCAGCTTCCTCCGTAACTCTCTTTACCTCCTCGGGGTCGAGCGAGAGGAGCTCCGAAACCATCCGGTAAATATCGTCCCTGCCGTCCTCGGGGAGCTCTGAGGGGACCACTACCGCGTCAAACGCAGCGACCGTATCCGCAAGTATCCTCCCATGTCTATCGAGTATCATACCTCGGGGAGGGGTCAAACGTTCGGCGCGTATACGGTTGTTCTCACTAAGGTTCGAGTAGACTATGCCCTTTATTATCTGGAGGTAGAAGAGCCGGGCGGCGAGAATCAGGAACACTATCCCGACTATGGAGATGAAGAAGACGAAGCGCTGCTTTAACTCGGATCGCGTTGCAGTGGGATTTGGAATCATACGGGTGCCTCATCGGCGCGGTAGCCCGTCGCGAGCTCCATGATGATGAAAATAAGAGGCACCGAAGCCAACTCCACAAGGGCCTGTTTTAAAGCTGTGGCGATAAGAACACCCAATGAAACTTCATTTACGAAAAGCACTTTTTGCAAAAGCAATATAACAACTGTATCCGATAGCACCGCCAAAGGGCCAGCAACAAAGACAGCGAAGGGCATCTCCAGAATACCTCTTCCCGGCCTGGCGAAGCCGTAGAGGACTAGGCGCATGAGCGCAGTCAACCCAAGCGGAGCCCCTGCAAAGAGGTCAACGGCAAAGCCAGCCGCGAAAGCCAGAAAGACTCCATACCCCGGAGTGCCGGTCAAAGCCAGCCAAAGAACTAAACCACGTGTCAAGTCGGGAGTGAAACCATCCGGTAAAAAGAAGGGAAGAACGGAAGATTGGAGGATGAGAGCCGTTAACAGCGAGCCCCACCAAGCGGCTTGCGCCCTCACTGGCTGACCTCCCCGCCTCCCGTTACAATGAAGACCTCCTCCAGCCGCGCGAAGTCAACAGTCGGCTCCATCGAGGCTGTTAGAAAAAAGGCGCCCGGCTCCTCGGTAACAGCTGAGACCCTGCCGAGGAGGTATCCTTTAGGGTAAATACAATCAAGCCCCGAGGTAACGACCTTGTCGCCAACCTGCACGTCGGAGCTGCGAGTTATGTATAGAAGCTTGGGAGAGGGGGTCATGTTGCCTTCGACGAGCACCTGGTCCCTGGAGCGCTGAACTACTCCGTCAACAGCTGATGACGCGTCAGTCAACATAAGAACGCGGCAATTCCCCCCTGAGACCTCAAAAACCCTGCCTACGACGCCTGAGGCTGTAACCACGGGGTTGCCCTCGGCCACTCCGTTCTCGCTCCCCTTGTTAAGAACAAGGGTCCTGTACCAAACAGAAGCGGAACGCCCAACGACAGAAGCGGCAACCTGCTCCATTTGGCTGGCTTCGCCAAACTCCAGTAGCCTCTTTAAGCGGGCGTTCTCATAGCGGAATTCCTCGACCTTCATAAGCTCGGTTCTAAGCTCGCCGACCTCCGCGCGTAGCCGCTCCGCCTCCTCCCTGGCGCCAACGAGGAAGATATAGTGGTCTACAGCCTTGCCAATCGAACTCCCCACGGCACCAACGAGTGACTGTACCGGAGACCCGATGAGCCCTAAGGTGCGGCCTACCGGGCCTGCATTTTCACGCCCGGAAGAGAGGACCGACACCGCTAGAACGATGAGGCAGCCACCGATGAGCATGTTTCTGCGTCTGGAGAAAAAACCCTGCATCTAACTCCGGTTTTACTTCGGCATCCGCCGACGATTATAATAGCGCGGCATTATGTGCAGACATCGCGCAGAAGGTCTATTTCGTCAAGCGCCATCCCGGCGCCAAGAGCCACGCATGAGAGGGGGTCGTCGGCAACCATTACCGGGAGTCCCGTCTCCTCACGGAGGAGGATATCGAGGTTTCTAAGGAGGCCACCACCACCACCAAGCACCATCCCTTTATCCACGATATCCGCCGCCAGCTCCGGGGGCGTCCTCTCCAAAGCCGTTCTCACCGACTGAACAATCGCATTGACCGGCTCTCTTAGCGCCTCTCTAATCTCATCGGCATGAACGGTTATATTCTTCGGTATCCCGGTTATCAGATCGCGCCCCTTTACCTCCATAGACGGGTTGGTATCGTCGGGGTCGGGATAAGCGCTTCCTATTTTGAGCTTAACGGCCTCCGAGGTGCGCTCGCCAATGAGGAGGTTGAATTTACGCTTGATGTACATCGTTATCGCCTCGTCAAGCTTATCGCCAGCTACCCGCACTGACTGGCTGTAAACGATGCCCGAGAGGCTGATAACCGCCACCTCAGTCGTCCCGCCGCCTATATCGACGATCATGTTTCCCGAGGGCTCCGTAATGGGCAGTCCAACGCCAATTGCGGCCGCCATAGGCTCCTCTATAAGGTAAACCTCGCGTGCGCCTGCTGATTCCGCAGATTCGCGCACTGCGCGCTTTTCCACCTGAGTTATCCCGGAGGGGACGCCTACAATTACTCGCGGACGCACAAGGCGGCGACGGTTATGAACCTTTTGGATGAAGTAGCTGAGCATTGCCGCGCAGATATCGAAGTCAGCTATTACACCCTCTTTCATAGGACGCACAGCGACGATTGAGCCTGGGGTGCGGCCCAACATGCGCTGCGCCTCCTTGCCAACCGCCTTTATGCGACCGCCGCCAATAGCATCCTTTTTTACCGCGACTACCGAGGGCTCACTGGCGATTATCCCCTTGCCTTTTACATAGACCAGGGTATTCGCCGTGCCGAGATCGATGGCGAGGTCCGTTGAAAACATTCCAAGGATTGAGTCAAGCATCTATATTTTTCTTCCTTTTCGGGGCATTGTCGCTCCTTGCACACTGCCCCCATTTTGATATCCATAAGGGGTTTTAAATGTTAGCAAATTGGTGCCATTCATCCAAGCGACATCGCTCTTTTTTCGTGTAACCGCTATTATTTTTTTGCATCGAAGTATTTGAACATCCGTTAAGACGTCAAAACAGTCAAAGGAGACCAAGATGACAGTTAACGATATTCTCAGGATGACCGCAGGGTTCTTCATTCTTCTCTCGGTTGCGTTGTCGCAGCTTCATTCACCCTACTGGCTCTGGTTCACTGCATTCGTAGGGCTCAACCTCTTTCAGTCAGCCTTTACAAAATGGTGCCCCCTCATGTCTATTCTGGCAATGATGGGCATAAAAGACCCCGACGCAGAATTCAGGAAGACGGCAAAAAAATGACCTTGGAAAAAAGCGGGGAGGGGAAACTCTATACTTGCCAGCGCACGAAGAAGGAGATCCCCCTCTCGCGCCCCTCTTGCGTAGACCCCAAAGCATACTGCAAGTGGAGAACGGCATGCCCCATAAACATGCTTGAAAAGGAGGCTTCAAGAGAGGGCTGAGCCCCTGCAAACCCCCGTGTTTACTTGCAACAAGTCTCCAACCATGATACTCCTTTGGCAGGCACATCATCGTTTATTTCGGGGGCAGGCGGCTAATGGGGACAGGCTCAAACAAATACTTTATCCTGGTGACGGCTCTCTTTGTAGCGCTCACCGCCCATTTGGGTGCCAGGCTGGCCTCACAGCTGATCTCCGCGAATCTCTCAGTCGGCGAGCATGCCGAAGCAACCATTTCAAAAAAAAGGAGCAGGGCTACGGTCGCTCCACGTCTTGCCGACTACAGAATCATCGAAAACCGCAACCTCTTCAACGCCAATCCCAAACCCAAACAACCCGAAAAAACCCTGAATGAAGAGTCTGAAGAGGTTGAGACCCCCTCTGTAGAACCATCTGAACTAAACGTCATCCTGACGGCAACCGGCGTTCGCAGTCAGGGGGTTTCCTTTGCAATTTTCGAGGTGGAAGGAACCTCCAAGCTCATAAGAGTGGGCGAGGAGGTTGCCGAGGGCGCACGCCTCACAGAGGTCAGACCTGACCGGGTTTATGTAAACAACAACGGGCGGCGCGAAGAGATAAAGCTTTTTGGCAGAGAAGAAGAGGAAGACACCAGGAGGCGCCCGCCAATCAGGTCAACCCTGCGAAGGCCAAGACCGTCTAGAAGAGATGTCTCTCCCGACTCTTCAACTGAAGACACCATAAGGCAGGTCTCAGACACGGCCTGGGTTATCGACAGAAGAGAGGTGGACGACGCAATCTCCAACATGTCTAAACTGATAACGCAGATAAGAGTCGTACCAAACCTAGGCGGTGACGGGCAGGCGGACGGTTTCAAGATTTTTTCCATAAGACCGGCCTCTATTTTCGCCAAAATCGGCCTTTCCAACGGTGATATAGTAAAAGAGATAAACAATAGCCAGCTAAACAGTATCGAACAGGCTTACGAGGCGTTTTCCCAGCTTCAGGGCGCGTCATCAATCCAGGTAAACTTGGTCAGACGCAACCAGCCCCTGACCCTCTCCTACGACATAAGGTAGGGGTGAGAAGGCGATTCAGAGGAGAATTAGCACTGTGGGTATAAACAGGTATATAACGGCGCTGCTCTTGTCGGCGGCGATCCTTTGCGCTCCCCTCTCCGCGCTATCCGAGGATAGAGTCGCGATGAACTTTAAGGACGCCGATATTGAAGCGGTGGTTCAGTTCATCTCCGAGCTAACGGGAAAGAACTTCATCCTGGATGACGCCGTAGCCAACAAAAAGGTCACCGTCATAAGCCCCACAAGGGTCAGCAGCGAAGAAGCTTACGAAGTCTTCCAGGCTATATTGGGCGTCAAAGACCTTACAATCGTCCCCAGCGGCTCCGTCTTCAAAATTGTACCCACTCAAAAAGCAAGACAAAGCAATATCGAAACGGTGGACAACGAAACGCCCCCCGGCGACCGTTATGTGACGCGGCTTGTCACACCAAAGTACGTGGAGGCTGCTAAAGCAGCGGAGATATTAACCCAGCTGCGCTCACCGAATTCATCGATTGTAACTTATGAGCCGACCAACCTCCTCATAATCACCGAGGCATACTCAAACATTGAGCGGTTGATTGAGATACTCGACGCAATTGACATTGAGACTATTGATGTCGATATGAAGATAGTCGAGCTAAAATATGCCGCAGCTGACGCGGTCGCGAATGTAATTTCTCAGGCAATTACCCAGTCGGCCAAAACCCCCCGCGCGACGAGGCGGAGTCCATCGGTCATCGCCGCGGGCAAAGCCGCCTCAGCGCAACCCGCGGTACAGGTAAGCGCGGATGAGATTACCCACATAATCGCGGACCCGAGAACCA
>PKTU01000103.1 GCA_002869005.1 Deltaproteobacteria bacterium
GCACCGCGCGGAGGCTCCTCTCTTCGCTTGGCATCGGCGATAACAGATATATCTCCTACCACGACTTCAACGAGGAAAAACGGGCTCCAGAGATCATTGCTCTTCTTGACGAGGGGGTGAGGGTGGCGTTGGTGAGCGAGGCTGGTACCCCCACAATCTCCGACCCTGGCTTCGATCTGGTTCGGTTGGCTAGAAAGCATGGTCATCGGGTCTTCCCCGTTCCCGGCCCTTCAGCGCTTGTCACTTTTATCTGCGCCAGCGGGCTTCCCACCGACTCCTTTACCTTCATAGGTTTTCTCCCCAAGCGTGAGATGAAGCGCCGCGAGGCACTACGCGCCCTGACCGAACGGCGGGAGACGCTGGTGTTCTATGAGTCGCCACACCGCATCGAGAGCACCCTCATTGAGGCGAGAGAGATATTTGGCGACCGTGAAGCCGCCTTGGGGCGGGAGATGACCAAGCTACACGAAGAGTTCATCTGCGGGAACTTGACCGACCTTATAGCGGCGGTCGGTAAGATGGATCGTGTCCGTGGGGAGATTTGCTGGGGCGTTGCCGGCGCTGTCGAGGAGGTGCTGGAGTTGGAAAATGAAGAGCTTGAAGAGCTGCTTTTGGCTGGGCTCTCCTCCGGCGCGAAGCCGAAGGCGGTGGCGAAAGCGGTGGCCGCAAAGTACAATCTATCGGCGAAGGAACTTTACGCAAAGTTAAGCGAACTAAAAGAGCGCGAAGGATAAAGATGAAAGCCAAAACTCAGCTTCTGGGAAAACTCCATGAGGACCAGGAGGTACACGATACCTTTTTGGTGCTGCAAAAGCAGCTCTCTCCAACAAGAAATGGGCGCAGCTATCTCCGGGTGACGCTGGGCGATGCTTCGGGTCAGCTCGAGGCCCGTGTCTGGGAGGGCGCCGAGGAGTTATCACGCCGCTTTGAAGAGGGCTCGCTCGTGCATGTCACGGGTGTCGTAACATCCTATCAGGGAGTGCTTCAGATAAAGGCCAGCTACATTGAGCAGGAGGAGGGCGGCGACGTCGATTGGTCTAAATTCCTCCCCTCCTCAAAGCGTCCCGCCGGGGAGATGCTTTTGGAACTGAGAGAGGCTCTGGGTGAGGTTCAAAATCCATATCTCACAAATTTGCTCGATTCATTTATGGATGACGATGAATTTATAAAAGCCCTTTCAACGGCGCCCGCGGCTAAGGGTATGCACCATGCCTATGTGGGCGGCCTCTTGGAGCACACATTGGGCGTCGTAAAGCTGGCCCTTGCCCTGGCGGAAAACTACAATGTGAATCGGGACCTTTTGGTGACGGGGGCTTTTCTTCACGACCTGGGCAAGATGCGCGAGCTTAAATCAACTGCTGGCTTCGACTACACCCTTGAAGGGCGCTTTGCCGGGCATATCGTGATGGGGAGAGACCTCTTTTTGCAAAAGGTCGCCTCCATAGACTCATTCCCGGATGAGATAAGGCTCAGGGTAGAGCACATGATACTCTCCCACCATGGGGAGCTTGAGTGGGGCTCTCCAAAACAGCCGCAGACAGTTGAGGCGCTGGCGCTCCACATGATAGACAACATCGACGCGAAGCTGATGGCGGTTATAGAGGCCGTAGAGCGCGAAGACGGGCAGTCCGGTGACTACACGACCTACCTTAAAATGTTCTCCCGGCAGTTCTACCGGGTGCCGTTGGCTGAAGAGCCAACTCAAATGGCGGCGATGCCCTCCCGGCCACTGGAAAAGGACGCTCACCTCAAGGAGGAGGAGCCCTTTGAAGAGTTCCCCTTCCATGAGCCGACGCCGGAGGAGCTTGATGCCATTACATCCGATAACGAGGAACCACGAAGGGTAGAGGTCCCTGAGGATTACATCGTCGAAGAGGATGAAGAGGCGGACTTCGCCTCCACCCTAGCAGAGTATGAAAAGGAGACCGGCGGAGGGGGGGGCGGCTCCGGACAGGGCTCGCTCTTTTAGAGTCGACGGCTGATTGAAGCAAAAAGCCTCCCATGCTAAAAGGGTATAGCCGGAGGTGTATCCAGCTAGCTCTCCAATGAGCAGGGCTTGCTGGCGCTTGAATTTCAGCCAAAGAGGCCGCATGGAAAATGCGGCCTCTTTTACTATTTTGACACCCGCTTCACACCCGTGATATTCTGTAAATATATGTAAATATTAAATAAAATAATATTAATAGGAGGCGGTGCGAAATGAAATGCGATGCATATAAAGCGGCAAAAATGTCAAACACGTTTATCTTCCTCCCTGCGGGCAAGGGCACAGAGGAAGTCCCTGCGGATATTTTGGATAAGTTGGGAGAGCTTAAGCTGTTCAAGACCCTAGAACTGGTTGAGGGCGCGCCCCATATTGCGGTTGATCCGTCAGAGGCCATAGCCAACATTGAAAAGAATGGCTTTCACCTGCAAGGGGTTAAGATAACATCAGAAATTGTCACGCCTTGAGGCTGTTTGAGGGAAAAGCTCCAACTATTTAAAACCGGATATTTATTGATGCGGTGCTTCTGTCTGGATCTCCTCTTATACGTGAACGTACGGCATGGCTTTTCCGTGAATGGTAAGAGGTGTTCTCGGTAGGGTAAGGCGTGAGCGTTTTTCAAAATAGACAGATGCAAAATTCGGAGAGTATGCGGATATAGAACGGGTTTAAAAATGGAGGCGTGGGTATTTTAGAAAATGATTTTCAGTGGTAGAGAAGATGATAAATAAAAGAAACCATGCTTTTTATTCTATTCGAAAATAAAAAGGCCGCCCTAAAGAGGCGGCCTTTTCTGGATGTCTTTAATCTAGAGTTTGCAGACCATGTCTCTGCCGCAGCAAAGCGGCGATTTAATCATACCGTGTTCATTTGGGCACTTGGATACCTGAACTTTGCTGCCGTCTTCCAGCGTGACGTCTCCATTTTCAAGAGGCGCGTCGCACTTTCCGCAGGTAGCGTTAACGCTCATTCCGCAGACTTCGCATTCATAAGTAGGCATCTTTAACTCCTTTGTTTTTTTATGGCTAAAGGTGAACTTGTACTCTTCAGTTGCAGGAAGTATAGATCAGAAAAAGAACTTAAGTAAAACCAAAATGGTCATAATTATCTTTGGTAATTGTTTCCCCGGGGTTGAAAAGGGGACGGATTGAAAAAAATAATTTAAATACGTTAAAGTTTACAAGTGTTTACGCTTTCTTCACTCCTTTGAGGGTTGCCGTTTTTTTTTCTTTTAAGTAAATTGTGGCAAGTTGTTTAAAAGAAGGGGGGGAATATGCTTTCAAGGGTCGTTTCCGGAGGAGTCTTCGGCGTCGATGCTTACCGTGTTGATGTCGAGGTGGATGTCGCAAGGGGGCTGCCGTCATTTTCGGTTGTCGGATTGCCGGACGGCGCGGTTAAGGAGAGCCGGGACAGAGTTAGAGCGGCGATAAAAAATTCTGGTTTCGCTTTTCCTCAGTATCGTGTAACGGTGAATCTTGCTCCGGCTGATGTGAAGAAGGAGGGTGCCGCCTTTGACCTGCCGGTGGCATTGGCTCTTCTCGCGGCCGACCCTGACGCGGCCTTTTCGCCCGATAAGACGCTCCTCGTAGCGGGTGAGCTTTCCTTGGACGGGCGGGTGCGTCCTATAAAGGGCGCGCTTGTGCTGGCTGCGAAGGCTCGCGAGCTTGGGCTCGCCGGGGTTATCCTGCCGGCTGAGAATTGCGCGGAAGCGAGCCTCGTCAGAGGAATTGATATTTACAAGGCGTCGAGCCTAGCGCAGGTTGTCACAGATATTAAGGGTGGTCTTTTACCCCTTTACGAAGAAGGCCCAAAGAAGGTGGAGGAAGATTGTTTCTCCACGGACTTCGCCGAGGTAAAGGGGCAGGGGCATGCAAAACGGGCGTTAGAGGTAGCGGCGGCCGGGGGCCACAACCTTCTGATGGTGGGGCCGCCAGGCTCCGGTAAGACGATGTTGGCGAGGCGGGTGACGACCATCCTGCCTAAAATGGGCTGGGAAGAGTCGGTCGAGTCAAGCTGCATATATTCTGTGGCGGGGCTCCTTACTTCAGAGCGCCCATATATATATGAGCGGCCCTTTAGAGCGCCCCACCACTCTGTCTCGGATGCTGGCCTCGTTGGCGGCGGTGTAAGTCCAAAACCGGGGGAGGTGACGTTGGCGCATAACGGCGTCCTCTTTTTGGATGAATTGCCGGAGTTCAAGCGCAAAGTGCTCGAACTTCTGCGCCAGCCCCTTGAGGATGGGGTAGTTACGATAGCGCGGGCATCGGGGTCGGCGCTCTTCCCGGCGCGAGTGATGCTGGTGGGGGCTATGAACCCCTGTCCCTGTGGCTATTTAGGCGATGAACGTGTGCATTGCACATGTTCGCCTACAGCGGTTGAGCGCTACCGTTCCCGCATTAGCGGTCCTCTCCTTGACCGGTTCGACATACGGGTGGAGGTGGGCGCGGTAAGATACGACGAGCTATCCTCGTCAGCGGATAACGAGACGCCCTCATCGACGATGCGTGCCAGGGTCGAACTGGCGCGTGGGATACAGAGCGAACGCTTCACTTCGCGCGGTTTCTTTACAAATGCGCGGATGGAACCGGCCGATATAAGAAAATTTTGCCGCCTGGATGCATCAAGCTCGGCGCTCCTTGAACATGCCATGGAGGTGATGCATCTATCTGCAAGGGGGTATACTCGTACCCTCAAGGTGGCGCGCACTATAGCCGATTTAGGGGGGAGTAAGGGTGTAGGGAGGGAGCACCTGCTGGAGGCCCTTCAGCTAAGGGGCCCGTTGGGAGAGGATGGAAATTTGTGATATGCGTGTGACACCGAGGGTGTTATGTGCTGGGTGACAGTTTTTTTAGAGGAAAGAGATGGCTATACGCAAGTTACTACCAGGAGTTGAAATCGTAATTGATGGCGAGGATATCTCATTTCGTTGCGATGGCGAGACCATTGAGGATATGGAGTTCACCTGGGACGACTTTGAAGACCCGGTGCTCCTTGGAGAGGTCTCTGAGGAGTTGGCTGAATACGTCGACGAGGAGGAGTCTTCAGTTGACAACCCGGCAGCGTCAATTAAACGCCTCTTAAAGAAGCTTGTTCGCGACAATATAAGCGATGGCGAAGAGGAGGATTTCGACCCGGACGACGATGATGACGATGACGACGATGACAACAGTAGCGCCGATGATGGCGACGATGACGAGGACTACGACTACTAGTGGCTGACAATCCGGATAAAAAAGAGCGCAGGCAGGTTGACCGGCGTTCCGGGGCGGAGCGCAGGGAGTTTGACGAGGAAGCACGTTATCTCCTTGACGAACTTCGCCTTGGTGACACATGGCGGATGTTTCGCATAATAGGGGAGTTTGTCGAAGGGTTCGAGAATATGTCGAGCTGCGAGGGCGGGGTGACTATCTTCGGCAGCGCTCGCCTCTCTCAGCGCTCCAAATGGTACCGTCAGGCCCGTGAGCTTGGCGGTAAATTGGCGAAGCTGGGGATTCCGGTTTTGACCGGCGGTGGTCCGGGAATCATGGAGGCCGCCAACAGGGGAGCTTTTGAGAACGGCGGCCTATCGGTCGGCCTTAATATCGAACTTCCAGAGGAGCAGAACCCCAACCCGTACCTATCCCGCTTTATCTCCTTTCGCTACTTCTTCGTCAGGAAGGTGATGTTGGTGAAGTATTCCTGCGCCTTTGTAATCTTCCCGGGTGGCTTCGGCACTATGGATGAGCTCTTCGAGGCGCTGACGCTTATGCAGACAAAGAAGATTGCCAACTTTCCCGTGGTTGTATTCGGCAAGAAGCATTGGCAGGGCCTAATGGGGTGGATGGATAAGCACGTGGTCGCCAGGGGTTTGGTTAAAGAGGGCGACTTCAAATACATAACGATAACCGATGATGTGGACGAGGCGGTGGAGATAATCTCAAAAGCCTCGTGCGTTGAAAGTATGAGAGAACGTCTGGAGTGACGTATATGATAATTGGAAAAGGTTTCAAAGAAGAGGAACTATCGGTACAGGCTGTGCGGAAGATTCGCGACCTTGCACGGCAGGTGCGGGGCGACGTGCTGAGGATGACGCATCTTGCGGGCTCAGGCCCCTCCGGGGGCGCGTTCTCCGTGGCGGAGGCGCTCTTGACGCTGCTTGCCGGCGCCGATATCGATCCTACCGACGCCGAGAATCCCAAGCGCGACAGGGTTATCGTAACCCATGAGTATGCGACCCCTACACTCTATGCGGCCCTTGGGCGGCTTGATTTTTTTGACCTTGATGATGCCGTGAGCCTCTACCGTAAGGCAGGCTCCATCTTCGAGGGCGCGCTGGAGAGAGCGGTCCCTGGTGTCGAATGGGGAGGCTCCTCGCAGGGGCAGGGACTCTCCGTCGCCTGCGGGATGGCGCTATCAGCCCGTTGGCACATCAATAAGCCAAATATCTTTATGGTTATGAGCGATGAGGAGCAGCAAAGGGGCGAGATCGCCGAGGCGCGCCGCTTCGCCAAAAAATATCGCTTGAACAACGTTACCGCAATCATAGACGCCAACAACATACAGTCTGCGGGTAAGACCTCCGAGATCATGCCGCAGAACATAAAGTATGAATACATTGCCGACGGTTGGGACGTAATTGAGATAAACGGACATGAACCCGCAGAGCTATACCAGGCGGTGCGCCGCGCAAGCCAGATTCAATCTACGCCCGTCCTCGTCATCGCCAACACTACTATGGGCTGTGGCGTCTCTTTCATGGAGAATCAGCCGGAGTATTACTCCCGCCGCTTGACCGATGAGGAGTATGAGGAGGCTATGCGTGAGCTTTCCGAGAGCTCATCACTCGAAGAAGCTGCCGACTACAGGGTGGCTTTCGGTGATTTCGACATAGAATTCACCGTAGAAGCACCTTGCGAGCCCAAGATTGAGACCGGCGAGCCAAGAACATACAAGCCCGGCGAGGAGGTCTCGAATCTACAGTCTTTCCGTGCCGCCCTCTGTGACATAGGGGAGGTGAATAAGGAGGTAGAAGAGGGGAATATAGCCGTATTCGATTGCGCCCACGCGCTTGAGGTAGGCGTTGACGCCTTTGCACAAAAAAACCACGAGCGCTTTTTGCAGGCGGGACTTTCAAACCAAGGCGCCGCTACAATCGCCGCCGCCATGTCGTTTGAAGGTATTGCGCCGGTGCTAGTCGATTTCGGAGTCCACGCCCTAGCTGAAAATTACGGACAGCTGCGCCAAGCGGACCTCAACCGTTCATCGCTAAAGGTAGTAGCGACAAACCTTGGGCTTGATGCGGGCTCTATGGGCAAAGCCCTCCAGAGCGTCGACTATATAGGCCTTGCCGCCAACCTCTCCGGTTTCAAGGTGATTCTTCCCGCTGATGCCAACGAGACCGACCGTGCCCTGCGCTTCATGCTAAAGCAGCCGGGCAACTGGATACTTGGAGTTAATTCGGGCCCCGCCTCGATAATCACCGACGAGAAGGGCGCGCCACTCTTCGGCGACGATTATAAGTACGAGTACGGCTCGGTGGTGCGTGTGCGCGACGGCGAGGGAGGGGTGTTGCTCTCAAGCGGGCACATGTTGGGACGAGCGCTCAAGGTGTGGGAGATGCTTGCAGAAGCAGATAACGCGCCTGAACTCCTCCACGTATCAGACCCGCTTGAGATCGACAGGGCTGAGGATGAGGTGCTTCTTAAGGCATTGAGAAAGGGCCGCGTCGTAACCTACGAGGACCACAACTCCCGAACGGGCCTTGGCGGTTTCGTGGCAAACGTCATTGCAAAGCGCGGCATCTCCTGCCGCCTAATGGCCCTCGGCACCGATGCCTACTGCCTTAGCGGCGATGCGGATGACCTCTACAAGTGGAGCGGGCTTGACGTTGAGACGGTAGCCGCCAAAACCGCCAAATTCATCAAGAAGCGCTGATGGTTAAGGTCCCTACGCGCGAAGAATGTTTTGAGATGATGGAGTCGGCCGGGATGCCGCCGCACATCATTGAGCATAGCGCGCAGGTGACGAAAATAGCGGTATTTATATCGGAAGCCCTTGCTTCCAGCGGCGTACCGGTAAGTACCCGGCTGGTGGAAGCGGGCGCGCTGCTCCACGATATCTCGAAGATGGAGTCCATCGACAACGGTGGAAACCACGCGGCCCTTGGCGCGGCGCTCCTCAGGGAGCGCGGATACCCGGCGCTCTCTCCGCTGGTGGAGCGGCATGTCGACCTGGGGGAATGGTCCGAGAGCGCACCTGTAGATGAGGCCGAGATAATAAACTACGCAGACAAGCGCGTCAGACATGATGAAATAGTATCTCTGGGAGAGCGCTTCGACGATCTGGTCTCCCGTTATGGCAAAACTGAAAGGGCGAGGGCCAGGATGGAGAGGCTTCGAGAGGAGATGTTCCGTCTTGAAAAGAAGCTTTTCAGGCACCTGCCCTTCTCTCCCGACCATATCAATACCTTGTAATTGGGCTTTTTTCGATTTTTTAAAAAAGAGTGGTTGCCAATGAATGCCTGGGGGTGATTTGCTCCCTCTACATGATAAAGGAGTGACTATGAAAAGGTGTTGGAAGAAGTTTGCAGCGGCTTTTATGGTGGTTATCTTCTCGATTACATTGACTTCATGTGCGACGATAATGGGAGACAAATCCCAGACTATCGGACTTAAGAGCACTCCAGGCGGCGCGACGGTTAAGATCGTCGATGAAAACTCTTCGGAGGTTTTCGTAGGAGAGACGCCCACCACCGTCACCCTCGAAAAATCGGATGGCTCATATTGGGGCGGCAAACGTTACAGCATAGAGGTGACGAAAACGGGCTATGAAACGATGCACTTTGAAGTTAAGGCGACAGCCAACGGCTGGTACCTCTTCGGCAACCTCCTCTTTGGCGGCATTATCGGCTGGTTCATAATCGATCCCTTTTCCGGCGCGATGTATAACTTGACCCCCGAGCAGATTGAGGCAACCCTGCCCGACGCCAGCACAATGCTTGAAGAAAACGGTCAGCGGACGCTCTCCATTGTCCTCGTTGAAAACGTTCCCCAAGAACTTCTCCCAATGATGAAGCGTCTAAATTAACGGGTAAAAAAAGCCCCGGCAACTTTGCCGGGGCTTTTTTAATGATGGTTTTCAGCTTTTAAAATAGGGTCCCGTTCATAAGCGATATCACGATGCCCAGCCCGGCGACTATAAGGAACCAAGCCACCATTATTCCTACGGTGAATTTACCCAGTTTCTCCATCTTACAACTCCTTTGCAGCTTCGGCGTTCATGCGGCCGGCTTTGAAGGCTATTCCTATCGGGTAGGCTATTACGACCAACCCCGCCACGAAGGTGGCTAGAAATAGAGCTGTGGAGCCCCAATCCATGCTCATCGGGTAGTCGTAAATCGAGTATTCGTAGACACCTACGTAGGTCATGCGCAGAACCTCGCGAGTGATGCTCATGCCAAGGACCGCAACCACGCTCAGAAGCCCTAGCAGGGGTGCGCTGCCGATGGGGTCTTTTTGTGCTTTGACGACCATTCCGAAGGCGGCTAGGGCAAGCGTAGCGGCTACCCACACCCATGGGTTGTAGATGAAGGCTAGGTCGGCCGGGAGGCCGAGGAGGAACCAGAAGCCTACTGCTATCTGCACAAAGAAGGCGTAGAGAGTCAGCTTTGCGCCGGTACCCGCTACCCAGTCAAGATAGGCGCCGTCCATGTCGCTGCGGGGTTTGAAGTACCACGCGTAGAGCATCATGAAGATGCCGGTATTAATGAATGCGGGCACTATAAAGTGGAGAAAGCGCTCTATGGAAAAGGCGTTGAAGGCCCACCCGGAGGTGTCCATCACGCCGCCGGGAGCGTACCATTTAACCCACTCTTCCGGGTGCAGCGACTGCATGGCGAGCATGTGCATTATCACTCCGGCGAAGAGCACGGCGCCAAGGGTGAACCAGCCGAAAATTCCGCCGCCGGAGGCGCCGTTCCTGCCCTTCAGATAGAAGACGTATAGGGCGAGAAAGCCAAGCATTATTATGAGCAGGAATAGCATCGACCACCATCCGCTCATGAGGGTCGCGGAGTACCAGAAGGGGTCGTAGATGACCTGCACAAAGAGCAGGGGCGCGATCCCAAGCAGTATGGCGACGGATAAGTTTACCGTTGTAGCCTTCGCCAGTGTTTTGCTTAGGCGGATATTGTAATCGCCGCCCTTCAAACGGCTCCATATCGCCATGAAGGAGCCGCCGAGGACTATATTTACCATGAAGATGTGAAGCGCGAAGGTGAGCACCATGAGCACCTGGAAGACCACTGGGAAAAATGGTACCCCCATTGGGTCGCGCAGCTGACTTAGCATTGCCGATATTTCCATTTTATTTACCTCCCGACTTTCGGGTCTGTCGCATTAGATGATGATTTCCAGAGGCTCAATTTCCGTTTACCACCCACTCGGCATCAGGAGCTTCGCCATCCGTGAGCACTTCGGCCATGTAAGCCGCAGCGGCGCGCTTCTCAACCTCCGTTCCCACGAAGGGAGGCATGTAGCTTGAGGCCAGGTCGTCAAGTATATCCGCCACTATATCCTCAGCGGTAAGGCCCGACTCAAGGTCCGCAAGGCTGTTTCTACCGCCCGACTCCATTGTATGGCACGCGATGCACTCCAGCTTGGTTATCACCTCACCCGCTTTTAAGTAATTGTCCGCAGTTATTACGCGAAGGTCTTCGGGTATGAATGGATAGTTCTTCAAAATCCCCTCTTCGTTGAACTTATCAACCTCTGAGGAGACCCCCTTTGCCGACATGTCGTGGCCGATTATCTGGTTGGAGTACATGTAGCCGGGGATAAGGTAGGGCCGGCGGGAGATTTCGCGCACCGACTCGCCGCCGCCGATTCCGGCGAAAAGGACAACCATCATAAGTATGCCTACCGCAGGGCTTACAAAGCCTCCCTTGCCAAGGGCGAGGAGGAGAAAGTAGAGCGCCATCACTACGCCGACGACGAGGGATACCTTCAACATCATGGAGGTGTAGGCGATCTGCTGGATATTCTCAAGGGCGCTTGCGGGTAGTTTTGTGTAGTACCAGAGGGTGAAGAGGGCTCCTGCGATTATGCCGCCAAGGCCCCATCGCCCCGCAATTTTGCGTATTGTGTCGCGGCCGCCGTCCTTGAGGGTCCCCGCGACTATTGCGGCGTATGAACCAGCTATCGCGAACATCATGGATGTGCGTGTAAATAGCTGGGGCCAGTAAGTTTCATTGAAGAAACCATCGAAAAAACCGCCGGTCGAGAGCCATTTTCCAGGCGTCATCATGAAGCCGAGTATGCCGGTGATTATCACCATGGAGATCCACGCAGCCAGCGCATATAGCAGGCCGATTCGTAGGTGCGTCTTATCGCTTACCTTGCCAAAGGTATAGAAATACACGTAGATGGTGACAATCTCGATTATGAAGAAGACCCATTCAGTAGCCCACCCCCAAACATAGTTGTGAATGAGCCCTGAGATCGCCCGCGGACTTATTGCGGTCGCCGAATACCAGATCCCCACACCTGTCAGTGACCCTGTTACAAAGCAGAAGATGAGAATCGAGAGGGTAAACCTTTTTAGGAACTCCATGAGCTCCGGTTGGTTCTGGGTGATGGCTTTGCGCTCGATGAAGTAGGCCATCCAAAAAGCGCCCGTAGCCACATGAGAGGGGAGAATGTGGAACGTTGCGATCGAGGCGATCAGCATCGGTCCTCCCACTGTCGGGATTTCAAAAAGCGGATACATCGTATGACACCTCCTCTTTGAAAAAATACGCTGCTTGAGCGAAAGATTAACGAAACGCGCGAATTATAACCATTACAGTTTTAATTAGCAAGACCAATAATACACTTCTGTGAAATTTATCGCTAAAGGAGCCCAATTAATTTATATATCAGAATTTTAAGGCCACAAATATTTGGCTGCTTTTGCGCTTAAACAATTGAAATTAAACGGTTAAATTTAACATAGCTTGGCAAAGCAAGCATTCCCGGGAGGCTTGTTGGCAATGTATTTTAGAGAGATTAAAGAGGTGGGGTGCGCTTTAGGCGGCGGGGTATAAAATAAAAAAGGCCGCCCGTTTGGGTGGCCTTTCTCGTGTAAAGATGAAAGCGGGTCCTAGTCGGAGAGGGCCTGCTGGACGGCTTTGTCCAGATCCACCTCGTTTGCCTGTCCGACATGTACGTATGCAATCTTCTTGTTTTTACCGATTAGAACAATTGACGGTGTGCCGTTTACACCGTAAGCGTCCGCCGTAACGTAAGCGGCATCTTCAATCTGCTCCCAGAGAACGGAGAAGGTGAACTCGTTCTTGCTCATATACTTGCGAACCGCGCGGCCGCGCCTGGGGCCATCCAAATTGACCGCGTATACGTTGAGGCCTTTATCTTTGTAGGTTTTTGTGATCGTATCGACTAGCGGGAGTTCTTTTTGGCAGGGGCCGCAAAATAGTGACCAGAAGACGAGTAGCACTGCTTTATCGCCCAGCATGTCGTTAAGTACGATGGTGTTGCCATCCAGATCGATAAGGGAGAAGGGGATAGGATCGGCGCCTACCGCAATCATACCTTCTGAGGCTTCCTCCACTGATTTTGCAAAAGCTGCTGCTGTGGTGAAAATCATCAGGACGGCGATGGCGATAACCGACAGTTTTTTTAACTTCCTCATTACGCGTGTCTCCCGAAATCTGACCCGAATTAAATTTTGAGGCACCAAAAAGTTGGCGCCACTCGATTGACCAGCTATTTACCTATGGCGTTGGCTATGACCTCTTCGATTTCTTTTTCGTCGCCGGGTTTGTAACCGACATGGTAAAAAATGATCTTGCCCGCCTTGTCAATGATTATGGTTGTAGGCAGAACGCTAACAGAGTAAAGACCGGCAACCTTCCTGCGCTTGTCGATTATTATGGGGTAGGGGAGGTTTGGGAATTTTTTTTCGACGAACTTCTTGACCCTTTTAGTGCCAAAGGAATCCAGGTCGACACCAATGTTTAGCAGATCGTCAGGGAACTTTTCTTGAATCTTCGCCAGATGCGGCATCTCCTGAACGCAGGAAACGCAATAAATTGACCAGAAGTCAAGGAGTATAACCTTCTTGCCAATAACGGTGGATAGGTCCAGATCGGTATCATCCAAATTTGGTGATACGAAGAGGGGCGCATCCATGCCGATCATGTCGTCACCGGCGCTATGCCCTGTCGTCCCCATAAAAAATAGAGCTAGAACAAGAAAAAATGAAACTAAAGTAATGCGCCGCACTGAAATCCTCCCTGACTCACAGATCCCTTTAAAATGGCTGAGTTAGCCCGAATCATCAAGCTCTTCGTGACTGTGGGCCGAGTGTTTTGCCACTTCCCCATAGGGTATATTTTAGCAAATCTTTATTATGGCGTGTAATAATTCTAGGGCTTCAACCGGCGATATTTTGACCCAGCAGCCCCAGCTTGTCAATCATTTCACGCGTTCGTTCCTATCGGCAAAAATTTGATGTCACTTTATAATAAACTCTTAACTCGAGTAAGATTGTGCCGTATTTTTAAAAGATACCAAACCTTCAGCCTAGTGACAGATTTGACTGATAATAAATTATACGACAGCGATTCCGAGCTCGCGGTAAAAGCTAGAGGCGGCGACCACGCAGCCTTCGAAGAGCTTTTGGAGAAGTACCAAGGGCCCATCTACGCTTTCGCCCTGAACTTCTTTCGCGAGCCGACGGTCGCTGAAGATATAGCGCAAGAAACCTTCCTCAGAGCATACCGTTTTTTGGGTTCTTACGACCCGTCACGCAAATTTATTACCTGGCTTTATTCGATCGCGAGGAACCTCTGCATTGATAAGCATCGGGAGCGTTCTCGCCGCGAGCAGATAAATATAGAGGATGTTCCCCATAAGTTGCTTGCCACCGACGGCTACGGAGCGAACCCCATCGCCGAGCTTGAGGCCAAAGAGGCGCGGGAAATCCTCCTCCAGGCGATAGAGACCCTGCCTGAAAAGTATAAGACCCCTTTGCTGCTTTGTTATATAGACGGCTTACCCTACAAAGAGGTTAGCGAAATTCTCGGAGTTTCATTAAATAATACGAAAGTGCGCATTTTCAGGGCAAAGAAGATGCTCCTAAAGATCCTGGGGTTTTCGGAGTAGACATGGTTACCGTAAGAATGAAAGCACTCCTCGCCCTCCTTATTTTCTTTATGGCTGTGACGCAAGGCTGGGCGCTCGGCTCCCATGAGCCAAAGCAGCAGGATGATTTGAAGGCGGAAGATTCTACACACGACCTCTGGGTCTACCGCCAGTCGCTTGCGCTGGGTATACCGGAAGAGGAGCTCTCTGCGCTGGCATCGCGTTGTCAGGAGGAGGGGTTCACGACAGGTGAAGTAAGGAGAGTCCTGGCGCTTATAGCCAAAGCTAAATTGGCAGGACTGCCGCACGGCGATCTGCTCGCCAAACTTCGTGAAGGGCTTGCAAAAGGTGCCTCACCGGAGATCATTTACGCAGCCCTCTCCGATAAGGCAAAGACATTGAGGCGCGCCAAAGGCCTCGCCGATACCTTGATTATGGAGGGTTGGGGCACCCCGGATTTGGACCTCGCGGTGAAGGTGATGGCCGATGCCCTGGATTTCGGCGTTTCTCCACAGGAACTGCTTGGGATAATCCGTGGCGATGTTAGAGCGGCTGAGGGTATGCCAGACGTCAGCGGTCTTTTTAAACTAATTGTAATTGAGAAGTAACCCTTGTGCCCGATGCCCGGTATTAGTTGTTATGGAGGGCAAAAACGCCCTCGGGCTCTTTATGGAGAGTAACTATGCTGTGCAAAGATATTGAAGCCCTCTGGGCGGCGAAGACGGAAGGCGACCTCTCCTCCGAGATGGAGGCGGGGATGAACGCTCACCTTGATGGATGTAAATCCTGTCAGGAGATGGTGGCAGCGTTGACGTGCCTGGAGTACTCCCTTGAGGGGCTGAGTGAGTATGAAGTGGAGGTCCCTCCCTATCTAAAACCAAGGGTGATGGCGATGATCAAAGAGAGTCGGCCATCTCTCATCTCCCGGCTCCTATCATTGGTTAGCGCACCGCGCCTCATAGCCGCGTCACTGGTATTCATGGCATTCCTGGGCGGTATGGTCACCAGGGAGATGATTCTGAACAGCTCGGTTGGAGAGCTGCTCGCCTCGCGCAAGGTAACCCTTGAGTTCGATGCCCCCGGAGCCAGTCAGGTGGGTCTGGTTGGAGATTTTAACAACTGGGGACAGAAGGCAGTACCGATAAAGGCAAAGCAGCTTGACGGAAAATGGCTCTTCGAGCTTTCGCTGGAGCCCGGAAGGTACCAGTATTCCTTTGTAGTCGACGGTAAAAAGTGGTTGCCCGACCCAAATGCCGCAGGTATCATCCCAGACGGTTTCGGTGGCAAAAACTCTCTTCTCTACGTTAACGGGGGTGACAGGGCCACCCTGCTTTAATTCGTACTCGCGGTGAGGCTCCCTCGATTCAGGTAGCCTCGCTTGATTGGGAGGGAGAATGATTCTCCGCTACGGGAGGCAAGTTGCCGCCTTTATGGGAAATGGCGCAGTAATCAAAAGTGCCGCGCTCTTGCTTGTGGTTATTCTCCTGCCCGCTCATGTATGGTCCTTTGCCCGCTTAAACTACGGCTCAACGCATGATTTTGTCGACGATGGTTTTCGCGGCGGCGGCGTTTGCGATGAATGTCACTCGGCGGGTGGTACTTCTCCCGAAAATAGAATATTCAGATGGGGCCCCGGTGGAAGCACCGATGCGGTCCTCTGCGCAACAAAATGCCATCTAAGCGGCTCCATGCCCGGCGACCCGGCTTGGGCGCTGGTAACCGGCAAAACGCCTCCCCCCCTTGGGCATCCCACCCCGGTAGGCCCGGCGCGCTGCTTTGACAGCGTAAGGGGCTGTCACGGAGACAGAGCCTCTGGCACACTTTATGCCGATTGTCTGGGTTGCCATAACGATGCATACATGAGCAGCACCTTTGCCATAACCTCCAACTACGACAGTCAGGTGGGGGCCTCCGGCATCGATAAGTTCTTCGGTTTTGCCCAGTACAAGCCTTACACCGATTCTCCGGGTACGATACTCTCTTCGCACTCCATAACTTACGATGAAGGCAAAGATCTCTCCCTCCCGGTGAACAATGAGTGCCTTAAATGTCATG
Source organism: Deltaproteobacteria bacterium (assembly GCA_002869005.1). Classification (GTDB taxonomy): domain Bacteria; phylum Desulfobacterota; class Deferrisomatia; order Deferrisomatales; family BM512; genus BM512. The sequence continues at coordinate 16,159 of PKTU01000103.1, forward strand.
GCGCGGTAGCGGCGCAATACCACCCCGGCGGCTCAGATACGGAACTGCCAAACAAAACGCCGCTGCTCGTATATCCGGACGACACCTCGTCAAATACGATGGGCACAGGCATTACCCTCACAAATGAGGCGGCTCCCGATTACAGGGAGCTAGAGGAGTTCTGCCTCTCCTGCCACGACGGCAATGCAGACGCAGGGGGGGCAGATATACAACTTTCCGGAGTCAACGTGCCGCCGGTGCCGCGCTATGACTACAATGAGGGTTACGCCGCTGAAAACGATAATTACGCCACGGCAACCCCATATTTCGCTCTAAGCAATACCAGTACCGCCAACTTCATGGCGGAAAATTACTTTGAGCAAAACGGTCACGGTAAGGATAAAGGGCTCTCAGGTAACGACATGAACCTCGGCTGTCTCGCCAGAGGGGAGACGGGGCAGGAGCTTATGGGCTGCCACACCGCCCATGGCTCCATCAGCTATTACAACCTCGACTACTACCACTATCCCACTGTGATTGACACCGCGGACGAGCTTGGTACGGACCTCTGTATGAGTTGTCACGACGGCAGCGGAACATACGGTTTTAGCGGCAATCATTCAGGATTTCATACCGGCTTTTCCGACACGCTCCTCCATGTGGGCGCGACCTCAAGCGCTGTGACCTGGTACCACGAGGAATTCAGCGATCCGCCAAACAATACCATCCGCAGCAGTATGCCCAGGAAAGCGCCCGTATACACCGGGACTGAGTTGAGGATTTTACCTTTCTTCACAGGCCCCGGCGCCGATTTGGAGAGCGGGCGGGTATATAACGGCGGCAGTGGTTCGACTCCGGTCAATATCGCCTCCACGCCGACTGTTATCTGCATCACCTGTCATGACCCTCACGGCACCTCGGAGCGATATGATATATATGACGATACGCTTACGCCGGTGCAGCAATCGACCGTTGCAATGCCTCGGAAGTTTTTGAAGGACTTTTATTATGATGACCCGCTGTGCATGGAGTGTCACGTGGAATAGGCGTGAAATCGCGGGCGTCAATGTGATATATTGTTCAAGTTTTATTGAAGACTTGCCGTTGTTAAAGACGGCTTTTCATGTAATGGAGTGGGAGCTTTAACCGGGCCCACATGAAGTGGATGAGAGAATGCGAATGCGCTCGGCCCATCGACTGACGGTTGTGGTGTGTCTTCTCACGGGGGCGCTCCTTTGTTTTGCGTCTGTATATGCTCTCGAAGCGGGTGTTGACCCCGATGAGATAACATACGCCGACGTGGCGGGCCGCGTCGTAGATGATGTCACAGGCGAGGCCGTCCCCGGCGCTTTGGTGAGCCTGCTGTACGAGTCGGTAATCGCGGATATGGATGGGAAATTCTCCTTTAAAAAAGTTCCCACCGTACACTCCTCCATAATAAGCCTACAGGTCTCAACCGAGACCGGTGTCATAATCGGTTGCACCTCCTTCGATATACCAGTCAAATATTATCCGCTTTCCGCAGCCGATGGGGATGGCGTGGATGTTGTCGTGATAGAGCCCGGCAGAGACGAGTTCGTGGAGTTGAGGCTAAAACACCGCGACATTGCGGGTATCGACGACTACTGCTTCGGTTGCCACGAGCTTAACCCCTGTGCCGAGACCGCCACATTTGGAGAGGTTGCGGGCAAAAAGGACAAAAAGCTTCGCGGAATAGTGGTCAAGGAATCGGAGCTTGAGAAGGTCCGTGAAGAGCTCATGCAGCTGGGCCTCAAAAAAGAGACCTACCGCAAGATACGTTTTGACGACACCCACCCAAACAGCATGAACATGCTCGCCAAGGCAACCGAGGTGGGGCCGGATGCCGGCCTCTTCCAGGTCCCCCCCGAGCTCTCCCTCTACGAGTACGTTGAGAATAAAGTGGAGTACAAAGAGGTCAGGTGCGACACCTGCCATTCACGCCATGTGCCAACGGATAACAGACAGTACATCCTGATGCCCTTTGAGGATGAGAGCGAGCTCTGCTACCAGTGCCACAAGTGATCTTTATGAATATAGACGTGATAAAAAAAGCCGGACTTTTTATATCTTTCACTTTGCTGCTCCTGGCCTTTGCCGGATGTACCGCTACCGATGAAGTGGTCGAGGAGGATGCGCCGCCCGCTGCCGTTGTTTCCACCACCGTGGAAAGTGGCGCAGCACCGGAACCAGTTCGCCCCGTTTTGGTAATGCCGCCACCTCCGCCACCGCGCACCGATGCGGAAGTTTGGCGTGAGGCCGCCGAGCGCTCTGAAGCCCTTAAGATGATGGTGGAGGCGCATATCGCCACTGTTAAGCCTGGCCCCTATCCAGAACCTGAGAAAAAGGCTCAAAAACCTGCCGACGAAGTTGCCGCTGCCGAGAGGCCGCGGAAGCTGAAAGCTGAACCGGCGCCTTCAAACGCTAAAAGCGAAAGAGCTGAACTCTCCAGCGGCACTCCTTCGCTCATAGATGTCTTCGCTGTAGCGCCGGAGCTATCCCTAATCGCCTCCTATACCGATACCACCGGTCTGCCGGCTAAGCTGGTTACCGCTATCTACGTTGATGAAACGGACGCTTGGATCGGCACCTCGGGCGGTGGCATCGCCCGCTACAACTTCTCCGAGCAGAACTGGATTGTGATTGGCGAGGCCGAAGGGCTCGTATCAAACTACATTACCGACATAGTGAAGTTTAAAGGCAGGCTCTACGTCGGCACATCGAGAGGGCTCTCTATATGGGATGGCTTCTCCTGGAGCAGTCTGGAGGAGCAGGACCGCGTAAATTTGATGAACATCTCCTTCGCCATCAACGACCAACTGCTCTGGATCGCCGCCAGGGGTATGCGCGGCGGCCTCCTCACCTTCGATGGAGAGAAGTGGGCCAACAGGTCGAATATAAGGCCCGGCGTCATCTTGAACAACGTATCAGCGATGGCTTTTGACGGCAAGGATATCTGGTTTGGGACGACTAGCAGAGGCGTCTTTGTCAAGCGTGGAAGAAATTGGGATCTTTTTTCAGTCACGGAGGGCATTGCAAGCAACTTTATCTACACAATGTCAGTAGATAAAGGTAGGTGCTATCTGGGCGGCTGTTGCGGGCTAAGCTATTACGACGGCAAAGAGTGGGTTATCTATGACGTACCGGAGGGTTTGCCCCACTCGACGGTGAACGACATCGTCTCCGACGGCGGGATAATTTGGCTCGGCTCGAAAAACGGCCTCTCAGCATATAACGGCGAGGAGTTCATAAACTACTTTGCCGAAGACGGGCTGTTAACTGACAACAGGGTGACAGCGCTATTTATTCGCGGACGGGAACTTTGGGTCGGCACCGCCGGTGGTCTAAGCAGACTTGAGATGAGCCGATGAAAAAAGGAGATCTGGTGGCTTTAAGGCAAGGAGAGGAGAGCCGGCTGGCGAAGACCTTTGGGAAGAAGTATCTTCTCATGGTTATCGCGGGACTTATCCTTCTTGCGCCATCAATCTCTTTTGCCGACCACTCCAGAGGCAACAGGTGTATAGCCTGTCATACTCTGCGCTCCACCTCGGTTGTGCCCGGGTCTCGTAACGTTTTGTCAAGTGAAGTTTATGACTCCCTTTATCAGGACACTACGGGATCCGGCGGCGAACCGTCCCAATGGTACTGCGGCGGCGAGTGGATTGGCGCCGCGAGCACGCAGCCCCTCGACTGTAGTTACTGCCACAAAGCGGATATCGCAGAGGAGTTCTTTGTGGCGGCGTCGGGGGTCGGCTCGGCGCACCCCGTGGACGTGCGAGGCGACAACGCCACCTATACGGCGGGGGCGCGCATCATCTGCAACGATTGCCACAGCGGCGGCAACGTCTCTCCCGAGACTGCCTGCTCGAAGAGCGACACTGACGGCTACCCAAACCACATTAATATCGTCCAGACAGGTTTGGCCCCCGGACAAAACGATCTCACGGTAAACAAACCCTCACTGAGTTACCCCTACGGCCCGATGGGTTCCGATACCCTTTACGGCGCAGGTGAAGTTGACTGGGCGAAGACAACGCCATTTGAGGCAACCGACCTGCTCTGCTTTATATGCCACGATGGCAATTCCAGCACATCTCCTGACTTTTCGACGATCGACGAAAACTCGATGGTCGATATCATGGCTGATTACAACGCGCCCGGCGGCGGGCACAACGTTCCCGGCTCGGGCATAGGAGTGGGCGAGGGCACTAATAAAGATACTAAACGGCTTGCCTGTTACCACTGCCATGACCCGCACAGCGCGACCGTTGTTTCAAGCGGTGTCGAGAATCAAAAGCTCATTTTGAATTTGAGCGACGGCAAGCAGTTCCCCTTCTCGGAGTTCGGGGGTATAGGCGCTACCAATCCAAACACCTTCGAGGTCACTTCAAGTTACGTAAAGGGTGAGGATATAAAAGTTTGTGGCTCCTGCCACGATGGCGCGACCTATGTCGAAGACCAGTTGGTAATGTCTTACACGGATACTGCCAACCTCGTCTTCGGGTTCCACGATCAGGTGCATGCGGGCGACCCACAGACTTGCCTTATGGAGAATGGCGGGTGCCACCAGTCGGCGCATAATACCAACTTCTTCGCCTGCCTGGACTGCCACTCCGTTTCAACTCCCTACGGGCCCATAACAAACGCCAAACTTCAGGCTGTCGCCAACGTGGACAGTGAGATGGGGCATATCGGCAATGTCAACGACGCCAATATCCTGAGCCAACACGATATCGTTTACGACGACACGGCCGATCTGTCTCAGAAAGCCAACAACGGCTGCCTCTCCTGCCATGATGTGCGCGGTACGGCCTTTGTGTTAGGTAACGTGGTGGCGGTTGACGGAGTCTCCTATGCCAAGCCGGTGCTAACGGCAAGGGCCGACCTTGATGGTTATGACAACTTCTGCATAGGTTGCCACGATGGCAGCAACAACGCAGGGGAGAGTTGGAACAGCCTTATAGCTCCCAAGGTAGACAAATTCTTCTACACCGCGGGACACGGCGCAACCGCCCTTGATGCACGCTCCTCCAGAAAACCTGATATCGGCTGCATTGAGTGCCACATGTACCACGGCTCCACAGCGTACAAGCTCCTCCCCGGAGACAAACAGACCCTCGATGGAGCCGGTAAAGTGGTAAAGGGCTTCGCCTATACGAACCTCACGACCGCGACGAACTACTCCATTGGCGGCGTCTCGAACTCCACCAAGATAGATTACATCGATTACACGCAAAAAGACCTGTCCGCGGATGGCAACGATAGGCTCGCCGACAATAAAACGCGCGCCTTCAAATTCGCCGATTATATCAATGCCAGCGCCTGGAACACTTATTTCGAAAGCACCGGCGGCACCGTCTCCTCAAACAGCGAGCCCCAGGGAAGCGAAGTTTTCTACGGCACCTCGGGTGATATGCTGGACCCAGGTCAAGTGGACTGCGACAAAGATGCGACAACGGCCTCCGCAATCGGTTTTTGCAACTCCTGCCATTTTTACAGCGACTCCACCAACGGCACCGATGAGACATACGGCTGGGTGTATACCCATGAGGCCGATCTTGGCGGTAGCGATTGCGACGGGACCGCTTACAACTCCAAAAGGATCATGCACAAGGACTGTACCGAGTGCCATGACCCCCACGGCTCCGGTGATGGCTCCGGCAACGATACCGCCTACAACGAATATATGATAAGGGGCAAGGTAACCACGGCCTACAGCGAGAATGCCTCGGACGCGGTCACCTACAACGTCATCTTCCAGGATACCGGTGGAGATGGTGCCTTTGTAGGCGACAATGGTCTGGATGAGGACGATGGCGTGACGGAGTCAAATTCCGATGATATCTGCGCTGTCTGCCACACACGCACGGACCACAACAACGTGGGCAATTCAGAGGTGACCTCCCACCCGCAGGGCGGCGACTGCACTCATTGTCACAACCACGGCAATACGACCCAGACCTCCAACAAAGCAATGCTCGGCTTTGAGATCGATATGATTGAGGGGTACTCCGACTGTTTTGATTGCCACGATGGGGATGAGCCGCTCACGGGCAACAAACCTTTAGAGGCATCAGACGGAATTGCAAATATAGTAAATTCCGGGCAGTACAACTCCTCGGGCCACGGTCTCTCCTCCGCTTCAATCTATACCGGCGCAAATGAGGATGGCGGGTTAAATAACCCGGGCGCCGACTTCCAGGACGGCACCTCCCCTTCGGGGTGCACAAATTGCCACGATGATACGACCCTGCACTTTTACAAAAGCGCTACGGACCCATACCGGTTGGGAATATACGCTGAAGATACCGACGGTCTATGTTTGCGTTTAGGGTGTCATTCAACAAGTGATTCTCAAGACGTGCTGACGCGGCATAACGTCATAACCCACGACAAAACCACGACTGAATCCGATTATGGGTGGCCGGGCAATTACTCCTTTAAATGTGTCGATTGCCACGATCCTCATGGTGATGACAACCACTTTATGGTCCGTTCTCACGTAGCAGCGCCCACCTCGGAAACCGATTCAGTCGTCGGGTCCAACAACTACGGGACACCCAAAGAATCGACGGACCTCAAGGCCGTTACCTTTAATACGGAAGACAAGGCCAACCACGGGTCAGTTGGTTATTACGTGACGACCGGCGGCGATGGAATTTGCGAGGCCTGCCACAACCAGACCATCTATTACGCAAGCGGTGGCGGTGCCGATGAAACTCACATGAGCGATAGCCGCTGCGCCGATTGTCATCCCCATAAAGATGGTTTCAAGGCCAGCGGCTGTAGCGGTTGCCACGGTTTCCCGCCGCTTCCTTCAGGCGTAGCGGGCGGAGAGGTGCCTCCTGAAGAAAACTACTCCGGCGGCGGCGGCCCACATGAAGTGCATGTAAAATTCTTAGCCGCTTTAACGGGAGCGCAGTACCCGGCGGTTAACCAATTCGCCACAGAGGAGCTTTGTGGACCCTGCCATAACGATTTCGCGGGCAAGGTAAACCATAACCAGTCAATTAACGGCATAGGTACTTGGCCCGATACAGCCAGGGCCTCCGTGCAGATTGCAAAGCGGTCCGCCTCGATGGACTCGTGGGGTACGGTATCGCCGAGATACAACACCTCCGCCGTTACTGACAATCTCTTGACTACTGCTACTCCTCCTGGGGTGGCGATGAATGAGGGTAACTCTCGCTGCTTATCCTTTGACTGCCACGGAACCGATGATGTGGATGACTCCACAGGCGTGGTCAACTGGTACGTCACTACCGCTGAGACAGACACGCCCGGCTACGCAAGCCCTGGAGACGAGAACGACGGGCAGCTCCGTTCGATGGTATGTAAAGGTTGCCACGCGGTGGGTGACGACCCCTCGACTTCGAAGTCCACTGTCATAAGGATTTGGGATTCAACTGTTCAGGTTTACGGCATAACCGCCGACAGCCCCACGCCTACCTATACTTACGAAGAGGATACCCTCGAAGTGGCTGACAACTACTTCGGCACCCTCTCGGGCATGGGCAGGGGAGGGCACGGGGATGGCGAAATCCAAAACGAGGATCCCTTTACGGATTCATCCTCCCTTACAACCCCACTTGACTGTACGGTTTGTCACGACCCGGATGCCGAACACATGCCGCCCTTTGCCGGTAGCAATACTTACCGCCTGCTGAACACAACCATAGAAGACGGCAGCCACAACGGCCTTTGCAACGACTGCCATGACTCCAGCTTCTACCCAGGGCCCTTTAACGCCATACAGCACCATCCTAGCTACGACAATAACGGAGCTGTAACAGGTATGGGCAAAGTGCTCACCAACGTGGCTGATGGAACCACCTGGGAAAAAGTTTACATCGACCCCGCCGATACGGACCCCAGCGAACCCACGGCACGCTACGAGCAGTCTGCGTACGGCGCGGGGGGGTCAATAGGCTCGCTTGATAACGAACATTTCTACACCACCCATCCTGACAGATCGGTCGACTGGTGGGACGGCACGCCGGGCAAGTCCGGAGTGCAAAGTAATGTTGAGCCATCTTTTTGGCGTAACACTGTGGGTCAAACACCGGTAGTAGTATTACCACTGGAGAAGGATATCCTGGGGAATGGCTCTAGCACAGTAGTTATGTGCGTCACCTGCCATAACCCCCATGGAACCGATCTGCGTGTTTGGATAGATGTTATGTCACCAGGGCTTGAGGACATACCGGACAACAATATGTTGCGGTTAAGGGACTCAGACAACACATTATGCAATGCCTGTCACTAAGTGACGGGCTTTTGCCGTTTTTATTGATTGCGGTTTTTATTTTCCATTTTTTGGGGTAGGGAACGCATGGCACGGTTGAAGTGTGGAGCTTCATCTTTACGTGTTAGGAGCAGCTGAATGAACACCAGCGGGAATGAAAAAATGAGACGACATTCTGCATCTCTGGCAGCGGCGATAATCGCCGTTGTCATTTCTATGTTTGCCACCGATGCGATGGCGACACATTACCCAGACGGCGCTTTCTGTTATGATTGTCACGCGGTCAGCCGTTCGCAGATGGTCTCAGGGACTAAGCTCATACGCTCCTCGGCGAGAACCATAGCTCTGCTGAAGCAGCCTGAGTGGGATGGCACTTCGATGCCGTGTCTCTTCTGCCACAGTGAGGCTGCAAGCTCAGTCGCGAGCTCAACCGAGATGGTAAGCGTGGACGATATCTTCGACTCCCCCGCTATGTCGAAGCACCGCGTATCCATTTCAAGCTCCTTTACTACAAATGCAGATTTCTTCAGTTGTGTTGATTGCCATGATAATGCCGCCTACGTCTCCACCGGAGGTGACACAATTCACGGCGAAGACGCCAGCACGGCGGAAATAACCTGGGCGGATACGATAAATACGACAAACTTCCCCGGCCTTATCATTTCAGACCCCTACTCGATCTGTAACGATGTCGATTGCCACAACCCCGATGGCGTTACACAAAACCCTTATGGCGCAGTAGA
>PKTU01000098.1 GCA_002869005.1 Deltaproteobacteria bacterium
GCACAACTGTGTCTCGGTCGAGCAGGCAAAGGCGGTGGAGCTCCACACGGACAAAACCTCCGTGAGAAACGAGCTGGGGATAGCGGAAGATTCAATTATGGCGCTCTCGGCGGGGAGGCTGAGCGTGGAGAAAGGCTTCTCGCATCTCCTGGATGCGATTTCACTTATCGCCGCTGACCTTCCAATTAAATTCGTGATATGTGGTGACGGCGCGATGGAGATGGAACTGCGCGACCGGGCGCGCTCGCTGGGTATAGAGAATCGTTGTCTCTTCGCGGGGTTCAGGCGCGATATTCAGGAGGTGATGGCCGCAAGCGATCTGTATGTACTCCCTTCGTTGACGGAGGGGTTGCCTAACGTGGTTTTGGAGGCGTTCTCCTACGGTAAGCCCGTTGTCGCCACTGCTGTGGGGGGTGTTCCCGAGCTCGTAGAGGACGGTGTCAATGGTATTCTGGTTCCCCCCGGAGAGCCCCGTGCCCTCGCCGAGGCTGTTCAGGCACTGGTGGTATCGCCTGATCTCATGGAGGAGTATGGGAAAGCCGGGCGTACTCGGGTGTCGGAGGAGTTCTCCTTCAAAGAACAGACCGTCAAGCTCGAGCGTATATATAGAGATGTCCTGGGAGGCTTAAAGTGAGCGCCTCGGCGGTATGCCTAACCTTCCATGCGATAGGCGGGCCGGAGGAACTACCCGATCCCGGCGGAGATCCGGGTTCTTTGAGATACCTCGTGGGAGAGGATCTCCTGTCGGGACTGCTTGCAAAACTTGACCCCTCATCTTCGTGCACCATATCGGAACTTTTAGAAAAGCGCAGCGGTTGCTGGACCGTTATCACCTTCGATGACGGCTTCGCATCGGACTACAACCGGGCGCTTCCCATCCTTATCAAAACCGGACACCGCGCCACCTTCTTCGTCAACTCAGGCAATGTTGGCAGGGCCGGCTATATGAGCGAGGCCGAGATCAGGTCCATGGCCGAGGCGGGTATGGAAATTGGGAGCCACGGAGTCAACCACATCTACCTCCCGCCTCTGGCCGACGATGCAGCAAAGCGCGAGGTCGAGGAGTCCTGCAAGGTATTAAGCGAAATCGTTGGATCGAAAATTATATCTTACGCTCCCGTTGGTGGTCACTACACCCGGCGTGATGTTGTAAACGTGAAGCGGGCAGGTTACAGCGCATTCGTGACTATGACGCCGGGGGTTACCCGATTGCCGGGGCCAGTAAAACGAAACCACATTCAGCGGGGGTACACGCTGGAACGAGCGCTGAGAATCGCCTCGGGCGACCGCCTTCTCAACGCGGTAAATCTGGTCAGATATTATGGGCTCCTGCTACCGAAAAAGCTCCTAGGCCTCGAATGTTACGACAGGTTGAAGGGTGCTATAACTGCCAGTTCCAGGGGAAGTGGGGGGCAGCGATGATATATCTCAGCGTCGTCATCCCCGTGAGGAACGAGGAGCGTTTCATCGCGTCGACACTGGAGGCCCTCATCGCTCAGGAATATCCGCGCGAACGCTTCGAGCTGATTGTCGTCGATGGACGATCGACCGACGACACGGTGGAAGTTGTAGAGCGCGTTATGAGGGCTAACCCTGGGGTTAATATTACCCTCCTCGACAACCCCCGGAGGTGGTCCAGCGTCGCACGCAACATAGGCGCGAAACACGCCAGTGGTAAAATCGTCGCTGTTGTCGACGGCCACGTAAATATCCCCGGCAGGGAACTCTTCAGCAGCATCGAGCGTGCGAGGGAGGAGAAGGGAGCCCTATGCCTCGCCAGACCCGCGCCGCTTGACCGCTCGATCACCCCGGAGAGCAAAGGGTACTGGATTGCACTCGCTAGGAAGAACCGCCTTGGGCACAGCGGGGCATCGTACATCTACAGCGACTTCGAGGGGTTGGTCGACCCCCTTAGCAGCGGATTCGCCTATGACAGGGAGCTCTTCGAGCAGGTCGGTTATTTCGACGAGAGCTTCGACGCCGCCGAGGACGTCGAGTTTCACCAGCGTTTGAAGGCTGCGGGGGTTATGGCGTATACAAGCCCCTCCCTTTCGATTCCCTACTTCCCTCGGGAGTCGCTGCACGGGCTATTCAGGCAGATGTGGCGGTACGGGCTTGGCCGTTTCCGCCTCTGCCGCAAGTTTCCCGCAGCGCTTTCGCCTGAGACCCTCGTCCCCCCAGCCTTTTTGCTGGGCCTTGTTTTCTGGATCGCCTCGCTGCTCTTGGCTCCCGGCTCGACAGTGGCGGTGGCATTGTCGCTCATATATCTTCTTTACTTCGGTATAGTCGGGTACGAAGCGTTCCGGGAGGTTGGAGAGAGGGCGCGTGGGAAGACCCTCTTCGTGATGACGGCGCTATTTGTAATCCACGCGGGGCTTGGCGCGGGCTTTCTCATGGGTGCCGCGGAGTGGGCGCGTGACCGATACAAGGTCCCTCTCAAAGATGAAGGTGAGAAGATGAAGGTCGCCTTCGTCATAGATAGGATCGACTCGACCACCGCGGGGACGGAGCGGCACCTGACAGACCTCATCCAAAACCTCGACAAGGGGCGCTTTGTTCCGGTCCTATGCCTCCTCCAGGAGACTGAGTGGTCAAGGGGCTATCAGGGGTGTGGCACCCACATTATTGGGGTCTCCTCCTTTCTCAAACCATCAACATATATGCGTATTCTCTCATTCGCCCGCTTCCTCCGCAGGGAGCGGGTAGACATCGTCCAAAGCTACTTCGCCGACGGCAACAAGGTGGGTATTATCGCCTCCTTCCTTGCGGGCGTCAGGGCGCGGGTATCGATGCGCCGCAATCAAGGGTACTGGCACACTCGCGCTGAACGGGCTTGGCTTAAGCTGATAAATCCCTTCGCAACCCTGTTTCTTGCCAACTCCGAGGGAACGCGTCAATGGGCGGCGGAGACGGAGGGAATCCCGATAGAGAAGATAGGGGTTATATACAACGGACTGGAGCTCGGCTTATTCTCCTATGCGGGAGCCCGGGCTCGGAGTGAGCTTCGCAGCCAGTGGGGAGTAGCGGACAGCGAATATGTTGTAGGTATAGTTGCCAACCTCCGGCCGGTTAAAAGGATAGACGTATTCCTCGAAGCCGCCGCCAGGGTTGCCTCCAAAGTAGAGAACGTCCGCTTCGTCATCGCAGGCGAGGGGTCGGAGCGCACCTCACTAGAGGAGAAGGTGAACTCACTCAGGATCTCTGACAAGGTACTTTTTCTAGGCTCTGTAGAGAATGCGGCACCCATACTGTGCGGTTTCGACGTAGGGGTTCTCTCATCGGATTCCGAGAGTTTCTCCAACTCTGTCGTTGAATACATGGCTGCATCACTCCCGGTAGTTGCGACCGACGTAGGCGGCCTCTCCGAAGCGATCATTGAAGGGGAGAGCGGCTTTCTCGTTCCCGCTGGAGACCCTGAATCGATGGCGGCGGCGATTATAAATGTGCTCTCCGGGGGCAGAAGCGCCTCTTTGGGTGAGCGAGGCCGCGAGATTGCGACGGAGCGCTTCGGTCTTGAGAAGATCACGGCCGAGTACGAGGCACTATATCAATCGATATTAAGGGGCGGGGGAGAGAACTCAGCGGGGGTGCACCGTGCTTCGTGACGAACTCAAGAACATCTTCGGGAAGTCCTCGGTATATATGATCGGGCAGTTCCTCTCCCGAATAGTGGCGTTCATGATGATCCCCATATACACCCGCTTCATCTCACCCACAAACTACGGCGCGATGGAGCTGATAGAGGTGAGTACCGGTGCGCTTGGAATGCTCGCCGCGATGGGGGTAAGTGAAGGGTTGACCCGCTTTTACTACGGCGAGGAGGACGAGTCGAAGCGCGGCGTCGTTGTGAAGACGGCGCTCCTGGGAATTGGCGGCCTCGGCTTCATCATCATTGCAATTCTCACACTCTTCTCGCCCTTATTCACCGGGGTGCTTTTCGCCTCGGGCGAGTATGCGTGGATTTTTCAGGTGGCGCTCGTCACGGTGTGGTTCGGCCTACTCGTGGACATCTGCTTCACCTACCTTCGCATGATGTACATGGCAAGGTTCTTCGTCATTGTCACCATCTTGAAACTCTTCGTCGCACTCACGCTCAACATTATCTTTGTAGTTGTGCTGGAGTTAGACATACTCGGGATCTTCTACTCGACGATAATAACCCAGTCGCTGACCGGATTTTTCCTCTGCTTTTATATCTTGAGGAGCGTCCAGGGCCGGGTATCTTTCGGCCTCCTGAAAAATATGCTCTTATTCGGCGCGCCGCTGGTCCCCGCAAGGATGGGGCTAATGTTGGGATTTCTCTCCAACAGATTCTTTCTGCGCTACCTCTACTCAGGTGATCCGGCGACCGCCCTCGCTCAGGTCGGACTCCTCTCTCTAGGCCATAAATTCGCCGTGATAATAAACAGGTTTGTCACCGTCCCCTTCAACTCCTTCTGGGGGCCGAGGCGTCACGAGATTCTCCTGTCTGGGGAGGAGGGCGCTTCCGAGACCGTAGCGCGTATCTGCACATACTCGACCTTTCTCACCGTCTACGTAGCCCTATTCATCTGCTCAGGAATCGAGAGCATTATCGAGATAGTCGCCACCACACAGTATAAGGGCGCGCATGTTGTTGTTCCCTTCGTTGCCCTCTCATACATAGTCGTCGGGCTGGAGAGCCATTTTACTTCGGGCATGCTCTACAAGAAGAAGACCAACAACCTGACATACATCTCCCTCGGGGCGCTCGCCGTAGTGCTCGTCTGGAACTGGTATTTTATTCCGGCGTGGGGGCTCATCGGCGCGGCGACCTCCAACCTCGCTGGCTTCGGGGTGAGAGTCGTCGCGATATACATCTTCTCCCAGCGTTGCTACTATATACCCTTCGAGGTTCGTCGGCTCACGACGCTGATTGTCGCCGGGGTGGCCCTCTATGGGCTTAGTCAACTGGTTAAATTAGAATCTGCGCTTGCTACCGTCCTCATCCAGGAGTCAATAGCATCCACCTTGCCTCTAACCCTTCTGGTGCTCGGATTTTATACCGAGGGTGAGCGGGCAACTTTCCTCAAGTTCGTGGGTGAAAGATTTGGCGGAAGCCGCAAGTCGTCAGAGTGGATTGATGGGGGTTGAGATGACAATTGACATCAGTGAGGTGGCGTAGTGAAGAGAACTCGGACAAAAACACCTGCCGCCGCGCCAACCCTCCTCAACTCCCCAGAGGGAGAGTTAGCCAATGGGATATGGCCCAAATCGGTCGCCTTTTGGTTTGGACTCGGCTACATGGCGCTCTATGTGATACGGCCGTGGGAAGCGCTCTTCCCCTGGATGATGGTATTGAGACCAGAGCGAACCTGGGCGCTTGCCACCCTCCTCGCCGTCTTCCTGGACAAGCGGAGCCGTTTAAGGACCGATGGACTTACCTACTCGATGATCCTGCTACTGTTAGTCGTCGGGTTGACGGTAGCGTTCTCCATAGACAGGGCGAACTCGTGGGATACATTCTGGCCCTTCCTAACGATGGCTGCGTTCGTCTTCATGATGCAGGCGTTCCTAACAAACATTTACCACTTGTCGCTATTCATCCTCGGGTACCTATTCATCCTCAGCCTTTATTTCTCCAAAGCGCTGTGGGAGTATTTCGTACACGGGCAACACAGATACACAATGGGGGTGATACGCCTCTCGGGCATAGAGGGGACCTTCGGCGGGCCGAACAACCTCGCGATGACGCTAGTCGTATCCCTCCCACTCATTTATCTCCTCTGGAACCATAAGGAATACCTCTCGGCGTCGTGGCCTGACAAGTGGAAGGTCAGATTGCGCAGGTTCCTCAAGTTTCATATCCCGCTAACGGTCTTGGCGCTTGTTCTCACCAACAGCCGCAGCGGTTTTCTAGGTTTCATGGTCTTCCTGCTTCTCATGTGGTGGGGACGGCCGGGCTTCGCACGGAAGGCGAAGGTAATGGTCGCCTGCATACTTGGGTTGGCTCTGCTCTGGGCCGCGATACCCGAGGCGAACAAGGGGCGGATAAAGACGATCTGGGAACCGGAGTCCGGACCAGCCAACGCACAGGTCTCAGCGGAGGGGAGAATTATCGGATTTCTGGTCGGCATAGAGATGTTCCAGGAAAAGCCCATAGCCGGTGTAGGCTACGGAAATTACATCAAATATAGGGTCGAGAACCTCGATGGGCTCGCCCTGCAACCGCACAACTTGATTGGGCAGCTCCTCGGAGAGACGGGGATACTGGGGGCGCTCGGCTTCTCTACCTTCTTGATCGTCGCCCTCGCGGGGTGCGGGAAATTGAAGCGGTGGTCGAAGATGGAGGATGGAGCGGACGGCGAGTACCTCAAGGAGCTCGCAAAGGCAATGAAGTCCTGCATCATCCTCCTTTTCATCATGGGTGGGTTTGGCCACAACTTCGCGAGGTACAATTGGTATTGGACGGGTGCCTACATATCCGCCTCGATTTACGGTTACAGGGCCTTCATCGCGTCGCGTTCGAAGAACGCCCGCCGGCTAAAGGCCGGGGCCGCAGAGACTCACATGTCTTGATACAGGCGAGGGTTGATTGATAACCGCAAAGTTAAAACACCTCCTCACGAACCGTGATGAAGTGAGACTTCAGAAGTTCATGCGAAGCTCCCAGTATTGGAGCGAGGAAGAAGTGCGCGCACACCAGCGCGTGAAGCTCACAAAGCTCCTCGTCCACGCAAGCGAGAGGGTTCCTTACTACCAGAAACTGTTCAAGGAGCTCGGGGCCCACCCCTCCGACTTCAGCGAGCTGGAGACATTCAAAACCTTCCCCGTGCTGACCAAGTCGATAATCAGGGAGAACTTTGAAGATCTAATCTCAACCGACGCCAGTGAGCGCGGGCTCATCAAAAACTCCACGGGGGGGTCTACTGGAGAGCCACTGGTCTTCTACCAGGATCGGCGCTTTCACGCTTTCGCGGACGCCGCGCGCATACGCGGCTGGTATGAGGCGCCTGGGTTCAAGGCGGGAGAAACGATGGGGGTTATATGGGGTGACATGCGCGATGTAGGCGACGACTACTCCGCTTCCCAGCGCATAGCCACCGTGCTTCGTAGCGGAGAGGTTCTCCTCAACGCCTTCAACCTCAGCGAAGAGCGCATGTATAGGTTCTATCGGTGGCTATGCCTCTTCAGTCCAAAGCTACTGCGCGGTTACGTGACCGCACTCGTCGACTTCGCAGCTTTTCTTGAGCGCCGGGGACTCGCGCTCCCGACGGTGAAGGGGGTCGTCCTCTGCGCAGAGACCGTCTCCCCCGAAGTTCAGCGCTACCTTGAGCGGGTGATCGGCGCGCCATCCTATAACACCTACGGGGGGCGTGAACTGAGCCTCATAGCCTTTGAGTGCGGCGCGAAGATGGGGTTGCACGAGGTCTCGGAGAACAACCTCGTTGAGTTCGAGCCCATCGAGACCTCCCACGCCGAAAATCTCTGCGAGATCGTCGTTACCAACCTCAACAACTATGCAATGCCATTCATCCGGTACAAGCTAGGCGACCTCGGGGTTCCATCAAAGAAGGGGGAGTGCTCCTGCGGCAGGGGTCTCCCGCTCATTGAGCGCATTGTAGGGAGGACGACTGAGGTTATGCGCTTTGCCGACGGTACTGCCATCGCGGGTGAGATGTTCATCCACTTGATGAAAGATATAGGGCTCAGGCAATACCAGTTCGTTCAACAAGACGAAAACTCGGTAACACTGAGGATGCACCGCGACGAAGCGTTGGATGGTACGCTGGTGAATAGGATAAGGGAGGTTTATGTCCCCTTCCTACCTTCATCCGTTAAACTTAAAATTGAGCCTGTGGAGTGCTTCAATAAGACCTTGACGGGTAAGTTCCGTTTCGTTTTCAGTGAGATCGCCAGAGATGACTGAGGAGTAGCTAGTATGGGCAAAATGACCGTCGACGTGGTTATACCGACATACAATAACGCCCCCTATCTCGAAGCTTGCCTTGAGTCCGTCTTCAGCCAGAGCGTGTCGCCGGAGAGGATCTTAGTCGTCGACGACAACTCAAGCGACGACACTGCCGAAGTGCTCGCGAGGTTGGCTGCCGATGAGCGGGTCACCGTTATCAGCAATACAGTGAACAAGGGCCCCTCCGCGAGCCGTAACCTTGCGATCTCCGAAGCGAGCGCGGATCTAGTGGCTTTCCTCGACGGAGACGATGCGTGGATGCCTGAAAAGCTGGCCCTCCAAGTGGCACAGTTCGAGCGTTTCGAGGACTTGGGCCTCTGCTTCACCGGGCTTGTGGACTGCGACGAGGAATTTACCCCCATAGCCGATCCGAGGCCAGTTGAGGAGTTCTCCGGCAAGCGCGTTTTTGAGGAGCTCTTCATGTCGCGCTTTAGCATCGCCACGAGCACGGTGATGGTGAGGCGGGCCGCGCTTGATCGGTGCGGCCTATTCAACGAGGAGATGCGAAAGACTGAGGATTACGAGCTCTGGCTTAGGATAGCGATGCTCTACACACTCTCGGCTATAGACGAGAATTGTTGCCAGAGGAGGGTGCATTCTAACTCCCTTCTCGCGAACACCGACTACGATGAGAAGCTTAAGTGGGAGTTTTTCGCCTTCGATGAATGCGCCGCCTTCGCCGAGAAAAACGGAGTGGCCCTGCCTATGGCAGTTCCTCTGCGCAAAGGATTCAGCGTCGAGCGGAGGGTTAAAAAGAGCATGGGTTGGGGGGATATTGAAGGTGGCCGCCACTACTTCAACCTCCTCGGGGAATACCGGGATATAGGCATCCTCGAGAAGGTGATGTTCAGCCTTGATTGCCTCGCTATTTCCACTAAAAAGCGTGTGGGTAGGGCACTTAAAGCTGTTATTTGTTAGGGAATTGAGCGTTAGGTGAGCGGAAATATTCTGGAGAGGATTGACGAGCGGCGCGTGGCAGTTAGCGCCCCCGATGACGGGATGGTGGACTACTGCCGGGTCGTGCCCTACCTCCCCGATTCAGAGTTCCCCGAGTTCAGCGGGATCGTCCCCGTGGGGGATAGCCCCAACCCCGTTACGAGGCGTTTGAGGGAAGTGATGAGGCTCATGGGGCTTGACGCGGAGCGCTTCGGGACGCGAGAGTGGAATCCACTAGGGGAACTAGTTTCCCCTGGCGACAGGGTGGTGATAAAGCCCAACCTCGTACGCCACATCCACCTCGCAGGAGGTGGGATCGATTCGGTAATAACGCACCCCTCGCTGACCCGCGCGGTGGGCGATTATGTGGCGAAGGCGCTGAGCGGTAGCGGCGAGATCATCATCGGCGATGCCCCGGTGCAGAGCGCGGATTTCAATAAACTGATTGAGATAACTTCCATGAAGGAGGTCGCGGCGGATATATCCGGGTGCTGGGGCGT
Organism: Deltaproteobacteria bacterium; assembly: GCA_002869005.1. Classification (GTDB taxonomy): domain Bacteria; phylum Desulfobacterota; class Deferrisomatia; order Deferrisomatales; family BM512; genus BM512. The sequence continues at coordinate 9,367 of PKTU01000098.1, forward strand.
CACCGTCTCGGTCAGGGACTTTCGCCTCCACGCTGTCACCCTCGGCAAGCACAACGAGGTCGTCGCTTCAAGCGAGCTAGAGGGCGACGCCGATGGGTATACCGCCGTCGATATCGGGAAGGATAGCCTCCTCGTCCCGCTGGAGGAAAGTAGCCACATGTTCAGGGTGACCAGCTACGATTGCAGCGAGATGCCGAAGCACCATGGAGGCGGGATCCATGAGTACCTCATCCCGAAATCCATCCTTGAATCGGACGTAGTTGTCAACCTACCCAAGCTCAAAACCCACCGTAAGGTGGGTATCACCGCCGCGCTTAAGAATCTGGTGGGGATCAACGGGTACAAGGACTGGCTTCCCCACCACCGCGAGGGTTCCATCGAGGAGGGGGGCGATGAGTACCGTGACAAATCGAGCCTTAAGTGCCTTTTGAACAGGATCATCGAGAAGCGCCACGAGGAGCGCCCCTCCGGCTCGGGGACCTTTGACAGGGTGGTGCTGAGGGCAGTTCACAAGCTATCCTCTATAGTGGACGGCGACCCCTATATGGAGGGTAGCTGGTACGGTAATGACACGCTATGGCGAACGGTGTTAGATTTAAACAGGATTTTGCGCTATGCCGACCGCAAGGGGCTGGTATCGGAGGGGATAAAGCGCCGCGTGGTCACATTCGTCGACGCTATAATAGCGGGCGAGGGGGAGGGGCCGATGGAGCCGGAGCCGAGAATGTGCGGCATGGTCATCGGCGGCCTCAACCAGAGCGCAGTGGATGCGTCGATAGCGGGTATAATAGGATTCGATTTTAGGGTGATCCCTGTCGTATCGAAGGGTTTTGAGATCGGGGCGTTATCCGTCGCGGACTTCAAACCGGAGGAGATAGAGATCTCCTCTGATTCACCGCGCTGGGACGGATTCAGCGTGACTGCACCGAAAAATACGCTTAACTTCAAAGCGCCGGGGGGGTGGCGTGGCCACGTCGAGCTCAGGCCAGGCAGAGAGAGCGAGTGAGGATTTGAAGAAGGGGATAAAGAGCGATGAACGTTTCGCGGCAAATCCTTACGCGCGAGAGCTTACCCTCGACAAGGATAGCTACCCGAGGATCCTTAGCTGCGTGGTTGAGAAGAGGGGCTCCGCCGACTGGCAGAACATAACCGACCAACCGGAGGAGATACTTCCTGTAAAAGGCTTCTTCCCGCTTCTGAAAGCGCTGTGGACGATGATGCGGCTACGCGCCAAGTATGACGCTGTAGTCGTCGCTGCGGACAGGAAGGGGGGTCTATTTTCGATTTTGAATTTTCTCGTGCCCGGCAGGACTGTGCACGTAGTAATGGTCGCAACCCTCTGGTACAAGCCCGCCTCCCCATTCAAGTACGCGCTAAAGAAGCTCCACCACAAACTCATCGCCAAGGGGACTTCCAAGTTCATCGTCTGGGCGACTCACGAGGTCGAAGATTACTCGGGATGCTTCGGGATAGCGCCGGAGAAGTTTGTCTACATTCCCCACCACCATACCCTCGAAGGATACGATTACGAGATCGTGGATAAAGGGTACATATTCAGCGGAGGCGATGGCGATAGGAACTACCTGGCGCTCTGCGAGGCGGTGCGTGGACTCGATATCAAGGTCGTCATTAACACCCGTCGTAAGGATTGGAGTGGAGATGTTCAGCCGCCCCCCAACGTGGAAGCTTTCCCCGTAACGAAGGAAGATTTCAGGCGCTGGATGGCGGGCGCCCGCTTTGTCATCCTCCCCATGGAGGGGGGACTCCTTCACTCAGGCGGGCAGCAGACAATATTGAACGCCCTCGGTATGGGCAAGCCCACGGTGGTAGTCTGCGAGAGGCACGGGGCTCTAGATTATATTGAGGATGGCGTTAACGGGTACATCGTCCCACCTAATGATGTGGCGCGGCTTAAGGAGGTGATCACTTCGATTATTAGCGACGAAGCTCTCGAGAAACGTCTTCGCGAAGGTTGCGAGGATGCCTATGAGGAGTACTCAACTAGGAGATGCATGAACAGGATCCTCAACATGATAAGGGATCTAGTGGCGGAAGAAGGTTGATGGACTATGGGAGGTAGCAAGGAAGAAAACCTCTCCTCCGAAGCGATCTTAGAGCTTTTGAGATCGCCTCTCGAAGAGTGGGCGGGCTCGCCACCGGAGGCTCTCATACCGGTAAGCTTGGACCGCCGCGCCTTTTCCACAGTGCTTATCTTCAAAGTTTTGGTGGGCGGAAAGGAGCATATCCTCGTTGCCAAGAAAGTGCGGCACGCCGAGGTGAACAGACACATCACCGAGAGTGAGAACCAGGCAAAGGTAGAGTTTGAAGTGTTGAAGGAGCTTTACGGCGCCTTCGAGGGGGTAAAGGGATGCGCGGTCCCCGAGCCGGTTGTTCTTCTCCCCGAAGAGGAGCTCTTAGTCGTACGGTACGTCAAGGGGGAGCTTCTTACCGACAAGCTAAGGGCAGCGCGTTTTTACTCAGGGGGGAGAGCCTTCTCGGAGCTTTATGCCGCCTACAATCTCGCGGGCCGCTGGCTCCGAAGACTTCAGCAGCATACCGGCGTCAGGGCCTGCCCTTCAGCGCCATTTAAAGAGAATATCATTGAGCGCTTAAAGGTGCGCGGCGATGAGATCTCAAGGAGCGGCTCGCCTCTTTGGGGTGACTCAGAGACCCGCGCCCTCCTGGAGAAGGTAAAGGTGTGGTTCCGAGAAGTTGAGGGGGACAGTCTCCCGATGGCGGGGCGTCACGGGGATTACGGACACTGGAACATCATCGTCGGCGGCGGGGGTATAACGGTCATAGACTTTCTCGGCTACAGGCTGGAGCCACCGCTCTATGATCCCATTAAGGTCCTCTTGGGGATAAAGGCCCTCGGGGACAACCCCTTGGTATCAAAAAAACGCGTAAAGCTGCTCGGAGATGCCTTCCTTGAAGGTTATGGATTGACGACGGATGAAAATGGCGTCATGGGGAGCATATGCGAGGCCTACCACCGGTTCAGCATCGTCTACGGTATCGTTACCGCCGTAGGCGGGTCTCGCCTCGACAGGTTTGCCAGAGTGCGTACGCTAAAGGAGAATGCTGCCATGCTGCGGCGGATGATAAGGGGCGAGGGCGCTGTAGAGGGGCAAAGCCTCTTTAATCCGGTGGAGTGGTTCTAATTCGGGTTGGGCGCATGGATCACCCCATGGTGGCGATGAAGTCGGGGGGAGAACCGTCCGCGAGGTAACGCTCCTTTTCAAATGCCTTCCATTTGCCCCTGCGCGCGTACTCCAGCGTGTAACCCAGAGACGACAGAAAGCCGATCAGTTCCTCTGCGGAGGAGTTGAAGCGCCCCAAGTGCTCGTCGATGCATTCAAAAAAAATCGCTTTTGGCGGGCGCTCCTGGAGTATCCCCTCTGCACCCTTGAGGGCTTCGTGCTCCGCCCCCTCGATATCCACTTTGATTACATCGCAGGGAGGTATCTTGCCCTCAGCCACCATAGAGTCGAGGGTTACGCAGGAAACTTCCTCCTGTTCGAGTCCCTCCGCGTCACCGTGGGTCAGGCAGGCCTGGCCGGTGTTGGTTGAAGAGAGTTGGACCAGCTTGTCCCGCTTCACCTCCGATGATGTCGCGGCCTCCCAGATGTTTACGTTTGAGAGCCCGTTGGAGGCGATGTTCCTTTTTAGCTGCGCAACGAGCTTCTTCTGCGGCTCAAAGGCATGGACGGCACCTCCCTCACCCACGAGTTTTCCTGCGAGGATTGAGTAGAGCCCCACGTTCGCCCCTATGTCATAAAAGACCATCCCCGGCTTCATTGTGCGGCGCAGGCGTGAGAGGCAGATCGGCTCATAGGTGCCCATGAAGTAGAGGTGCCTACCGAGAAATGTGTTTGGATCAAAGCACATCGGGCCAGAGACCGCCTTTACATGCAGTTTGACCTCGCCCTCGGGTAGTGCGAACGGGTAAGTCAGCCGCATTAGCTGACTATGTGCGATATCCAGGGGATAGAGGTTGAGGAGGCGGCGCATGAGCGCAGAGGAGATCGTTGACATCAGACCTTTCCGGAGTTGTAGTTAACGGCGCGAGCACTACAATAATAACATGTGCGACATGCGGATTGTTACACATTGTGGAGAGGCCTTAAGAGGTTCTCCGGGGTTTCATCCCGGCATGGCCGTTAATACAGTCAAATTCCATGGGGCCCAGAAGAAAAGACCTGTCCCCGACATCTCACGCTTGCAAACGTGGCCCCAATTTATATGACTACTGTTTTCATTTAGTTAGGGCGCGGAGTCAATGTGAAATCGCGCCGAGGTGCGTCGAAAAACCCAGCTATCTGGGTAGTTTTTTTGACTGGCGAGGCGATTTTATTTATCCTTCCTCGACCTTTTGTCGATATGGTTAAACTGGGTGAGGATAATTCCTCAGCCAGGAGTTCACCACAAAAAAAATTATATCAACTAGGGAGAGGTGCGAGCACCTATGTCAGTAGGCTTCGTGCGTCCAGAATAAGTGGTAACGTAGAGAATTTGAGGACTTATAGGCATGACTATCAGTGTGAAGGGGGCAGCGGCTTTCATAGCAACATTAATTGCTTTAGCGGCTATGCCTAGCCTTTCCGTATCGGCGGAAGAGAACCTTGACGAGATGATAACACGCAGGGCGCGACAGACCACCGCAGTGTGGGGTGCTGATTACCTGGAGGATCCGGACACCTTCATTTGGCAGCCAGAAACGCTTATGTACATAGACACGACGACTGGCAGAGAAGTTTGGATTCTCGCGAGGACACCGGACCAGCAGACCATCTACTCTAAGGAGATCTCGAACAATGTCTGGTCTTACGACGGCTCCCTTATGGGTTTCTGGGTGCTTCGTGAGGCTAGGACGACAAAAAACCCAGATACTCACAACGTCGGGTTCAACAGGTGGCTGGTAAAGAGCAACGGTTCATACCTGAAGGCCGCCGAGGGTTACGCGCACCTCGGTATCCCAAACATAGGGTTCGGGTGGGCGAACACTGAGAACGCCTACTACGGGCTGGGTGACGGCGGCCCGGAGTACCACGCAGAGCTCTGGGATCTGACCAAGAACGTCGTCGCCGAGGACAACACCGTAACCGGCCAGATCGTGCTCGACACAAAGACCGCTCCGGGGGGAGATGACGACAAAGGCCTTCCCCCGCTGAAAAAAGTCGTCATGAAGGATGGCATCAGCTACGACGACAACTATATGCTCCTCTACGGGTACGTCACCGACTGGGGAAAGCCTGTCCCCACAGCCTCCGTGATGCGCATAGAGCTAAACAAAGGCTTGAACCCCGTCATAACAGATTATTGGCCGGTTTACAGAGGGCTCCCCGAGTACGCCAACCACCTAAATATTTACGAGGGGACTCTCCATGATGGAGGGCTCGGCCATGGCCCTAAGCTCGAATATATGTTTACCATGTATAACGGTCGAGTAAATTGGAGGCTCAAAACGACAAACGGAAGCGCCTCCGACGGCGGCCCGCTCTGGGAAGAGTGGAACGGGTCGAGCTACGGTAACGATGAGGTTACCCCGATGGCATGCAGCGAGAATTACAGTGGCCCCTGCCCCGATGGCCCCTACATGGCTTACTGGAATCACCCCAGCCAAGACCGCTGGAACACGCACTTGCTAGAGGGTGCGGGGGATCAGAACGCGAGCGGACCAGGCACAATCCTCCACATGATTTACCCACCCTACACCGGCTTTGATGGTAGCTTCGGACACCTCGTAGACGACCTTACTACCTACAAAAACCAGTACGACGGCCGACACCACGCATACAACGCTTGGTCGGATTACGGGATCTTTTTCCCTTGGTACGTTGAAGAGGAACTCGTCGGTCATGCCACCATCTATGGTCGCAGAGTTAACTTTAAGGATGGAACCCGAGGTCCTGCCGAGACGCTGGCTACGACCCACCACGAATACACTGACAACTACAACGGGTATCCACGTCCATCTCTCTCGCCGGACGGGACAAAGGTGGCGTACTCCAACCACTTCCTTAATAACTCCGGCGACGATTTCCCTTATATAAATTATGTAGTCGCCTATTATCCTTTCCCACCGGAGATCTCCTCTGCATCCACCTCCGAGGGCAAGATACGGCTCTCCTGGGACTTCAGCCATACCTCCGCCAACTCAAGGACCTACACCACCCGTGGCTGGCCCGACGATAAGGTTGACTTGCCGCCCTCTCCAAGGGAGATAAACGCTTTCAGGGTATGGACATCGGTGGATGGCGTGAGCTTTACCCCCATAGCGGGAACCGTGGTTTACGGGAACAGAGGCGGAAGTTGGAACGAAACCTCATGGAGCGCGGAGCACGAACAGCCAGCCGGGACCGTTAGATACTACGCAGTAACGAGCATTGAGCACTCCGGTATCGAGTCCAGAAGCCCCTCAAACGTATGGCGCGTCGAGCTGGACAGCAGTGGAACGGTAATATCCAGCGGCGAGCACGCGCCCTACCCGGCGGAGCCGGGGGGGATAAAGCACTTCTACGCGAAGGCGCCCCCCGCCCCCTCAAATCTCTCCGCTGTGAGGGACGCCAACATTCTCTCCCACTACAGACTGACGTGGGCGGAGCCGCCGGAATTTTATGAGACGATTCGCTACTACAATGTCTATTACTCGACCACTGGTACCCCCGAGGCGGTACAGCAAAACAGGATCGCATCACTGCCACGAGGGGAATCGAGCTATCTCGACTGGAATGCTGACCCAGCAAAAGCCGGCTATTACCTGGTGACCAGCGTGGACACCCAGGGCAACGAGGGCACGGTACCCGCGCCTGGGCCGCCTGTGGCAAGGTAGATACAGTGTTAAGGGATGTTGCTTTGGTATTCATTCCCTTTTATTTCGAGCAGGGGAATACTCCTTTCACGAGAGGATGAATTGAATGTTTTCCCACAAAGAGTTGGCGAAGTACGCAGCAACTACAGAGGTTAAGAGGGTCCTCGCGACAGTGGAGCGGTCGATCGGGAAGAAATCCGGGAGCGTCTTGGCGGTGACAAGTGCCGCGCCCGGAGAGGGGAAGAGCCTGACGGCGATCTCCCTCGCCATATCGGCTCTAAAGTCACACCGCAGCTACGCAAAAGTGCTGGTTATGGATCTCAACTGGCACAATCCCTCAATCCACCAACCCTTCGGGGCCGGGTTGGAGGGAGAGCGCAGCCAGGTCGACGGCCTTATCGATCTTACCCTAAGAACTTCGGATGACAGGCTCAACATCCTCATTCCCGACAAGGGGGTGATAAGAGCCTCCACTGGATATGACAACGCCTTCTCCTTTGCCCTAGAGATGATCGCCGCCGCGCGTGAGGAGTACTCCCTGACCATTGTAGACACCCGGTCCATCTTTCCTCCAAGCAAGGAGATGAGAATCGACCCTGTCAAGGTATGCAGCGCAGCCGATTTTTCCCTTGTCGTCGCCCTCGCTGCCGTTACATCAAGGCATGAGGTGCAGCGCGCGTTGAAGCTCCTCAAGACTGACGGCATCGACAATCTCGGGGTAGTTCTCAACCAGTGGAGAAATCCAATCTTTTCCAATGACGCAAAGAGCCAGGAGCGGGAGGTGGCGGCATGAGCTATTTCCTAAAGAGAATCAACAACGCCATAACAAGGCGGAGCCGCTGGTTTCTCCTCGCCCTATTTCCCCCCTTAATTTTTGTGGCGGTTACTGCGCTCACTGCTGACAGGTACGTCATATACCGCGATTTCACCATAGATATCGATGGGGGCCTCGACGCCGGGGTTATTCACTCGATGCTCAGCGCCAGTGTCTTCAAGGAGCGGGGTGACGGGCGCTATCCAATCCTTCGGGAGAACGATGAGCGAAAGCTCTACTACTCAGTGGATGATGACTCTACGGTACGCATAGTTTACGAGGGAGTCAGCCTCGACAACGGTAAGGATCTCGTTACCCACTTCTCCGACAGGTTCCAGGGGAATCTGCTCAAAAGATACGAAGTCGAGATGGGCACCGCAGTCTTCATACGAGGGACCCCTCTTGAGGTGAAGGGGCTTAGATCACTCTGGCGGAAGGAGCGGACCCGGTTACTTCTCCTCTATGCGGCGTTCAGCTTTCTTCTGGTTGGCTTGGCGCTGATAGTGCTTGAGTTTCTTGACTCATCCTTCAAGTCGGAGCGAAGTGCGGCGAGATACCTCGGGGTGCCCCTCCTAGGTTCGCTCCCCGACGCTAACGCGGTTCTCAAGTCAATGGAGGAAGCTCACAGGGCAAAGGGGGTAGATAACGGGAATGGAACTGAAGCGACAGGATTGTCTTGAAAACTTTTAGGGTGTTTTTTAAGCCATAGCGCCCGGCTGGCAGGAAGTACGCGGAATTAATGTTTAAAGTCATAGCGAAACTATTCATCTATCTCATACTGACGACGCTTATCCCCGCAGTAGGCTTCGCGGCGTCGGTGCATCTAGACTGGTCGCCATCCCCGTCGAGCGATGTGGTCTACTACAGGCTTTACTACGCAGACGTTCAGGAGAGGGTGCGCCCGGGCTACGGCAACCACGTGCAGGAGCTACCCTCCACTACGAATAGCGCCGACATAACCGTGAGCGAGCCGGAGGGTACGGTTCTCTCCCTTGGGGTGACCGCCGTCAACTCTTTGGGTTTCGAGAGTTCCCTTAGCAACGAAGTTTTCAGGGTTGTCAGCGGCGATACCGCGCCGGTCAACGGGCCTCCCGCCCTCTTGCCCATAGGACCCGTTACGGGCGTCGCCGGGAGAACGCTCTCCTTTACTGTTTTAGGCAGCGATCCCGACGGCGACGCGATGACCTTCTACGCTGCGGGGCTCCCCGAAGGAGCGACCTTTGACAACGCCACCGGCAGCTTCAGTTGGACGCCACTATTCCGTGACGCAGGTCATCACACCGTGACCTTTATTGTCTCCGACGGGGTAGATCTAGACAGTGAGACGGTCGAGATATCAGTAACGGCGATGGTCAACGAGCCTCCCCTATTAGAAGCTATAGGTCCCAAAACCACCAACGTAGGGAGCGTGCTGACATTCACCATCTTCGGGAGCGACCCGGAGGGCGACGAGCTGATCTTTTCGGTGGCCGGTGTACCCGCTGGTGCTAGCTTTGACGCTGGGACCCAGGTCTTCATCTGGAACACTTCTTCGCTAGACGCCGGAGTTCACTTTGTCACCTTTAGCGTCAGTGACGGCAATGCAACGGACAGCGAGGAGGTCGAGATAACTGTTAACGACACCCCCAACGCCCCGCCGGTGCTAGCGGCGATAGGGGATAAGAGCGTCAACAACGGGGACCTGCTCTCCTTTGTCGTTTCGGGGGTCGACCCCAATGGCGACACCCTCGTATACAGCGCCGCGGGTCTCCCCGAAGGGGCATCCTTTAACGAGGCGACCCACAGCTTCTCCTGGACTCCGGTTGCCTCACAGGCGGGTGTGCACAGCGTCACCTTCTCAGTATCAGACGGTGCGGAGGTGGATAGTGAGACAGTGGGGATAACAGTTATAGAGGTCCCCAATTCGCCCCCCGTATTTAACTATATAAGCCCCAAGAGTGTTGATGCCGGCGATACGCTGAATTTCAGTGTCTACGCTGAGGACCCTGATGGCGATAGACCCGTGTACTCCGCCTACGGTATGCCCGCCGGGGCCACCTTCGCCCCCGCGCTCCGGACGTTCAACTGGACCCCGATGAGCTCGCAGGTTGGGAGCTACGAGGTCACCTTCATTGCCTCTGACGGAGAAGCAAGCACCAGCGAAATAGTCACTATAGATGTAGTGGGCCTCACTCCCGCGCTGACCGAGGGTGAGGGCCCCGTCTCGGTGGTGGTCGCCGACCTCGACAATGACGGCAAAAAGGACATCCTAGTCCTCGATGCCTCTGACAACGCCCTAAAATCCTACAAGGGCAACGGTAAGGGCAAGTACACAATCGAAAGCGAATATATTTTGAAAGGCATGCCGATTACTGCCAAACCGAAGGAGCTCGACTCAGGGTCAATCGATATCGTCGTCCTCACTGACGACGCGACTTCAACGACACCCTCCAAGGAGGCGGCGAATATAAAGACGGAGTCCGCTAATATCCTAATCGTTTCCGTGCAGGCGGCCGACCCTCTGGAGATGACCGCCGCCGACCTCGGGGCGCTTTCTCCTTCCAGTCTCGACGTGGAGGACATAGACGGTGACGGCCTTGCCGACGCGGTAGTTACCCGACCCGGTGGTGACGAGGTCACGATGATGCTCCAGTCCATAGAAAACACTTTCATGGAGGCTTACTCAATCTACACCGGTGGTGGACCAATCTCCGTTCTCTTGGAGGATTTTGACGGAGACGGTCACAAAGACATGGCTGTCTCCAACAGTGAGGCGGGGAGCGTCTCGATATATCTAGGCGGCGCTGACGGCGAGTTCGTCTTCCTCTCGGCTTATGCCACCGGGGCTTCCCCTTGGTTTCTCGCATCAGATGATTTCGACGGCGACGGTTTTTTTGACCTCGCGGTGCCTAATTCAGGTAACGGGACTATCTCAATCCTTCTCGGAGGAGGAGATGGCACATTTGTACTCTTAGACACTTTCAGCGCCGGTAGCGCCCCCTTCGAGGTTGAGGTTGGCGACGCGGACGGCGACAGTGTCTTAGACCTCCTCGTCCTCGACTCCGACGACGGTAAAGTCAGGGCTTACAGGGGCGCTGGAGATGGCTTCTTCGACTACGACAGTACGGTTTATGTCGGGATTAGCCCGGTCTCGATGAATTTCGAAGACCTCGACGGCGACGGCTCCCCTGACCTAGCGGTGAGTGACCCCGGGCAGGGAGAGGTATCCCTCGTCAAGGTCAGCCTAACCTCGTCGACCCCCGGGGAGACCCCCATGGATGGGGGCGGGGCTACTGACACATCATCATCCGGCGGCGGTGGCGGCTGCTTTATAGAGTCACTTTTATAGTTTTTGGTAAGAGGTTGGCATTAAGCTCATGAGAGCGCTCTTTTCAATGATTCTAGGTCTCTCGGGAAGAGAATTTTGTAGAGCTTGGTATCCCTGAGAATTGCAGCTGAGGTTACGCACAAGACGCAGTTAACAGCTAGGATGAGCGTGCCCCATAGGAGCGGATGAGCTGAAAAGTAATTTTTATTTAGACACGTCGCGCTTGCTGCCCGTAGCAGTAGCTGGTCCACTAAAGGGTGCGCTAGGTAGATAAAGAGGGAATACCTCCCCAGGTATTTCAGCGCCCCAAGCCCCCACTTCTTCCCGGACGCTAGGTACAAGAGCGCAAATAGCACGGAGATCGACAGCGTATCTTGGAGGATGAACGCGGCGGGATCCATTATTGACGGAACCTTCAAAGCCGCAAGGTACACCCCCGAGTTACTCCAGATTGCAACTGAGAGTGAGGCTGTCGCCAAGAATAGCGCCGTCACCCCCTTCACTTTGCTTCTTTGAAAGTTCCCATTTACATAGAGCGCTCTCGTAAATAGGGCTGCGGGTAGGATATATAGGGCGATATCCAACCCCATCGGCGCGCTCTCCTTAAACCAAGAAGGCGCAGCACCCATAAAGAGGTGCGCCGGGACGGCGACAGCCAAGATGGTGTAACGAACTGCTTTTCCAGCGCGGTCGTATATGCTGTATAGTACCGAGAGGGAGAAGAGGGCGGGTAAAAACCAAAGCATTTCAAGGCCTGTAGCACTGTCGAGGAGGCGGTATGAGGCCATGGGTAGCGCAATCGCCAGCTTTGCTGCCCACGAAAGAAAATCTTCCCCCCCCATCATTACGAGCCAGTAGAGGATTCCATAGATAATAGTGAAAGCGATATATGGCGTTAGGTACCTGACGCTCACGTCGCCTACCTTTCTTAGCGTGAGAGGGCGGGCGGTCCTAAGGAAGGGGAGTAAGAGGAAGCCGAAAACGTGATAGAGGTGGGGTATGCTGTTAAACCTGTGGCTTGCCACCTCGAGAAGCGGTGAGTGGCAGACCATGACGGAGAGCAGGAGTGCTCCTTTTACGACGTCAAGCGTGGATTCTCTTTCTTTGCCGGAACCCATGAGATTTCGCTTCCCCCGAATTAATTGAGTTTATGCCGCGCGTTTCGTAGACTATATATGATTAAGTAAGGCTGGCCTACAATATGATACCGGAAGGCAAGGCCGTGATTGCCGGACTAAATAATCCGATTTTATAAACTCAAATCTATGCTAACCGGTGCGTTCTTGGCAACGAGACTATTCAACGCTATGGCATCTTGTTATATTTAAACGCATATAATATCTTTTAGTAGGGAAGATAACTCAAATAAAAGAACGGGTGAATCTTGTAACGCCTTCCCCTGAGGGGTTCACCCATTTTTTTGGGCGGGTGTTATGGGAGAGGAGCGAGTAAATTACGGATACCTGAGAGAGGCCCGCTGGCACTTTGCCGTGCTCGCGCTTCTGACTGCGGCGCTCTACTGGCGGATCGTCGACTCGATGATAGCCCAGTGGTTGGGCGATCCCAACTATTCCCACGGCTTCCTCATTCCGCTGATAACACTATACTTCCTCTACGAGAGGCGGACGGCACTCCGCGCGGCGCGGATCGACCCCGCCGACTCGGGGCTCGCGGTGGTCCTCTTTGGGCTATTCATGTTGATTGCAGGGTATACCGCCACCGAGTTCTTTACCATGCGTGCCTCCCTGATTGTTTTTATCTCAGGGGTTGTCATCTTTACGCTGGGGTGGGCAGTGACGAGGGTTGTAGCGCTGCCGCTTCTCTACCTATTTTTCATGGTACCGCTCCCGTACATAATCTATGACGCGGTTGCCTTCCCTCTAAAGCTCTTCGTCGCGAAGTACTCCGTTATGGCTATGAAGCTGATGGGTCTCCCCGTTCTCAGGGAGGGCAATATCATTATCTTCCCCGAGATCACCCTTGAGGTCGCAGACGCCTGCAGTGGAATTCGCTCATTGATCTCCCTTTTGGCCCTCAGCGTAGCCTTCGGATTTCTCACGCAGAAGCGAGTCGTGGGAATAATCCTGGTCGCGCTCTCGGCGGTGCCCATAGCGATCATAACCAACGGGGTTAGGGTCATCGCAACGGGATTCTTAAGCCAGTATTATGGGGCAGTGGCGGCGGAGGGCTTCTTCCATGAGTTCGCCGGGCTTACCGTCTTCGCCGCAGGGCTCCTCCTGCTGGGTGGAGTGATAGTCGTCGTCAAGCGGGCGGTGAAGTGATGGGCTCCCGGCGATGGCGCTTTATCGTCCTTTACCTCCTTGTGGGGGTGGCAGCGTTCTTCGTCTTCGGTCGAGAGGCGAGTATCCCTCCACATATAGAGCCCCTCGAGACCCTGCCAAGGGTCACGAAGGACTGGAGCGTAATCGCCGAGAATACCTTCAGTGATAATGTCCTGAGGGTTCTGGCGCCCACCGACTACCTATCCCGCGTCTATAATGGCAAAGATGGCGAGATTGCATCCTTATATATCGGTTACCACGATGGTAGCTTTGGTAGCGGGCCTGTGCACTCACCGCGCCTATGCCTACCTGGCACAGGGTGGAATGAGATAGCTAGCGAGCCTCGAACGATCTCGCTACCCTCCGGGAATCTACCTGTGATTTATTCTATATTCCAGAAGGAGAAGGAACGGCTCCTTATCCTTTACTGGTTCAGGACCGCTGGCAGCGACACGAACAATCACTACATCTTCAAGATGAACGAGCTTCTCTTCTCTCTCCTATACCAGCGAAAGGATTCTGCTATTGTGAGGGTCGAGGTGCCGATCTCAGGCGACGAGGTGGAAGCTTTTGAAGTCGCCACTTCATTTATCGCCGAGTTCAATCCTCTAATAGTTGGGCTTCTGCCGGAGGCTCCTAGGTGAACACCTTCCATGCGGCGCTCTCCATTGCTGCGATTGCCACCACGGTAGGTTACGGCCTACATAATGCGCTTTGGTGCAAGCGCCACCACTCCTCAATATTTCTGGCTCTCTCCCTCATAATAACAGGGGCGGTGGAGCTGTCCGGATGGTTACTTTATCTAAACCCCCACGAATTGTATTTTTGGATAAAGTCGGGAGTCTCCGTTGAGGCGTTCTTGCCAGGTGCCTGGCTCCTCTATGCCTATGGGTACTCCCGGCAGGGGGGGCTGGTGGGGTTGTCTTGGGCGGGAAAGCTTCTCATCGCTGCGGCGCTAGCTTTCCCTCTTTTTGTTCTCCCGCTATCAGGTGAGTTGCTATTCTTGTCTCCTGATTTCCCTGAGGAGAAGCTGATCTTCCTCAAAACGTGGGGGTACGGCTACTCGGTGGCTCTTACACTCCTCTTCCTACTCCCTATAGTGGTCCTTGAGCGCACCTACCGCTCCTTGCCCCGAGAGGAGAAGTGGGTCGCGCGGCTCGAGATAATTGGCGTATTTACCCTTGTAGCAACGGAGATAGCTTTCTTCGGGCAAGGGGTGCTATACCGTTCAATTAATATGGCCCTATCACCGGCTAAAAACGTCGTGATTATAGTCGCCGTATTTCTCATCGCTTTTTCCCGCTACAGCAGGGGCACCCCCGGCAAGATCCGTATCTCGACGGGGCTGGCCTTTCGCTCTTTTACCCTCTTTATCGTCGGTATGTACTTAGTCGGGATGGCGTTAGTCGGGGAAGGGCTCCGCTATGTCGGCTCTGGTACGCGCGGTGCATTGCTCCTCGCAGTTTTCATGCTTACTGGGGTAACCCTCGCCATTGCGTTATTGAGCGAGCGGGTGAGGCGGAAGATAAACGTCTTGATCCACAAGCATTTTTACGAGAACAAGTATGACTACCGCGAGAGTTGGTTGGCTTTTTCCCGGCAGGTGGCGCAGGCGAGAGACGAGGAGCAACTGATGTCGGGGGTACTCTCCTTTTACTGTGAGACCTTCGCAGTCGAGTCGGGGATTCTTCTGATGCTTCGCCCTGACGGTGGGCAATATGAGAGCGCTGTTATGTACGATCTGGATGAACCGCCCTTCACCATAGACGTTGGAGGGCGTATCGCAAGTGAGCTCGGAGGAGAGTGGGTGCTCAAGCTTAGCGAACTGCCGGATGAGGCGCTATCCGAGGCTCCGCGTCTCAGGGAACACTCCATAGACTTCATCGTACCACTCAGCTCGGGGCTCACCACTATTGGGCTCATCTGCCTTGGGCCGTCCATAGACAAGGGAGAGGAATTCACCTACGAAGACTTCGATCTGATGAAGATGCTGGCAAGGCAAGCCACTGCCTCCCTGATAGCTTTCCGGCTGTCTGAGCAGTTGACCGACATGAAGGAGATGGCTGCTATGGGGCGTGTCTCGACCTTCGTCATGCACGATCTGAAGAACCTTGTCTCCAACCTTTCGCTTCTGACCGATAACGCGAAGGAGTTCCTTGACGACGAGGAGTTCCGTGAAGATATGCACGAGACCCTGGCGATGACCGTGAATCGGATGATGGGGCTCATAACCCGCCTCGGCACGCTACATCAAAAACGCGACCTCGAGCTGACTGCTGTAGATCTGCTCGAGCTGGCACGTGGCGTAGCAGACGAGGTCTCATCGGCGGGCATCGAGGTCGCTGGGGAGAGAGTAGTAGCGTTGGCCGACGCTGAGGAGGTGCGAAAGGTCATAATGAATCTGGTCATCAATGCCGTTGAGGCGACCGGAGAAGAGGGGAATGTTGCGGTTGAGGTTTCGGGCGGTGAGAGCGCTGTCATAAAGGTCACTGACGATGGCTGCGGTATGAGCGAAGAGTTTATCGAGAGGGA
>PKTU01000135.1 GCA_002869005.1 Deltaproteobacteria bacterium
AAATCAATTAATCCAGCACGTGCTTTGGCAGGACGAAGGCGGTAAGCTCACCGCTCAAAACCGTCACACCCTTAACGGTTACGACCACCTTTATTATTCTCTTCTTGCCCTCCGTTTGGGTCACCAGCGCTTCGGCCCGCATCACATCGCCAACCTTAACAGGTCTTAGGAACTTCAACTCCGCGCCGCCGAGGACTACGTTGGGGTCGTTGACGGCGACCATGGCAGCGTAGTCCGCGAGGCCGAAGGTAAAGCCGCCGTGAAGGAGCCCCCTCTCGTCGGCCGCCATCTTCTCAGTGCCGGTAAGGGTTACTACGGCGTGCTCCGTCTCCAGGAGGGCGACCTCTCCAACCAGCTCAGGGTCGATTTCAAGGTGTGTTATCTGCTTCATGGACAGCCTCCCTTAGAGGTTTTCCCATAGACGCATATATTTATCGGAGAGCTCCCGAAGACGGGCGAAGACCATCTCGGTCTCCTCCACCGTAAGACTGCCCATGCCGCAGGAGGGAGTCAAGAGGCACTGCCGCCTTAGTAAGGCGGGGTCGACCCCGGCGGCTTCAAAGGCCGCAAGCCCTGCCTCAAGGCGCTCCGACAACGTATCAAGGCTCTCGCCCTTTATTTCAGCGCTTGTGGGCACTATACCCCAGGCAAGCGCGCCGCCCCCTTCCATGAACCTCGCCGCTTCAGCCGCGTATAGGGTCATCTTATCCATGAAGTTGTAGGCGTCGAAGTTGACTATATCGGTGCCGGCCTCAAAGAGTAGCGCCCAGTCGGTATTGCCGCAACAATGGATGCCGGAGATACCTTCCTCCTCGCGAATTGCATCCAGTACGGGATTCCAAAGCGCAAGCACCGTTTCACTGTCGAGGGTGGAGTAAGCGGAGCCGAAAACCTCCATGACGGGCTCATCGAGGAAGATAATCACCGGCGCGCCAAACACTCTCAGCTTTCGAATCTGCCAACGCGCGTTCATCGCTAGCTGCGCCGATACCGCCTCTCTGAATGACTCGTCGTTTACTATCTCTCGGCCTCTGGAATCCTTTAGCGCGGAGGCAAGAGTAACCGGCCCTGTAACGTGACCCTTTATAAACTTCACGCTACCCTTCTGGGCATCGTTAAGCGCTTCCAAAAAGGGCGCGAACCCCTTGGCGCGGTCACCTTTGAGCGCAAATGAATCAATGGCTCCTCCGAGAACCAGCCCATAGAAGGAGTCAAGCTCCCCCACGCCGCGATCTCCAGTATCCATATGACAGGACTCCCCCTCCTCGACGAGGCCGGGCAGCCCAGGAGCGTACTGGAGCGTCATCCCCTCCAGATGGGAGAGTTTGGGGAGTTGGGGCCAGAAGGGAAAGGCCGGGAGGCTCTCCATAACCAGCGCCACAGCCTCCTCGGGGTTAAGATGGGGGAGACTACCTATGCCGGTGGCGATCCCCTTGGGGGTGAATTTCGCCGTCACTTAAACTACTCCTTGACCTTCGCCCTCAGGCGTTCTTCGCGACGTCTGACGCCATCGTTGAAGCGGCGCTTCTCCTCCTCGGTTTCCATGATGAGGCCGGGTATCTCAAAGGGTTTGTTGTCATCGTCCAGAGCGACGAAGGTGAGGTATGCGGAGGAGGTGTGGGTAACCTTTCCGGAGCGCAAATCTTCGGCCTCAACCCGAACGCCGACCTCAAGGGAGGTCCGCCCGACGTAGTTTACGGCGGCTTTGAGGGTGAGGAGGTTGCCGATGTAGACCGGCTGGAGGAAGACCAGGCGGTCCACCGAGGCGGTAACGACGTTGGAGCGGCAATGCCTTATGGCGCATGCACCCGCCGCGTCGTCTATAAGCTTCATAACCGTGCCGCCGTGTACGTTGCCCGCCGGATTTGCGTCGGAGGGGAGCATCGTCCGGGCATGTATCAATTGAGTTTCAGAGACGGTCTTTTTAACGGGATTTGACATTGGGTCCTCATTTATTAAGCAATTTGAGGAGAATTATAATCATCCTCCTCAACATTGTCACTTTCCTGTTGGTAGTTTTTACACTTCGCTGCTTGACTCTTCCGGCCAGAAACGCCGCTCAAGCTCATCCAAAAGAGGGTCGAAACTCTTACGTTCTCTTGCCGATATCGCTACCGCCCCCGCTTTTCTGGCAAGCTCCGAAGCCAGCTCAAACCCCACCTTGTCAGCCTTGTTGTAAACAAGGAGGGTCGGCACGGTTTCAAGCCCAAGCTCTGAAAGCAGCGCCTCGACGGAGCGTATCTGATCCTCATGGGCCGGGTTGGAGATATCAACTAGATGAAGGAGCAGGTGTGCGTCCTCAAGTTCCTCAAGGGTCGCTTTGAAGGCGCCGACCAGGCCCTTGGGCAGGTCCCTGAGGAAGCCCACGGTATCGGTTATTATAATCTCCCGTTCCCGCGGGAAGCGCAGCCTCCTCGTTGAGGTATCCAGGGTGGCGAAGAGCAGGTCCTCGGTGAAGACCTCCGAGGCCGTCAAGTTGTTCAAGAGGGTGGATTTGCCTGCGTTGGTATAGCCGACGATTGAGACTATAGGCACGCCCGCCTTTGAACGGCGCTTTCTGCGCTCTATGCGGCTCCGTGAGATAGTTTCGATCTTCTTTTCAAGTTGGTCCAGGCGGGTCCTGACGCGCCGCCTGTCAGTCTCCAGCTTTGTCTCCCCCGGCCCTCTGCCCCCTACTCCGCCCATGAGGCGGCTCATCGCAACACCCTTTCCGGCGAGGCGGGGGAGGATATATTTCAGCTGCGCCAGCTCAACCTGCATCTTGCCGTCCGGGGTATGAGCCCGGCGCGCGAAGATATCCAAAATGAGCTGTGTCCGGTCCAACACCCTTATGTCGGTAAGCTCCGAGATAGCCCGCGCCTGCGCCGGAGATAGCTCCTGGTCGAAGACGAGGAGGTCGGCCCCCTTCTGAAGCGCCGAATCCACAACCTCCCGAAGCTTTCCCTCTCCAAGCAGATAGCGCGGGTTGATTTTTTTGGGGCGCTGGATAGCCACGTCTACCACCTCAAGGGCGGCGGTGCGGCAGAGCTCTTTTAGCTCATCGAGTCTGGCATCAATCTCTGCCCTCGACTCCGTGGAAACGTGGACGAGGATGCACTGATCCGCGTCTTTGGCTTTAACGGTGCTCGCCTGCTTCTCAGCTATCTCGCCCGAGAGGGAGGAGATGAACTCGCCGAAGGGCATATCGAAGGCGAAAAAGTCAACGGGGTCGAGGACGCGGTATACCTCTTCCGCCGGATTAGGCGGTAGGAGGTGCGCGGCGTAAATTTTGCCGGGCCGCCCGTCCTTCCTGACCTCTATCGCAGCCATCGCGTCTAAGCGCAGGAGGGTGAGGTCGGCGATATCGTCGTCGGTCAGAGGTTCTCCGAGAAGATGGGTGTGGACACACCTTACGCCGCGGAGCTTACCTCGCCCCATTCCAAGCTTCGTAAGGTCGGGGATTACTATCTGGCTCTCATCGCCCAAAATAGTGTGTACGACATCGCCCTTTCGGTCGATTATCACCCCAACCTGCCGCCCCAACTCGGAGGAGAGGCCGCAAATGTGGTTAGCGAGCTCCGCGGTGACGAGCTCATCTTCCGGGACGCGCCGTCTGTATGTACGCTCCAGCGCGTATATCTGGCTTTTCTTGAGCCCCTGCGTGGAGCCCTCAATTTTTCTGGCTATTTGTTACCCTTGGCCTTTCCGATTAAATATTCAACCCACTCCTCCATCCCCTCGCCGCTTTTGGCCGAGAGCAAAAAGATGTTGAGGGCGGGGTTAACCGCGCGCGCGTTTTTGACAAGTTCATCGACGTCAAATTCAAGATAGGGCAACAAATCCACCTTGGTCACAAGACACGTTGTCGCCGCGTTGAAGAGCGCGGGGTACTTGAGGGGCTTGTCCTCCCCCTCGGTAACGGAGACGAGGGCCACCTTATCATCCTCCCCCACAGCATAGGCGGAGGGGCAGACAAGATTGCCCACGT
>PKTU01000072.1 GCA_002869005.1 Deltaproteobacteria bacterium
AGCTCCCATCTTTTCCATAATTCATAGACGGCTGGGATGATGAGCAGGGTTAAGAGCGTGGAGCTTATAAGCCCGCCGACCATAGGCGCCGCGATTCGCTTCATGATCTCGCTGCCGGTTTCGGTGCCGCTCATAACCGGCAAGAGACCGATGAGAGTTGTCGCCACTGTCATTATCTTTGGCCTGACTCTGTCAGCCGCGCCCTCGATTATTGCGCCGTGCAGGTCGGCTACTTTATTCATCTGCCCATCTTTTAAGCGGCGTTCAAACGACTCGTCCAGGTATACGAGCATAACAACACCCGTCTCCGCAGCTAGCCCCGCCAGAGCGATGAAACCTACAACTACCGCGACGGAGATGTTGTAGCCGAGGATGTAGAGGAGCCATACTCCTCCAACCAGGGCGAAGGGCAAGGATGCCATGACGATGCCGGCCTCCATTACCGAGCCGAAGTGGACAAAGAGGAGGATGAAGATCATCGCCAGCGTTAGTGGGACTATTACGTCGAGGGTTGCGCGGGCGCGCTCCATATATTCGTATTGGCCCGACCAGACGATTGAGTAGCCGGGTGGCACGTCGAGTTCATGCTCAAGGACCATCTTCGCGTCCTTTACGTAGGAGCCCACGTCCACCCCTTTGAGGTCTACGTAAACCCACGCTGTGCGCCTTGAGTTTTCGCTTTTAATTCCTGCCGGGCCCTTGTGGAGTGAGAGGTCCGCCAGCTGCCCGAGGGGTACCTGCGCTCCAGTGGGAGTCGGGACCAGCACCCTCTTAAGAGATTCGACGTCGCTCCTAAGTTCCCTGCCGTAGCGCAGGTTTATCGGGTAACGTTCAAGGCCCTCTACGCTGTGGGATATGTTCATCCCGCCGATGGCGCTCATTATTATGTCCTGCACATCCCCGACGGTAAGGCCGTATCTGGCTATATCCTCTCGTTTTATGTCGAAGTCGAGGTAGTTACCGCCGGTGACTCGCTCGGAGTATGCGGAGAGGGTTCCGGGCAGCTCGGATATAATCGCCTCGACCCTGGCGCCGAGCTCTGAGAGGACCTCAAGGTCCGGCCCCATAAGCTTTATGCCTACGGGTGTCTTGATGCCCGTGGAGAGCATGTCGATGCGGGTTTTAATGGGCATCGTCCATGCGTTCGTAAGCCCGGGGAATTGTATGGCACGGTCAAGGTCATCGACCAGCTCATCTGTGGTTATATATCGCTCTTCCGGCCATATTGTAGCCAGCGGAGCCTTTAGAATATCGGGCCACCCTGAAAAGAAGCGGTCCACATCTTTCTTTCTCCACTCGTGGGTGATTTTGCCCTCAATCTCTTCGGGCCATATCCAGGTCAAGGGCTCTTTGAGCCAGCCCGGCCAACCAGAGAAGACGCGCTTGACCGGGGTGACTTCGCGCTCAACCTTGTCACGCAGAACTATTGTAGTCTCAAGCATGGAGAGTGGCGCGGGGTCAGTGGCTGTCTCGGCGCGACCCACTTTGCCCAGAGTATGTTTTACCTCCGGGAATGACTGGATGATCTTGTCCGTCTGCTGGAGTAGCTCCTTTGCCTTCGTTATAGAGACACCGGGGAGCGTGGTGGGCATATACAAAAGGTCGCCCTCGTTTAACGGGGGCATGAACTCGCTTCCCAGCCGGGAGAGGGGAACCCAAGTTATGCATACCGCGACGAGCGCGACAAGCACAGTCACCTTCCGCCACTTCAGGACGACCCTGATAAGTGGCAGATATAGCCAGACGAAGAAGCGGGAGAGAGGGTTTTTCTCCTCCTTCATCATCCTCTGGGGTATAAGGCAGACCGCCGCGAATATTGAAACACCAAAGGCTGCGACCAAACCCCAGTCTGGGATTGGCAGCCCTGAGATGCCGCCGATTATGACCAGCGCTGGCGGCCCTGCAATGGAGAGCGCCCAGCTTAAAATGCGTTTGTTTTTCGGCAGTTCCTTCGGTAGGGTGCGTTCCCTGACGAAGAAGGTCATCAGCACGGGGATTATCGTAATGGCGAGGATGGAGCTCGCCGCCATCGCAAAGGTCTTTGTGTAGGCCAGAGGTTTAAAGAGCCGTCCCGACTGCTCCTCAAGGGCGAATACCGGAAGGAATGAAACCGTTATGATGAGGAGGCTGTAAAAGAGCGCAGGGCCTACCTCTTTCGAGGCTGCCACCATGATCTCAAGGTGGCTCTTCTTGCCACGCTCTCGCTCCAGGTGTTTGTGGGCGTTCTCGACGAGCACAACGGAGGCGTCAACCATGACCCCGATGGCGATCGCGATGCCTCCGAGGCTCATTATGTTGGCGTTAATCCCAAGGGCTCTCATCGCAAGGATCGCCAGGACTATGCCGACCGGCAGGGTGAAAATTGCAACAAAGGCAGAGCGGAAGTGCAGCAAAAAGATGATGCAGATGAAGGCTACGACCAGCATCTCTTCAACCAACTTGCCCTTTAAAGTATCCACCGCCCGCTCAATGAGCAGCGAACGGTCGTAGCCGGTCTCAATCTTAACCCCTTCAGGAAGGCCGCTCTCAAGGGATTTCAGCTTAGCCTTAACGTTGTCGATTACTTCGAGGGCGTTTTCTCCGTAGCGCATAACCACAACGCCGCCCGCGACCTCGCCCTCTCCGTTCCACTCGGCGACGCCTCGTCGGAGCTCCGGGCCCACTGTGACGTTAGCCAATGATTTTAAAAGGATCGGGGTGCCCTCACCATCGACCCCAACGGCGATATTCTCTATATCCTCAATGGAGGATAGATAGCCGAGTCCGCGTACCATGAACTCGCTCTCCCCCATCTCGACCAGCTTGCCGCCCACGTCGTTGTTGGAGCGCCCGATAGCCATACGCACCTTTTGCAGCGGGAGCCCATAGGCGAGGAGCTTAACCGGGTCAACCTCTATCTGATACTGCTTGACGAAACCGCCCATGGAGGCCACTTCAGCCACTCCCGGGACTGCGGTCAGCTCGTAGCGAAGATACCAATCCTGAATGGAGCGAAGCTCCTGTAGGTCGTGCTTGCCAGTGGTGTCTTTAAGAACATACTCGTATATCCAGCCGACCCCCGTGCCGTCGGGGCCAAGGGACGGCGTAACCCCCGCCGGTAAGCGGCCGGAGACGAAATTCAAGTATTCAAGGACTCGCGAACGGGCCCAATAAAGGTCGGTGCCGTCTTCGAAAATTATGTATACGAAGCTGGTTCCGAAGAAGGAGTAGCCGCGTACTACTTTGGCGTGGGGAACCGAGAGCATCGCGGTGGTAAGGGGGTAGGTTACCTGATCCTCGACAACCTGCGGAGCTTGCCCGGAGTAGTCCGTGTATACGATGACCTGTACGTCGGAGAGGTCGGGGATAGCGTCAAGCGGGGTCGATCTCATCGCGACCACACCACCTATTATCGCTAGGGCAGTTGCGAGCACAATCATCAATTTATTATTAATCGACCATTCGATAATTTTTTCAATCATGGTCTGTTTCCTCTCTGCCGGCGGCTATTTTCCGCCCTGTGAGCCCTCTTGCATATCGTCGAAGAAGCTGTCATCGGACTCCATATCTTCAAAGAAATCGTCATCGGTTTCCTGGCTCTTTGAGGAGCCCGCTTTACGGGCCTCAAGCATCTTCTGGACCGCCTCTTTAAGATTCGACTCCGAGTCCAGCAGGAATTGCCCTGAGGTTACGACTTCTTCGCCGGGGGCTATGCCTTGCAGCACCTCTACCCTGCCGCCGGAGAGGGCGTGGCCCAGGGTGACTTCGCGGGGAGTGAACTTACCCTCCCCACGTGTTACGAAGACTATATTTCGCGCGCCGGTGCGGATCACAGCCTCGGAGGGGACAGTTGTGCCCTCGTAACCAAGGGAGCTGTCCAGCGTTACCTCGCCGAACATTTCAGGCTTCAGCATGCCCTTGCCGTTCTCGATATCGAGGCGGGCTACGACGTCACGGGTTTTGCCCCTTAGGTAGGGGTAGATGAAGGAAACGGTTGCCTCAAGAGGCTCTCCGGGCAGGTAGGGGAAGTTTATTAGCGCGCGCTGCCCCTCTTTTACCCAAGGAATATCCTGCTCATATATGGTTGCCTCCACCCAAAGGCCGGAGAGGTCGGCGAGTGAATATACGGGTTGGCCCTTTTTTACGAACGCGCCTTCGGCAAGGGGGGTATCTAGGACCACCCCGGTGGAGGGTGCGCGAATTGTGATTGTACGGGTTACCGAACCACGCTTTTTGATTGCAGAGGTCTCACGTTCGGCTACGCCGAGGTTCAGGAGCTTTTTCTTCGCCGCGGCCGCAAGTGGACTATCTTCGCCAGCCCTGAGCGCTGCCAGATACTCCTCCTGCGCCCCAACCAGCTCCGGGGAGTAGATATCGAAGAGCGGCTCGCCCCTCTTTATCTTCTGACCGGCATATTCTACGTAAAGGTGCTCTACCCACCCGTCAAAGCGGGGGCTCACCTTGGTGCCCTTAGTCGCGTCGTAGGTAACACGGCCATAAGTGCGTAATGTCATCTCAAGCGGGCTGCGCACGGCGATGGCGGTTCTGACCCCCATATTTTGTTGTGTTACGGGGTCAATCGAGACCTCGACTCCCCCTACCAGCTCATCGGAGTAGACCGGCACAAGGTCCATCCCCATCTTAGACTTGCCCGGGGCTTCGTAAATCTCCGTCGGGTCCATCGGCGCTCGCCAGTAGACAACTTCACGTTCGGTCGGCGCCGAAGAGGTAGTGGTGTCGTCACGCTTTGGCGTCAGCTCCATACCGCATATGGGGCAGTCGCCTGGCTCCTCTGATATGATCCAGGGGTGCATGCCGCAGGAGTAGAGCTGTCCCGGCTCATGGTCTTCTGCGGTGTGGTCCGGGCCGAGCACCTCTTCGGCGTCCAGGACGGTTCTAGCGGGCACGTCATAAAGTGTATGCACGGTGGCCCAGGTAAGCGCTATGGTCGTAAGAGCCGTTACAAGTGCAACCTTTATTATTAATCCGGTTTTCTTCGTGGACATCTCTATCTCTCCCTTGAGGGCGCCGTTATGGGCGCGCCGACAATTTTTTCAATCGCCGCGAGGGCCGTTTCATGCTTTGCGTGGTTCTTAGCGCGCGCGAGGGCCGAGTCCAGGTAGGCGTCGTAGAGCGCTATTAGCCTTGGAAAGGGTAACGAACCAGCCTCGTAAGCGGCCATGCCTGCGTCCAGCGCGCCGCGCCTGAGGGATACGACCTCTTCGTCATAGAGGTTGAAATCTCTTTTGGCGGCGTCGAGAACGCTCCACTTTTCGTGGAGCATTGAAGCTGTTTTGCTTTCGGCATCCGCTAGCGAATTTTTTGCCGCGGACAGCCTTATGCGTAACTCGGTAAGGTATGAGTCGGCAGTGCCGTACCAGGGTTTTTTTGGTGTTGCGTAGCCCATCGCGGCGCTGTCTTTTGTCGGGAAGGTCTCCGCCATCGCCGCGCTGCCAACCTGAGAGAACTGACGATCCTGGAAGCGTGAGAAGCCGTGGTCTATGGCTGGCGTAAGCATAGACTCGCCCATCTCAATCATCGCTTCCATCTTCTCTATTTTGGCGCGCATGAGGCGCAGTTCCTGACGGCTGGAGAGCGCTTGCGGGAGAAGCTCTCTCCAATTATCCGGGGAAGCTGAGAGCGCCACTTTCTCAGGTGTAGTTATCCTTACGCTGCTACCGGAGAGGTCGACCAGCTGAAGGAGTGACGTGGTCAGCGCAAAATCTCGTTCCTCAAGTGTTCTGACCATCTCGCCAAGGGAGAGTCTCTTTACCCGGACCGCGATAACATCCTGAAAATCGCTTTTGCCTGTCTCGTAAAGAGCTGTAGCAACGCTTTCTACGGAGCCCAGCAGCTTCAGCAACTCCTCCTTGAGCCTCCGCTCCTCGCGCGCGAGGGCAAGCTCGTTAAAAAGGCGCTCCGCCTCGAAAAGGCTGTCTCTCAGGGTGGTGAAGTAACTTTCACGTTCAATGGCGGCCTCACTGCGTGCAACGCTAACTTTGAGAGACGTTGCCGAGGGCGAGGGGTATATCAGCTCGACGGGGTAAGTTCCTTTCATCGGGCCGACCTTGTTCATAAGCGACTCTGTAAGGACGGAGTAGGAGCTGAGAACTTCATCGAGGAGGGCGACCTGGCCTATGGACTCAATGGCCGCCAGCGCCTTTCCCCTTGCGCTCCTTACCAATTTATTTCTGGATGCGACGAGGACCTTGATGCCGTCAACGGTGCCATTGTCGGCTAAATAGTGTTCAGCCTCGTTGCTATTGAGAAGGTTGTCGGCGGATGGGGGGATCAAGCTTTGATCGTCCAGCGCTTTTATGCTTTCGGCTTTGAGGCCGTCTACCAGCTCTTTAGCGCTTTCGTTCCCCCAGGAA
Organism: Deltaproteobacteria bacterium; assembly: GCA_002869005.1. Classification (GTDB taxonomy): domain Bacteria; phylum Desulfobacterota; class Deferrisomatia; order Deferrisomatales; family BM512; genus BM512. The sequence continues at coordinate 6,354 of PKTU01000072.1, forward strand.
TCCCGGCCGAATTCTTTTATGCCCTGCTGTGACCGGGAGGGGAGCGTCAGGTCGAAAGTGTCGTAATCGGACCGTAGCTCCTTGTACCCCGCCGACGCATGGGTTGACATCAGAAGCATTAAGATCGCGACTAATATCCGCTTATTCATTGTCGCCACCTCCAACTGCTTCAATGTCTACTCCAGTAAGCCGCTCCATGTCTGCGCGGTTTTTACCGAAATCCGCGCGGGCGCGTAGCATGCTGAGCTGAAAATTGTGGTAGGCGGCCCGCGCTTCCAAAAGGTCGCCCAGGGAGCCCTCACCGTTATTTAGCCATGTTTCAGCATTCTTTAATGCAGCGAGCCCTTGCGGCATGAGCTCGTCCGAATAGAGGCTGACGAGCCTCTTGGAGTTCAAAAGGTTGAAATATTTAGAGTAGATTGCTGAGGCTGTGGAGTTTGTGACATTGTCCAGCCGTGCCGCCGCCGCATCTCGTTTTGCCGAAGCAGAGGCTATCCGCCCGTCACGTTTGCCGCCCCATATCGGGATCTTGATTCCGAACTGGATGCCGTAAGCGTCCCGCCCGGCGTCTGGCGGCGGGGAGGGGACATCCGGTTCTCCTATCCCCGCGTAAAAGAGGCCGACCTTAAAGTCAGGGCGGTTCTCCAGGGTGGCTTTTTTAAAAGAAGCGTCGGCGACCGCCACCGCTCCGCGGGCCATGGCGATCTCGTCCCGATGGGCTTTTGCCGCATCGACCAGTTCCCCCACCGGCGGGAGCCTGTCGGGAATAGGGGGAATGATGCTTTCTCCTACGGGTAGTTCGGCATTACGCCCAATCAATGAATTAAGGGTCGCCGTCTCGGAGATTTCCAGCTCTTCAAGGAGGGTTAAATCGTAGCCTAGCTGCGCCTCCTGCGCCTTAACCTTTGTGAGCTCCAAAAGAGTGGAATCACCCTCGCCATAGGTTTTTGTGGCGATGAGGAGGATATGCTTTACGAGCTTTAGCTGCTCGCGGACCACCCCTTCAGCGCCTCTGACATACCAGAGCTCGTGGAGTGATTTTGCGGCATCTGCGGCAACACCTCGCGCGACCTTCTCAAAGTTGGCTTTGGCGACCTCGCTCTTTGCCGAGATTATCTCCCCTGCGCTATCGAGCTCACCCGGATAAGGTATCTGCTGGGATAAGGTGGCGTTCCACTCCTGTGGACCGAGCCTTGTCTCTATAGGTTCAGGGAACCAGGTAACCATCATCTCCGGGTCTGGATATGAAGTTGTTACACGGTATGACTCCAGCGTCGCCAACCACTCGCCTTTAGCGGCAATTATCGCAGGGCTATGCTCGTGGGCGTACTCAATGATGGTTTTGAGGTCGCCATCCAGATAGGTGTCATCTGCCGCGTAGCTTCCATTAAATGTTATGAGAGCCAGCGCCAGCGTTAACGCAATCATCTTCATGTGTATTTCTCCTGCTAGGGCCTGTTAATTTTTATGCTTTTAAGGGTACAGCCGGATCGGCGGAAGGGCGAATTGGGCGGATTTGTCCCATATCCGCTGGCGCAATGCGCCTGCCGAATGGGGGCCTTAACAGAGAAAAGAGGAGGTGCTTAGATAGATCTGTAGCGTCGGATGACTTATGAGTCCATCCGTAGGCAGTAATTTGGGATGTATTTCAGTGGTTTCGTAGGCTATGAACTCTATCGGTATGAGGGGCGCCAGAGCCGAATGGTCGAACTTTTCAAGGTTGATCCCAGCGCTTACCATTTCATGTGAATTATGGGTCTGCATGAGGCAAGGGGAATTGTTTTTAGGTGAGCTACCGCAACAGGTCGCCAGAGAGGCGGAGGTGGCCTCCATCGCAGAGTGCATACCCGCCATGGCCGCTCCCATATCTGTTGAGCAAGAGGTTGAGGACTCGTGATGCGAATCCCCCGCACACTCTATCTCACAGAGTGTCAGGGCAAAACCCTCTCCTCCGAAAGCCAGCCATGCAGTTAAAAAAAGTAGCAGAAACCTGCTGTATCTCATGAAAACTCCTGTGTGTTAACTTTACATAAAAGGTATTGATTAGAAAACCGAAAGTCAAGTGCCTCTATAAAGAAAAAAATTGTCGCACGCGGTGTTTTTTATTTTCTCCTTAATAATCAGATATTTATGCTGATATTTGCGCTTTGCTCAAAAGAGTAGGGCTTGGTAAATTTTAAATTCGACCAAGTTTTTCTGGCACCATCAAAGGCCGATTTGTTACACAGGTTGAGGCGGTTATTCCCTAACGATCATATAGGTCGGTAAATGGAGGCAAATCTTTGGTTCTTAGAGAGACAGGAGAGGTGGCCCCGGGATTTTATGTTTTGGGGCACCCGAATACGACAATCTACCTAATAAAGGTTGGTGAACGCGCGGTTCTATTTGATGCAGGTTTCACTTTCCTTGGGAAGGCCTACGTAGAAGCCCTTTCAGATCTCTTGGGAGAGCGCTCGCCGGACCTCCTCCTGTTGACACACGCCCACTTCGACCACTGCGGCACCGTGGGGCACCTTAAAGAGGCCTTTCCCCAATTAAAAGTCGCGGCTTCCGCAAGGGCTGCCGAGATTTTGGCAAAACCTAAGGCTTTGGAGCTTATAACCCGCTTGAACCGTAGCGCTCGCCCGCATGCCGAGGCTATTGGATTAAAGCCGGTGCTAGAAGATGACTTTAAGCCCTTTGGCGTTGATATCGTTTTATCCGAGGGGGATGAAATTGACCTCGGTGGTGAAAGCATCATCCGCGTTTTAGAGACCCCTGGTCATACCAGGGATTTCCTTAGTTATTATATGCCCGCCGAGAAGATACTTGTCGCTTCGGAAGCCGTCGGGTGTTCAGAGGTAAGCGACCATATGATGGTGGAATTTGTCGCGGATTACGACTCGTACCTCTCTTCGCTGAGGCGTTTGAGCACGCTAGATGTCAAGGTGCTATGCCAGGGTCACAACAAAGTCTTCACCGGAGAGGACGTCGGCAGACACTTTTCCGCTTCCATAGAGGCCACTGAGCGCTATAAAGAGTGGGTGGAGCGCCTGCTCGCGGAAGAGAAGGGTGACCTCGCCCGTGTCGTTGAGCGCATAAAGGTGGCGGAGTGGGAGCTGCTTCCAGAACCCAAACAGCCACTTGCCGGGTACCTGCTCAATACCGAAGCGCGAGTACGATGCCTGGCGGCGCGAAAAGGTACCCGCTGAGGTCCAACCCCTGAGCCAAATATAAAACAGCCCATCTCATCAGGCGGAAAAGATTTTTAAGGAGATCCGTTGGAAAAGGACCTCTTTAAGAGCCTCCTCCCTCTCTAAGTATTTAAAAATCCTGGAAATTTATCGAATTCTCAACACATTTTAAAAACTTCAGGTAGGTATTTTCGAGGGCGGCGCATTAAAAAATGCCCCTGAAAATGGATTTTTACACTTGCAGAGAAGGTGCCGGAGAGATAATCTTATACCAACAGCTGAAATGCAATTTCATAGAATGAAATATTGAAGCGCGACGGATGGCCCTCCATTTTTGGCTTAACAAAGGGACAGCCGTAGTACGCCAATACGACAACAAGACGTTAAGATCTTACAAAAGGCGAATATCATGCGGTACGCAGAAACTGGGTTTAACCTTGAAATTGACCTCACGCGCGGCAATATCGAAAGAGTTGCTACCGACCCCGAGCTTACAAAACTCTACCTCGGCGGGCAGGGTACGGCGGATAAGATCCTCTGGGACAGGGTTGGCCCTGAAGTTGAGCCCTTCTCTGAAGAGAACTTGCTCATTTTCAGCAGCGGTCTCCTAAACGGCACCTTCGTCCCCGGCGCCAACAGGACGATTGTAAATACCTTCTCGCCTCAAACCAATCTTCACGCTCACTCGATGATGGGCGGATACTTCGGCGTCGAGATGAAACACGCCGGGTACGATAAGATTATACTGAGCGGAAAAGCGCCAAAGCTTGTCTACATATATATACATAATGACAACGTCGAGATTCGTGACGCCTCACACCTGGCGGGTATGGGAACCACCGAGGTGCAGGACCACCTCAAAAAAGAGTTGGGCGACGATAAGGTCCAAATCGCGGCAATCGGACTTGCCGGTGAAAACAGGGTATATACGGCTTCGATTGAGCACAGCCATTGCAGTGCGTCTCGCGGAGTCGGGCCAGTTATGGGCGACAAGCGAGTAAAGGCGATTGCGGTGCGCGGCACAAAAGACCTCCAGATGGCCGAGCCGGAGAAGCTGTTCCATATCTGTAAAGACCTCCGGAAAGACCTTGCCGACAACCCCGGCGCAGGCGACTGGATGGCGGTCGACGAGGACGACGGCTTTCACCATGACAACTTCTCCTGGGGCAATGCGCGCGTCCGGCAAAAGAATTACTGGAGCGATGAGCTTCAGCAGCGCTGGACGGATATCAAATATGACCACATGGACCGTCAGACAGGTTGCTACAACTGCCCTAAAAAGTGTCATAACGTAATCTCATGGCCGGGGAGGAAGCGCTTTAGCTACAAGTGCTTCGGTAAGGATACCTACAACATGGCCTCCTTCCAGGAGCTTGATTTCTCCTACGAGATTTTAGGGGTGGCGCAGGAGTATGGTCTGGATTCCTACTCGACACCGCAGGTGATCGCCTTTGCCCTTGAGCTGCTGGAGGAGGGTATCCTAACCCTCGATGATTTCCCCGGTATGCCTGAAGATATTCGCGGCCGTTTCTTCCATATTTTAGATATGATCGTAAACCGCGAAGGCATCGGCGACAAGCTTGCCAACGGCGTCTACTGGGCGGCGCGGCAGATAGGCAACGGCGCTGAGAAGTTTGACCACAACACCACGAAGAAATTCGAGCAGGTGCCGATTAAGCTCGGCAAAGTCAACCCGATGTTCTTTTTGATGATAGCCACCGGCGAAAAGATGAACATCACCCAGATCGAGGGTTCCTTTCCGCAGGATCCGCTACCCACCCTAGAGGAGCGCCAGGCGTTCGTCGACGCGTGGGAGGCTGTGCCGGATGAAAAGTTTAAAAAATACTTCATGGAGTGGGAGCGTCGAAACGAGATGCCCTCCGGCGCAGTTTGCGACATCGTCGATTGGAATGAGGCGATGCACTACATAGATGACGCCATTGGGCTCTGCGCCTTCGTATCATCCTTCAGGGGCCAGTTCGGCGGCAAGACACAGTACAACATCCACAATATTCCCGACCTCATCCGCATGGCGTCAGGGCTTGATCTGAGCAAGGAAGACCTCTGGAACGTCTTTCGCCGTAACCGCAATCTGGTGCGCGCCATAAACGTCAGGCGCGGGATGCGGAGGGCTGACGAGCGTCCGCCGGAGGACCATTGGGCTGTACGCGATGAAGAGTTCGAGCAGAGCCTCCTCAGCGCGTACTATGAGTTCAAGGGGTGGACGCAGGATGGCATCCCGACCCCTGCGACCCTTGACGAATTGGCGCTAAGCGATGTGCGCGAGGATTTTGAAAAACGCGGTATCTACTCAGCCGCTCAATAATAGTTTATACCCTGACGCCGCGCATCCGCCTAAAGCCGGTGGTTATGGAGAAGGTTAAATGAAAGAAAATAAAAAGATGAAGACAATCAAAGAGATCCGGGTGGATGTGAATAAATGCAACGGTTGTCTCAGCTGCGAGATGAGCTGCTCTGCGGCGCACGCCATGCCTCCCTATACGAGCGTAAACCCGGCGCGCTCCCGCATATCAGTGGTCATGGATGAGACAAAGGATGTGTATATCCCCATCCGCGCCGGTGACTACGCCGAGGCGGAATGCGCGGGACGAAACCAGTACACGATAGATGGTAAGGAGTATGATACCTGCTTGCTCTGCCCCGCCTCTTGCCCCTCGCGCTCACGCTTCACCGAACCTGATTCCGGTCTTCCCCTAAAATGCGATATGTGCGAGAGCCTGGATATCGGTGAGCCCATGTGCGTACAGGTATGTCACCCCGGCGCTCTAAGTTACCATGAATACCAGGTCGAGGCTGAGGACTCCGTTACGCTTGAGCGCGGTGAGAAGGAGATTGGGCTCGAATATCTGGTAAAACGTTATGGCCTCGAAGAGGTGGTGAAAACGGTTGCCACCATGGCCAAAAAGTCCGCCTAACAGCTCACGATACGATTGGGGATTGCCGTGGAAACAGTTGCGCCCTTTGAAGACATTGTTGAAATAATCAAGGAAAAAGGTGGCGAAGCCTTTAAATACTGTTACCAGTGCGGGCTTTGCGACACCGTATGCCCCTGGAACAGGGTGCGCCCCTTCAGCATGAGAAAGATCGTCCGCCAGGCGGTCTTTGGTTTGACCGAGATTGAAAACGAAGAGATATGGCGGTGCACCACCTGCGGCACTTGCCCGACTCAATGCCCCCGTGATGTACGTCAGATTGACTCCGGTGTTGCGCTAAGACGGATCGCCACCGAGTACGATGTTTTCCCCGAGAAGGTAAAACCTCTGAGGGCGGCCAGCGGCAACCTCGCCATAGAGGGCAACCCCCTTGGCGAGCCCCGCGACAAGCGTGCTGATTGGGCAAAGGACCTGCCGGTCAAACCCTTCACCGACGACATGGAGGTGCTCTACTTCTCGGGCTGTTACCTGAGCTATGACAGGCGGCTTCGGAAGGTGGCCGCGGCAACAACCAAATTGCTTGACAGGGCGGGGGTATCCTTCGGAATCCTCGGCACGAAGGAAAACTGCTGTGGTGAGTCTATCCGCAAAGCCGGCGACGAGGAGACCTTCGTACGCCTTGCAAAAGAGAACATTAAAAGTTTCATTGAGCATGGGGTTAAAAAGGTTCTGGTCAACTCTCCTCACTGCTACCACACCTTTAAAAATGAATACCCGGAGTTTATGGTCAACTTCGAGGTGATCCATGTAACTCAGTACGTCTCGCAGCTAATTGCCCAGGGTCGTATAACTCCGACAAAGGAGATACCGGCTGTCGTGGCTTACCATGACCCCTGTTACCTCGGCCGTCACAACGGGATTTACGAGGAGCCGCGAGCGCTTTTAAAGAGCATCCCCGGCGTTGAGCTCATAGAGCTGCCCGATTATATGGAAAAGAGCCTCTGTTGCGGCGGCGGCGGCGGACGGATATGGGTGGATACCCCCAAAGAGGAACGTTTCTCTACAATAAGGGTGAATCAGGCGGCTGAATCCGGCGCATCGGTACTGGCGACAGCCTGCCCCTATTGTATTGCCAACTTTGAGGACAGCCGCTTGGGCCTGGAGGATAGCGATAGCCTCCAGATTAAAGATGTAATGGAGCTTTTGTACGAGTCCATCGAATAGCCGCTATCCAATTTAGCGAAAAGCTTCGGTTACTCGTAACGCAAAAGGAAGAATAGACGTGGAAAAATTATCGTTAGACGACCTCCGGCTCGAACACTCCCTTGAGAGCGACCACGCCGACGTATTGATAGTCGGCGGGGGCATAAGCGGCATACAAGCTGCTCTTGACCTCGGCGACGCCGGCTTTAGGGTGGTGCTTGTCGATAAAGCCCCCTCCATCGGCGGCAAGATGGCGCAGCTGGATAAGACGTTCCCCACCAACGACTGCTCGATGTGCATCGAATCGCCCAAGTTTATCGAGTGCAGCCGCCACCCGAACATAGAGATATTGACCTACACCGAAGTGCGTGAAGTAAGCGGGCACGCTGGTGATTTTAATATCACCCTCGCAAGGAAGCCCCGTTACATAATAGAAAACAAATGCACCGGCTGCGGTGTCTGTGTGGAATATTGCCCCGCCAAGGTTTCGGACCCCTACAATCAAAATCTTTCCGAGAACAAGGCGGTACACATCTACTTTTCCCAGGCCGTTCCGCTGGTTACCTACGTTGACCCCGATGAGTGCCTCTATCTACAGGGAGAGAAGTGCACTATCTGTAGCGGTGTTTGCAAACATAACGCCATCGATCTGCACCAGAGCGTAAAGCTGGAGCAGCTTAACGTCGGTGCGGTGCTTCTCTCGCCAGGCTACGAGGTCTTCGACCCGTCCCTTCGTGGGGACTACGGTTATGGGAGCATGCAGAACGTAGTGACGAGCCTCGACTTTGAGCGCATCCTCTGCTCCACTGGGCCCTATGACGGTCATATCCGCCGCCCCTCCGATGGCAAACACCCTGAAAAAATAGGTTGGATCCAATGTGTAGGCTCCCGCCAGGTCCGTCCCGGCGGCAACAGCTACTGCTCCGCGGTATGCTGCGCTTACACTCAAAAACAGGTAATCCTCGCAAAGGACCATGACGCGGATATAAAGGCCACCGTCTTCCACAATGATATACGCGCCTTCGGTAAAGACTTCGAGCGTTACTACCAGCGCGCCGAGAATCTCTCAGACGTCGAATTCATCCGCAGCTACGTCTCAATGGCGGGCGAAGACCCGGAGACAAAGAACCTGACCATCCGCTACTCCACTCCTGATGATGGGGTAAAGGAGGCGGAGTTCGATATGGTGGTGCTCTCGGTGGGGATAAACCCGACGGAGAACGTCAAGGAGTTGGCCGAGACCTTCGGTGTAGAGCTGAATGAATACGGTTTTTGCAAAACCAGTCCGGAAAATCCCATTGCAACTAGCCGTCCCGGCATCTTCGTCAGCGGCGCTTTCACCGGCCCGCTGGACATACCGGAGTCTGTAGTTGCCGCCAGCGGAGCCGATGCGCTCTGTAGCCAGATGCTCTCCTATCGCAGGGGCAAGCTCTCCCGTGAACGCGTCTACCCTGAAGAGAAGGACACCTCAGGGGAGGACCTTAAGATTGGCGTCTTTGTATGCCATTGCGGAGCCAATATCGGCAGAGTGGTCGATGTGCCGGCGGTTGTGGAATACGCCTCAACCCTTGGCAACGTAGTCCACGCGCAGGAGAGCCTCTTCGCTTGCTCAACCGAGAATGCAAAGGATATCTCCGACCAGATACGGGAAAAAGACCTGAACCGCGTCGTAGTCGCGGCGTGCACCCCGCGTACCCATGAACCCCTCTTTCGAGATACATGCCGTGAGGGCGGGATAAACCCATACTTCTACGAGATGGCTAATATCCGCGAGCATTGCTCCTGGGTCCACTCCAGAGAGAAAGAAGCGGCCACCGCTAAGGCCAAGGAGATAGTGCGCATGTCGGTCTCACGCGCCGCTCTGCTTGAGCCCCTGCCGGAGTATGAGCTCCCCGTGAACAAAGCCGGTCTCGTTGTCGGCGGCGGGCTCTCCGGCATGACCACCGCGCTCAGTATGGCAAGCCAGGGCTTTGAGGTGTACCTAGTCGAGAAGGAAGAGGAGCTCGGCGGCATGGCCCGCAGAGTGCCTACAACCATCGAAGGGATGGACGTACAGTCACATATTGATGGGCTCATCAACGCGGTCTATAAAAACCCGCTCATACATGTATGGACCGGCTCTCGCATAACCCGGGTCAACGGATATATCGGCGACTTCAACACGACTGTAACGACAGGCAACCGGGAGCGCACAATAGCGCACGGCGTAGCCGTGCTCGCTACCGGCGCCGAGGAGTACAAGCCCACCGAGTACCTATATGGCGAGAGCGAAAAGGTGTTGACCTCCTTGGAGCTGGAGGCGGCTCTGGTGGAGGGCTCCGAGCTCGTCGAGGGCGCAAGGAGTGTTGCAATGGTCCAGTGTGTCGGGTGCCGCGACGAGGAGCGCAACTATTGTAGCCGCCTCTGCTGTACCCAATCAGTGAAAAATGCTATCGCCCTTAAAAAGGCGGACCCCAATAAAGAGGTTTACGTACTTTACAGAGACATGCGCACATACGGCATGGCCGAGCAACCCTACCGCGAAGCCGCCGGGATGGATGTAAAGTTCATACGCTATGAGCCCGAAGCCAAACCGGTTGTTAAAGAGAGCGGCGGGGCGCTTAAAGTGACTGTGCCCGATCCGATCCTCGGCAAGATGCTGGAGATCGACGTGGACCTCGTAACTCTCGCAGCCGCCGTCGTACCCTCGGAGGGCAGTCAGGAAGCTGCACGCCAGTTCAAGGTTTCGCTCAACCCTGACGGCTTCTTTCAGGAGGCCCACGTAAAACTTCGTCCGGTGGATTTTGCCGCTGACGGCGTCTTTCTCTGTGGTAGCGCTCATTACCCAAAACGTATTCCTGAAGCTATAAGCCAGGCCTTTGGCGCTGCCGGACGCGCGGCGAATGTATTGGCGAGGGACGCGGTGAGCGCTTCCGGCGCTGTGGCCCAGGTGCAGGAGTCCGACTGCATATCCTGCGGCGCGTGCATCACCGCTTGCAGCTACAACGCGATAGGGTTTCATGACACCCCCGCAGGCAAAAAGGCGCGCGTAAATCCGATTCTTTGCAAGGGTGACGGTTTATGTAATACGAAATGCCCGACAGGTGCCGTAGACCTCAAACACTATACCGAGTGTGAGATAGCCTCGCAGATAGATGCTGCGTAGGAGCGCAATGCCGGGAATGGTTTTAAGGCAAGTTAAGGTTAACCTTTAAGGAGAATAAGATGGGAACCAGCTTCTCGCACCGGCCCGATATTCTGGGCTTTGTCTGCAATTGGTGAGCGTACGGGTCTGCTGACCTGGCTGGCGTGTCCAGACTCCAATATGCAACTGATATAAAACTTATCCGCATTATGTGTACGGGGAGGGTTGACCTCTCCCACGTGATAAGGGCTTTTGCCAACGGCAAGGACGGTGTCCTCATCGGAGGGTGCCACCTCGGCGATTGCCACTACGATACCGGCGGAAACTACCACGCGGCGCACATGGTCGAGCTATGCAAACAATTGCTCGGTTTTATCGGCATTGACCCGGGGCGTCTTCGTATAGCGCAAATGTCCGCTGGTGAGGGCATGCGCTTTGTACAGATAGTCAACGAGTTCAGCTCCCGTATAAAGGAACTCGGCCCGCTTGGCAAGGGTGAAGGGATCACGCCGGAGCAGCTTGCTGAACGTTTCGTGGCTCTTAACAGGTTGCTTCCAAATGTGCGGCTTGTTGAGCGTGAGCGGCTACGGGTGCGTTTCGATACGGCAGAGAAGTACGCAGAGTATTTCAACTCCCCCGACGTAAAGCGGCTACTCAAGGATTTGGTTGGAGACAAGCTCGCCATAAGCCTCATACTTTCGGAGCTGGCTAAATCCGCCAGCAGCGCGGCCGAACTGGCGGAGGCGCTCGGGATGAGCACCTCGGAGGTTGCCCGCCATATAGGCAACTCCTCTAAACACGGGCTGGTACGTTACGACGAAGAAGATAAGCGTTTCCGCTTGGCTAAAGCGGTCTAGGCGAAGAGGTTCAAGATATGACCCAGGAGAAGATCGACCAGATCATCGATAAATTCGACGCCAAGCCAAGGGCGCTGATAATGATCCTCATGGACATCCAGCATCACAACCGCTGGCTGCCTAAGGAGGCGCTGGAGAGAGTAAGCGAAAGGCTTGGCGTTCCGCTGGCGAAGGTTCAGCAGATAGCCGCTTTTTATAAGACATTCAGCCTTGTCCCCAAGGGAGACCATGAGCTTCATGTCTGCACCGGTACCTCCTGCCACCTTCGCGGGGCGCAGAAAGTTCTGGATACTGTCTACGAAGTGGCGGGTATCCGCCCCGGAGAGACCGACAGCGAGTCAAAATTCAGTCTTACCGCGGTCAACTGTATGGGCGCCTGCTCGCTGGGTCCGGTGATGATGGTGGACGGCCAATATCACGGGCGACTTGCCCCGAGCAAAACCGAAGACGTGCTCAAAAGCGTAAAGTAAGGACGAAATATGCAAAGGATCGGCTCGCCCGAGAAACTTGAAGAGATTCGTAAAGCAATCGTGGAAGCGCGCGACCCCAAGGCGCCCTCTATCGCGGTTTGCGCGGCGCCCAACTGCCACGCACTTGGCAACGGCGCGGTAGTTGCCGCCTTTGAAGAAGCGGTTAAGGCGCAGGGGCTGGAGGGCAAGGTAAGGGTTATGGCAACGGGTTGCCTCGGCTTTTGCGAGATGGGGCCGGTGGTCATCGTTAACCCAACGCAAACCTGTTACGTAAAAGTCGGCGCTGAAGATGCGGCTGAGATAGTAGCTCAGGCGGCAAAGGGTGGAAAGCCCATTGAGCGGCTCCTCTACACCGACCCCGATACCGGGAAGAGTGCCGAGACCCTCAATGATATACCCTTCTATCGTGAGCAATCGAGAATCCTCATCGGCGACAATGCCCGGATAGATCCGACCAGCATCGAGGACTATCTTGCCATAGGCGGATACTCCGCGCTGTCGAAGGCTCTCTTTACCATGACCCCCGAAACGATTCTGAATGATGTCAAAGAGTCAAATTTAAGGGGCAGGGGAGGCGGCGGATTCCCCGCCGGGAAGAAGTGGGAGACTACCCGCAACGCTCCGGGTGAACAAAAGTACGTGATCGTAAACGGCCACGAGGGTGAGCCCGGCGCTTTTATGGACAGGGCGCTCTTTACAGGCAATCCTCATCTGGTGCTGGAGGGGCTTATAATCGGAGCCCTCGCAATTGTCGCGACGAAGGGGTTTATCTAAACCCGCCACGACAGCCCCATGCTATTGGCGAACCTGAACAGGGCGATAGACAAGGCGCGTGAAGCCGGTCTGTTGGGCAAAGATATCTTGGGCTCGGGGTTTGATTTTGATGTAGAGGTGCACTTTGACGTCGGCATCTTCGTCTCCGGCGAGTCGAGCGCGCTGATGCGTTCGCTTGAAGGTAAGATGCCGGAGCCACGTCCCAAATACGTTCGCACCTCCGTAAGCGGTGTCAACGATATGCCGAGCAACCTCAATAACGTCGAAACTTGGGCCAATGTACCCGGAATAATCAACAATGGCGTGGATTGGTTCGCCGGTATGGGCACAGAGAAGTCAAATGGCAGCAAGCTGATCTCTCTATCCGGCAGCGCCCGCAATATTGGCGTGGTTGAAGTTGAGATGGGCACATCACTAAAAACGGTGGTTGAGACTATCGGTGGCGGTGTCGTTGAGGGAAAGAAGCTAAAGGCGATCCATTTCGGCGGTCCGATGGGCGGCTCCATACCGGCAGACCTCATAGACACACCGCTTGATTTCGATGAGCTTGGCAAGCTTGGGGCGCCGATGGGCGCCGGCGCGTTGCTAGTGATCGACGACGAGACCTGCATGGTCTCGCTAACCCGTTATTTCGTTGAATTTCTCACCAAGGAGTCCTGCGGCAAATGTACGCCATGTCGTGAAGGCATGCGGCAGATGCTAAATATCCTTAACGACATGTGCAGTGGCGAGGGTCGTCCGGGAGACATAGAGCTTTTGGAAGAGATCGCGGATACGATGTCGGTGGCTTCGCTCTGCTCGCTTGGCAAGACAGCGCCGGACCCGCTTAGGAGCGCGCTAAGATATTTCAAGGCGGAGTACGAAGCTCATATAAATGAGAAGAAGTGCCCTGCCGGAAGCTGCGGTATTCAGTCAAACTGAGCCTGATTAAGGGCCCGAGAAGAGAAAGTGTTTCAAAATGAGTGAAGTCCGCTTAACGATAGATGGTAGTGAAGTTGTAGCCGCTGAAGGCATGACGTTGCTGGATGCCGCCCGTACGGTCGGGATAGAGATCCCGACGCTTTGTCACCACGACAAGCTCGAACCTTACGGTGGGTGCCGCATCTGCACCGTGGAGGTCGAAGCGTGGGGACGCACAAAGTACGTAGTGGGCTGTGTTTATCCGGTGGAGGCGGATATCGTTGTCCGCACACGCTCCGAGAAGATCGACCAGATCAGGAAGACAATTCTGGAGTTGATGCTGGCCCATGCTCCCGATTCCCATGATCTGGCGGAGATGGCGAAAGAGTATAAGGCTGACCCGGGAAAATACCGCAGAGAGTCCTCCTTTTGCATACATTGCGGCCTCTGCGTGCGCTACTGCGATGAGATAAAGGGAAAGAACGCGGTAACCTTTGTGGACCAGGGGGCCAGCCGCGAGATTAGTTTCATCCCGGAGATAGCGGCAAAAGAGTGTTGGGACTGCAAGGAGTGTTTCCCGCTATGCCCCACCTCTGCTTTGCAGGCAGCCTACGTGCTGGCGCGTTCATTTGAAGATGTAGGCTGAAACAAGAGCTTCTCTGCCCTTTATTCAGGGAGAAAGTCCGATATAAAGAGGCCTTGGCACCGCAATCGGCGGCGCAGGGCCTCTCTTTATTTGTAGTGGGCCGGGAAGTAAGAGAGTTTTTCTTGAATGCTTTTAGAAGGAGCCGGAGGAGCGGTATCCCAACTCGGAGGATATTGCTTCCGCGCAGCGGGTAACCGAGCCGATGGTCTCGGATACCAGCACGGAATTTTTTGCGGAGATGGGCTGCGCTACCCCCACTGCGGCGACAACTTCTCCATTAGAGTTCTTTACCGGAGCCGCAACCCCCCACACGCCATCGATCGCTTCTTCAAACTCCACCACGTAACCCGCCTCGCGTATCTCCTTGACCCGCTGAAGCCACTGGTCAACCTTTGTGAGGCTGTTTTTTGTATAGGCAATGAGTTTGTTCTCTTTGAGGTAGTCAGAGATTTCTTCATCATCCCAAGAGGATAGAAGCACCATTCCCAGCATGCCGTAATGTATGGGGTCGCGCCTCCAGCTTATATCTGAGGAGATGTGGACGGGGCCTGGTGCCTCTTTTCTGTCGATATATACGAGCGAGCCGTCAACCGGCGCGCCCATCAGGACCGTAACATTAAGCGTGCTCTTTAACTTGTTCAGGAATGGGCTGGCGACTTTGCGAAGGTTTGTAGAGGTAAGCACCGCCGCGCCGAGAGAGAGAAATATTGCGCCCAGGCGATACTTTCCTGAGTTCTCGTCAACTACTACGTAGCCATGTTGTTCAAGCGTAGCCAAAACCCTGAACGCAGTAGACTTTGAGAGACCAGTGTCGCGGGTGATCTCATCAAGCGTCATAAGGCTGCGCTCTCTGGAGAAAAGGTTGAGGATTGCGATGGCTCGTTCTATCGCCCTTATGTTGTATCTGCCTGTTGAGGCGCTTCTGGGCTTTGATAGTGCATCCATGTATGAATAAGCTCCTGACGGATGTGTTATTTCATTAAGTGAAATGTGATTTCTAAACTACCTATACAAATTTTTCCTGTCAACATGTAAGTGTCTGTCGGGATACAAATACGCCGGGGATGCCCGGACCTCGACGGAAAGCTTTTAAAGCAGATAAAAAAGCTTATTATATGTAAATAATTTCTGTGTATTTGGGGGCTATTCCCCCGGAAGCCGGAGGTACTTTTCCCTTGACAGCGGGAGGTGTGATGGTAGAATTTCAAGATACATAAATGAAATAATGTTTTACTAGATGAGACGAGGCCCCTATGGATAACACACCCTACGCACCGCTAGCTTCCATAAACATCTGGGACCAAGTTACAAAAACCGCCGAAAGATTGCCTGAAAAAGAGGTCTTCATCCTGCGCGATGAGCGGATGACCTTCAATGACCTTAAAGAGAGAGCCGGCCGGCTCGCAAATGCCCTTTATTCACTTAACCTTAAAAAAGGCGACATGGCCGCGATTTATATGCCCAACTCGCTGGAATTGAATCTGGCCTTCTATGCATTTCAGAAGCTGGGCGTTGCAGTAGCGTGGATAAACCCTGCTTATAGGGAGAAGGAGTCCTCATTCATTCTGGGTGACTCCAAAGCCAAGGCAGTCGTAGCTTTCGAGAGTTGGCAGAACTTTAACTATAAAGATTCTCTGCTAAGCTTGAAGGGGTCTCTGCCGGAGCTTGAGCACATCATAGTCGTCTCTGAAAAAGGCGATTTTGGCGGTGAAGAGGGCGTGCTATCCTTCGTTGAACTCGCTTCATCCGATGCGGCGTCAGTGCCCCATGAAGATCAGGATGTCAAGCCGGACGACCTCTCCATGCTGCTTTATACCTCCGGAACGACGGGTAAGCCAAAAGGTGCGATGATTGGGCAATCCCAGGTGCTCCGCGCCGGGCTATCCTATTCACTTTGCGTTGATGCGAAGGAGGATGACGTATTTTTGGGCTTCCTGCCCATGGGTCACTCCTACGGCTGCGGGGCGCTTCTCGTACAGCCGGTAGTCTTGGGCGCGACCGTGGTTATGATGGATGCCTTCAACCCCACGGAAGCTTTCAGTCTGATTGAGAGGGAGCGGGTAACCCTTCAGCCCGGAGCGCCTGCTCACTACCTTATGGAGCTTGCCGCGAAGGACCGAGGTGATTTCGACCTATCATCGTTGCGCGCGGGTATGATCGCGGGGCAGATAGCTCCTGCGGGCCTTATAAAAGATGTAGAAGAAAAGATGGGCGTTTATATCTCATCATTCCTTGGCTCCTCTGAAGTCGGCCCCGGAAACTCAATAATACTGCCCTATGGGTCGCCGCTTGAGGTTAGGGAGCATTTCATCGGGAAGCCCATTCCGGGCACTGAGGTTAAGATAGTCGACCCGGTTACAGGCAAGGAGATGGGTGAAAATGAAGAGGGCGAAATAATCATCTCCGGCTGGCATGTCATGAAGGGTTACTGGAATAAGCCTGAAGAGACGATAAAGCAGCTTGTAGACGATTGGCTCCACACAGGCGACCTGGGTGTCAAATCTTCCAGCGGCAACTTTAAAATTCTCGGACGGCTGAAAGACTGGATTAACCGCGGCGGTTTTAAAATAATCCCATCGGAGCTTGAGGCTATACTGGTTGACCAGGGCAATATCGCGGAAGTCAGCGTTGTAAGCACCCCGAACCCTGTACTTGGTGAATCAATCTGCGTCTGCGCCAAGCTTCACGACAGTGATAAGGGGTTGACCCTCGCCGAGGTTCGTGAGTTTATGAAGGGCAAGGTGGCGAAGTTCAAGCTGCCGGATGAATTACTGATACTTGATGATTTTCCGAGGATGCCGGGCGGCATTAAAATCAACCGCTTCAGCAAAGGCGGCCTCGTGGAGATAGCGACAGACAACCCGGCTAAAGAGAGCCTTCATTAAAAATAGTATACGGAGAACCGAAATGTCCAACGTCAAAGAGATCCTCACCGATTGCACCCTCTGTTACCACAGCTGCGGGACGCGTATGACGGTGGAGGACGGCGTAGCGGTAAAAGTCGAAGGGCTTGAATCCCATCCAATCAACCATGGTGAGCTATGCCCCAAGGGCGAAGCGATGCTGCCTCACATATACAGCCCAAAGCGCCTAAAAACTCCCATGAAAAGGGTAGACGGCGAATTGGTGCCGATCTCATGGGAGCAGGCGCTTGACGAGATCGCTGAAAAGCTGCTCCAGCTGAAGGCGGACTTCGGCCCTCAGACTCTCGGCGTCTTCAGCGGTTCCATTGGCGTTGAAAATCTTGAGATGGCAGGTCTCACACAGCGTTTCAAGGCGGCGTTCGGATCTCCAAATTTCTTCTCCGTCGAGAGCGTCTGCTACCGTATGCGTATTCGTACACGACAGATCACCTTTGGCAAGTACCCCACGGAGGAGCTGGACTCAAAGCTCTATATCCTCTGGGGGCACAACCCTGACGCGAGCGACTTCCCCTTGAAGCTGCGCCTTGAGGAGAACCTTGCCAAGGGCTCTAAACTGGTTGTGATCGACCCTCGCCGGATACCTCTCGCGGACAACGCGGAGATGTACCTCAAGATAAGGCCGGGCACCGACGGCGCGATGGCCATGGCGATGATCAACGTAATAATCAACGAAGATTTGGTGGACCACGAATTCGTAGACAAGCACACCATCGGCTACGATGAACTCGCCAAGAGCGTCGGCCCCTTCACCCCGGAGTGGGCTGAGGAGATAACATGGGTGCCCGCGGAGAAGATCCGCGAATTGGCCCGCATGTTTGCCACGACTAAAGGCGCAAGCATATACCAGGGAACATGCACCCAGGACCAGACCGCGGGTGGAACTCAAAACAGCAGAGCCTTCTCTGTACTTCAGATAATAACTGGTAATATCAACGTGCCCGGCGGCTGGGTCATAAGCCCGCGCCCATTCTTCGGCAATGTTGGGATGAACGTCGAGGGAGAGCCCCTTGGCATGGANCTACCCACTTTTCATCGAGGTCTGGGGACGTAAGAGCCCGTACGGCGTCATAACAAAGGTCCCCGAGTCCATACCCGACAAGATAAAGGCTTTCTGGGTAGTTGGCGGGAACCCTCTTGTCTCGATGGCGGACTCCAACGCCTTCCGTGAAGCATTCAGGCGGCTGGAGCTTCTGGTTGTCCACGACATGTTCCTGACCGAGACGGCGAAGGAAGCTCATTACGTCCTTCCCGCTTGTTCGCACCTTGAGAAGTGGGGGTTGGCTTACACCTACAACGTCTGTCACTGCCTGCCATACCTCATGCTCAGGAAGAAGTGCATAGAGCCAATCGGCGAGTCGCGCTCTGAATGGTGGGTTTTCACCGAGCTTGCCAAGCGCCTTGGAATCGGCGACGACTTCCCGTGGGAGACGGAAGAAGACCTCATCCGCTTCGAGCTTGACCCCTCCGGACTTACCTTCGAGGGCCTCTTGAACGAGACGCCCGAGGGCACCTATTACAACCATAAAGCCTATGAGGTGCCGGATAACGGCCGCTACTTCAAAACTCCCTCAGGCAAGATTGAGATCTATAGCCAGGCGCTTGCGGATGTCGGCGCAAATCCGCTGCCTGAGTACATTGAGCCCGAGCGGAGCCCAAGAAGCTCGAAGCGTGAGTTTCTGGAAAAATACCCCCTCATACTATCGACGGGGCACCGTGATTACTACTACACCCACAGCCAGTTCAGAGCCGTTGACGCTTTGGTGACCGAGAGCCCTGAGCCCTTTGCCGAGATGGGCGTAGGTGCCGACCTCCGAGAAGTTAAACATCACAGTGACTACGGAGAAACGCGCGAAGAAATCCTCAATATGATATGGGA